>JASFKW010000013.1:0-48997 GCA_050118435.1 Gammaproteobacteria bacterium | reverse complement strand
GTCGAGCCCGTGGACCGTTACTACAGACTTTCGTCCGGACAGCCGCGACAGGCCACTGAATATCCCGGACCCCTGGGCATGGAAGTGGATCACGTCGAATCGGTCCCGGATACTGAGCAGCGTTGCCAAACCGGCTCTGGAGAGTGTCTCAGTATGCTTTCCTCCAAGCGAGGGCACACGCACGATCCTGACACCGCGGTAGGCTCGTGGGGCATCTGCACCGCAGGCCTCGGAGAAAACATGGACATCGTGGTCGCGCTCCGCCAGGCGGACGGCTATCTCCCGCACCGTTTTTTCGACTCCGGAATAATCGGAATCGATGCCTCTTGCGCCGATCATTGCAATCTTCATGCTGCTACCCTAAACGGCGCCCTCACCCCTCAAGACAGCGGGCAGCGTCTTGAAGAGGATCTCGGCGTCCAGCCAGAGAGACCACTTGTCGATATACTGCATGTCAAGCTCCATGCGTCTGGTGAAAGATGTCGTGCTGCGTCCACTGATCTGCCACAGACCGGTGATACCTGGGCGAACACTGAAACGTCTGCGGTGCCAGTCCTCGCTGAACCCGTGGTACTCCCGAACCGGCGTAGGCCGGGGACCCACAAGGCTCATGTCACCCTTGAGCACGTTCAAGAGCTGTGGCAGCTCATCGATGCTGGTCTTTCTGATGACATGCCCGACCGCTGTGATGCGAGGGTCTCCTGCCATCTTGAATGCCGGACCATCCATCGTCTGCGCGTTCTCCAGCTGGGCCAGTAGCTGCTCGGCATCCGCGACCATGCTGCGAAATTTGTACATCCGGAAATGCCGTTTGCAGTACCCGACGCGCTCCTGGGCGAACAGGACTGGCCCCGGCGAGGTGAGCTTTATCAGGAGTGCCACGCACACAAGCAGCGGTGAGAGGAGCACCAGAAGCGCACTTGCGCTGACGATATCCAGGCCGCGTTTCAAGGTGAGCTGCCATCCGTCCATGGCGCCGGTGTAGAACGAAATGACGGCACCATTGTCCAGTTCCTCGATCTCGGATCTTGCCAGCTTGGGGTGGAACAGGTCCGGGGGAAACCGCACCACGATACCCTGCTCTTCGCACTGACTTATCACTTTTTCGGCCTGATCGTAGAATGATTTTACCGGAATACACACGATCACCTCGTCGACGACGTGGTCTCTGAGAAACGCCGGCAGTGCGTCCAGACTCGCTACGAGACGATAGGCGCTGTCCGCAGGTGGCTGACCGCCGGTCCAGCCATCGTCGACAAAACCGATGATGCGATATCCGGCCCCGGGTTGTGCACTCAACTGCTCTGCCAGCTGCAGGGCGCGGGGATTGGTGCCGACGATCAGAGCATGGTGGGCCTGCCCGGCTTTGGCACGCCGGTGTCGAACCCCGGCTCCCAGCAGGAGGCGGCTGGCTAGAATGGCGCTTAGGCTCGTGAGCCAGAACACGGCGAGAAATCGGGGTGTCAGTGCTTCGAGGTGGAATTCGACGGCCGCGCACGCCAGGAGGAGGACCGCAAGACTGGAGGCCGTCACGCCACGCGTGAAGCTCCGCACGGGTGCTTCGCGGAGTCTTTTCGGTTTGTACATTCCCGCTGCAGAGAGCAGAACGTGCCACAGCAGCAGGAATGCCATAAAGACGGCAACATTCTGCACCTTGACCCGTACTGCGAGGAAGTCGCCAAAATGCGCTGCGTGCGCCCCGAGATGGACTGCCCAGAACGCCACAGCGAACGCGATCAACCCGATCAGCAAGTCAACCGCCTTGAGGGCTGCAATAACACGCCTGCGCCGGGAAGGAGTCACGCCTGAAACCCTTCATCCACACTCTGTACTTTATGACCCACCGGCTTCGACCGTCGAGAAGGATCGATCGGCGGAACCTGCACCGGGTCGCAACGGCACGGTGTTCCCTGCATTCACCGCTGACGATCGTGGTCCGCGCCCGGATGCCTGGCTGGCGAGCAGGGCGGAGAAATAGTCGATGGTCCTCCGGAGCCCGTCGCTAAGTGAGACCCTGGGAGCCCACCCGAGATGCCGCTGTGCCTGGGCGATTTCCGGCTCGCGCCGCACAGGGTCGTCTGCCGGAAGCGGTTTCATGCAGATAGGCGACCCTGACCCGGTGAGATCTTTAACGGTTTCGGCGAGCTCGAGCATGGTCACTTCGCCGGGATTGCCAAGGTTCATCGGTCCGGTGATCTCGGCTGGCGACGCCATAAGGCGTATCAGTCCGTCGATAAGATCGTCGACGTAACAGAAGGAACGCGTCTGCGATCCATCTCCGTAGACGGTGATGGGCTCATTGCGCAGTGCCTGGAGAATGAAATTGGAGACTACGCGCCCGTCGTTGGGATGCATGCGTGGGCCGTAGGTGTTGAAAATCCGGGCCACCTTGATGCTGAGGCGGTGCTGCCGGTAATAATCAAAGAACAGCGTTTCCGCGCAGCGTTTTCCCTCATCGTAACAGGAGCGTATGCCCACAGGATTCACGCATCCGAGGTAATTTTCAGGCTGGGGGTGTACGCTCGGGTTCCCGTAGACCTCGGAGGTCGACGCTTGAAGAATGCGTGCGCCCACGCGTTTTGCGAGACCGAGCATGTTGATCGATCCATGTACATTCACCTTCGTTGTCTGAACGGGATCGTGCTGGTAATGGATGGGCGAAGCCGGACATGCCAGGTTGTAGATCTGATCCGCTTCGAGATAAACGGGCACGGTCGTATCATGACGTAGGATTTCAAAATAGGGATCGTGCAGCAGATGCGCAATATTGCGTTTGGTGCCGGTGTAAAAGTTATCGATCGCCACGACTTCGTGACCGTGCTGCAGAAGTTTTTCGCAAAGGTGCGAGCCCAGAAAACCTGCGCCACCCGTCACGATGACGCGCTTTTGAGTCAGATCTCTCATTCTTCGTTCATCCTCCTCCGGTTCGCGGTACCACAGAGCCCGCATGCGGTGTCGAGCAAGAAGCGTACCGGCAAATCCGGTCACGGACATGAACCCCAAAAAGACCAACACTAACAAAACAAAGATTCCTGGCCTTCACGTTGGGTCCTTCCGTTGCCCGTGATCGTCAGGCGCGACAAGGCTCTCAAGATTGAGATCGCCAATTCTGGGGCCTCTCAGATCTGCAAGCGGAACGGCTCGGTGCCGGCCGGACTTGTCGCGGACCGGGGGAACAGCGAAGCACGGCCTCGACGTGAACCAGTACGGGCGATCGTATGGCAGCGTGGCATACTCGGGTGCAATTCAGGCGCTTGTCGTCGGCGCCTCAACCCGCGTTTCCGACAAAGCCTCTGAATTAGGGCCTCGGCTCTTACCGGAAAGAGCCCGCTGGTACACGTCTTGCTCATTGGAACTGAGCAGTGATCGCGTTTCAGAGCGGAAACTACGCTGTGGACTGGCTTCCCGCACCTTACGGATGAAGGCGGGCACGGACCGGGTTCCCAGGCTGCCACTAAAGTTAGGCTGTTTCCGTTCTACCGATGAGGGCAGGAATGATGCCGAGTGTCAGATCAGCATTCGTGCTTATAGCCGTACCCGGGACCAGGCTGACGGACCTGGGCCCCTCTTTTGCCGCTTTTCGTGAGGGCTTTCAAACAATGATGGCAGAATCGAGACAATGACTCTGAATCAGTTGGGCACGATCCTGTGGGGAAGGAAATGGCTGGTGTTCGTCGCTTTGGCCGTAACGGTGATTGCGACAGCGGTTATCAGCTTTCGGATGCCAAAAATGTACGTTGCTACCGCTTCACTGATCATCAGCCTGGAGGACATCGTTCCGTACGAGGATCTGAATGCGCAGGTGCAGCTCTCGAACAGCTACATGGCTACCCAGGTGAAGGTGATTCAGAGCCGCAAGGTCGCCTTGAAAGTGGTCGACGATCTTGGTCTGGCGGATGACCCAGGGTTTCGGGAAATGTTTATTCAAGTAAGCGAGGGTAAAGGCATGATCAAAGACTGGCTGGCGGACTGGCTGCTGGGCAAGCTGACCGTAGGCGCGTCGCGGGCCAGTCGCATCATCGACATTTATTATTCCGCAAACGACGGCGCTTTTGCTGCCAGGGTGGCCAACGCCTTCGCGAAAGCCTACATCGACACACGGCTGGAAATGGCAGTGGAGCCGGCGGAGCAAACGACGGCCTGGCTGAGCGAGCAGCTCAAGCCGCTCCGTGGAAAGGTGGAGGCTGCACGAGCGAGGCTCACGGCGTACCAGCAGGAACACGCTGTGGTCGCGACAAACGAACGGCTGGATATAGAAACCGCGCGTTTGCAGAGCCTGGCTGAACAGCTACTGGCCGCACAAACGGCCACTCAGGATGCGGAACACAGGCAAAGGCAGATTGAAGACCTGCAGGCCAGGGGGCGTTCCCTGGAGACCCTGCCGGAGATCGCCAACAACAGCTTCATACAGGCCATAAAGGCGGAGATGCTGAAAAATGAGAATGAGCTGCTGGCTGAGCTGGCGTACAAGTCCGCCGAGAAATATCCGCGATATCAGCGCACCAAGGCGGAAGCTGCGAACCTGCAAGACAGGCTCGACAGGGAGATTGCGCTGTTCACGCGCGGCATCGATGAGAAGGTGGAACTGGCTCGGCAACGGGAACAGGGGCTGGAAGATGCGCTTGCTGGACAGAAGGAGAAGGTGCTGGAGCTCAAGCAGCAGCACGACAGCATCTCGGTGCTGGCACGGGAGGTAGACAGCGCCCAGCGCGCCTATGACGATGCGATGACGCGATTTGAGCACGCAGATATCGAGAGTCGCGTGATCCAGACCAACGCGCTGCTGTTCAACAGGGCCACGGCCCCCGTCAACCCGGCGAGCCCAAAGGTGAAACAGAATCTCGTTATCGCCGCGTTTGCAGGTACGCTGCTGGGACTGGGGCTGGCCTTTCTGTTTGAGAGTTTCGACCGGCGGGTGCGCTCGCGAAAGGACCTGGAGAGGGAGTTTCGTGCACCGCTGCTGGTTGCCCTGTCCAAGATGTAGTCCGGGACCAGGCAAGAGGTGCCGGCAGCGGTAGTGAAGCGCAGTCCTTGGGCACAGGCTGTCAAAAGGGGAGGCATTTCCGACATGCAGACTGAGAACATCTGGCCACTGGTGAGCGGCTCGAATCTGGCCGCCAGCCGCGCCTACGACGACGCTATAAGCGCTGTTGAAACACCCAGATTGGGTGAAATCCTGGTACAGATGCAGAAGGTTTCGCGCCGAGGCCTGAGGCGGGGTTTGCGCTTACAGGAGAAAGAGCCGCGGTGGTTCAAGCTGCCCGGGAGGGCCAGGCACAGGGTGCGACTCGGCGAAGCGCTGCTGAAGCTGCGGCTAGTGAAGGAACGGGACATCGAGGAAGCGCTGGCGCGGCAATTTTCCTTTCCGTGCCTTCAACCAGGTTCGAACACGGGCCTGAGCCTGGAGCTGGTGGCGGCCTACCGACCGTTTTCGCCCGAGGCGGAAGCATTCCGCTCACTGCGCAGCCGGTTGCTTCTGCACTGGTTCGATGAAGATCGCAGGACGCTGGCGGTCGTCGGTCCCGGAAGGCGAGAGGGACGCAGCTTTGTCGCGGCCAATCTGGCAGTCGCTTTTGCTCAGATGCGGATCCGTACCCTGCTGGTCGATGCGGATCTGAGGCGCCCCCGCCAGGACCTGGTGTTCAATCTTCCCAGACACTACGGTTTATCGGGCGTACTGGGCACGCCGCGGAATGTCAACGAAGTCAGCGGGCTCCCCTGCCTGGGCGATCTGCACGTGGTGGGGGCGGGAGCAGTTCCCCCGAACCCGTTGGAGCTCTTGAGCCGCGAGCCGTTCAGCAAATGGCTGAGCAGAAAAGCGCAGCAGTTCCAGTTGGTCATCATCGATACGCCGGCGGCCGCGCTCTGTACGGACACGGCCGTGATCTCGGCGCAAAGTGCCGGAGCGCTCATGGTGGCACGTAAGGACCACACGCGGCTTGCCGAAGCACAGGATCTGGCCGAAGGCCTGGCCGTCGGCGGTGTGCCACTCGCTGGCACAGTGCTGAACCATTATTGAGGTTTGGGTTGGGGGCACACACGGTGGGTGACGCTACCAGTCGGTCGGACGCGCATCGACGGCTATATCGGCAACAGGGCGGCAAGGCATGAAATCTGATCCGGTGTTTCTCCTGGGAGCAGGGCGTTCGGGCACCACTCTCTTGTATAAGATTCTCTGCCTCCACCCGGACGTTGCCTATATCAGCAACTACCATACGGTTGCCCCCCGGTGGGCTCCCACAGGCCTGTTGATCAGACTGACCGCCTGCTTTCCTGCCCTGAAGCGAAAAGCCTGGTTTGACGACAGGGGCATCGCTAATTCACGCGGCAAGCGCCCGCTGGTCAAACGTCTTGTTCCCGGACCTGTTGAAGGGGAAGCGCTTTATGGACGCTGTGGCCTGAGACCGGTTGCGGCGCCGAAAGCTGCGGGCGGGGCAGGCAATGCCACCTGCCTGCGCCGCGAGTTTGCACACGTTGCCGCGCTTTCAGGCGCGCAGCTCTTCCTGACAAAGCGAACCGCCAACAATCAGCGTCTCCCCTGGCTGAAGGAAGTATTTCCGAACGCGCGCTTCATTCACCTCATTCGTGACGGCAGGGCGGTTGCATATTCTCTGCTCAGAGTAAGGTGGTGGCCTCGACACAGAACCTGGTGGTCCGGTGCCACTCCTCAGGAGCTGGTCGATGCCGGTTCAGATCCTTATGCGGTGAGTGCCCGCAACTGGGTGGAGGACGTCCAGGCCGTCCGGGCCGGACTCCGAAGGGTTCCTGCGGGGCAACTCCTGGAGCTGCGCTACGAGGACTTGATGGCGGACCCGCTCGGCCAGGTTCGCCGCATCACCGAGTTCCTCGGTCTTCAGTTTACGCCCTGCTTCGAAGCCGCCGTACGTGGACTGCAGCTCCGGGAGCGGCCGGTCGCCTGGAAACGCCACCTGAAACCCGACGAGGTGCAGACCGTTACGCGGGAACAGCGCACGCTGCTGCTGGAGCTGGGCTATGTGTAGGCGGTGGCCGTCTGGCGCGAGCTACATCAGTGGATCGCCCGCATGACCGAAGCAGCTGGCATCCGCGGTCTATTTCAAGGTGAGTCTCGGCAGTATCTGCTGGCTCTAGTGGCCGGGCTTTCCGTGGCAGGCCTGGTCGGAACCGGCCGGGCAGTGCCGGCGCTGCTTCTGGTGGCCGCGCTTTATATTCCCTTCTTCCTCGCAAGCATGGTGAAAGGTGACGCGCCGGGCCGGCGTGATATTGCGTTCTGGGGCATGCTGGCGCTATTGCTTGCTGTCTCGCTGTGGCGAAGGTTGGTAGGCAACACCCTCTTCGGCTTCGCTGTCAGCGGATTCCTCGAGTTGTGGCTGATAACCATCGCTCCGTTTGCGCTGCTGGCAACACGCCACTGGATCCGCGAGTCGCGTTTCGCCCTTGCGCTGCTGTTTTTGCTCCTGGTCTTCGTGACCACCAGTGTTCTGAGCAGTGTTTTCGGGAAAACCCATTCACTCGTGGGTGCGACCTACCAGCTACTCACGAATGTGAAGTTCCTGATCATGCTGAGCGTGGGTTTTTTCCTCACCTGGAGCGAGCGGACGGAGGAGCGGTACTGGCTGCTGGTGCGCTGGTTGTGGGTACCGCTGACGCTGCTGGTCGTCTGGCGATGGGTGTCTCCGAGCACCTATATTCTTTCACCGGGTCTGTACGGGAAACCTGCATGGTTAGTCGAATCCGAGCCGCACTGGCTGGGTCTGCCAAGCAAGTCAATTGGACCTTTCCCGCACCCCTTATACATGGGTTATCTGAGTGGGATTCTGATGCTGTTTTCACTCATCAAGGGCGCTATCGGCAAGCAGCGCTCGTTCCTGGTGGTCGCGCTGTGCTATTTCTGGCTATTGATCGCTTCGGGACAAAAAGGAGAGCTCATCGCGGCACTCGTCACCGTGCCGATCGTCATTGGGGCCATTAAAGGCTGGCGCTATTTCATTCCGATGATGTTTGTCGCAGCGGTCGGGGTACTGGCAGTGGCCTGGTGGGCCTGGGATTCGGAGTTCATCACCCACGTACTTCGAAGCTGGGCCATAACCGGCGATCGTACCGAGATTTCGGACATATCCAGCACCTACGGCGTAATGTACTGGCACGCTTACTACATCGCAAATGAGTTTGCGCCGCTCGGCAGCGGGCTTGCGACTTTCGCCGGTGTCGGTGCGGCTAAATTCGACCTTTCGTTCTATTTGGAGCGCGGCTTTGAGAATTATTGGTGGTGGAACGACCGCAATGTGCTGACAGATACCATCTGGCCCAACTTCGTCGCCGAGAACGGATGGGTCGGCGCAGCCGCTATCGTGCTCATTATGCTGGGGCTACTGGCTTATACTTGCCTTCAGGCACTCGAGGCCGACGAGCCACGTGCGCGCCTGTACTGGTTGATGGCTTTCGCGGGCCAGCTGTTCACGTTGGGCAATTCGCTCACCTCGGCGGCACACCAGAACCCAGGGCTGTACTTTTCTGCCATCGTCTTTTTCGGCGTTGCCTATAACATTTCCCGTCGCGGCGGACCGCCGGCTTTCGCCAGCCGGTTGCCCGGCGAGGCACAGTCCTTCGACCTCGGAGGCAGGCGAGTATGAAAACCACGTTTCTGCGCATGCTCTATGTGACACGGGAGAAGTATCCCGCCACCCGGGTCGATCTCACCGAATTGTTTTCCGCGGGACTGGCAGGTCGCGGTCACCATATCGACTGGGTGATGCAGTCGGCCGCGTCGAGCCGGACGGCGAAGGAACAAAAGGGAACGGCGGAGTGCGTCTTCGTCGGCGCGGCCGGGAAAGGTGAGGGGATTCTCGGAAAGGCCTGGAATCAGTTGCTCGGATGGGTCCATGATCTCCGCGTCATGGCCATCGCGCGCCACGGCGAATACGACTTTATTCAGGTGCGCGATAAGCCTTTTGCGGGGCTCGTCGGCCTGGCCGCGGCCCGCAGCCTGGACATCCCGTTCTTCTACTGGATGTCGTTCCCATTCCCCGAAGCGGACCGCTATCGCGTGTCCGAGGTCGGAGACACCCTGACAGCCTGGCATCGCTGGTTCTATGCGCTGCGCGGCCATGTGACTGACTGGCTCCTGTACCGCCAGATTCTTCCGCGCTGCGACCACGTTTTCGTGCAGAGTGAACGCATGAAGACCGATGTGGCGGCGCGCGGCATCGAAGCCGACGCCTTGACGCCGGTCCCCATGGGCATCTCGCTCAGCCAGACGGAATCACAGCAAGTCCGATCCGCGGGGGATCCACGGCTGCGTGGGCGGCTGCCGGTGGTCTACGTCGGCATCATTACCCGGGCGCGGCGGATGGAGTTTTTGATCGATGTTTTCCGGCGGGTGCACCAGCGCGCTCCCCGGGCGCTGCTGGTCCTGGTCGGCGACGGAAGGGAAGGGGATCTCGCGTTCCTGCAGCACGAGGCGAGACGGCATGGCGTGGAGAAGGACGTGATTTTTACCGGAATGCTGCCGAGAGATCAGGCCTGGAGCTACATTCGCGCTGCGCGCGTCTGCGTTTCGCCCTTTCGGCCCAGTCCGATTCTGGACTCGACCTCGCCCACCAAGGTTGTCGAGTATCTTGCCCTGGGCAAACCCGTGGTGGCCAACGAT
Organism: Gammaproteobacteria bacterium; assembly: GCA_050118435.1. Lineage (GTDB taxonomy): Bacteria > Pseudomonadota > Gammaproteobacteria > DSM-19610 > DSM-19610 > Thiogranum. The sequence continues at coordinate 39,369 of JASFKW010000013.1, read as the reverse complement.
CACCCGGATCAGGCGCGGGTCCTGGCGGAAAGCGGTGCAGGGATAGCGGTCCCCTATGAACCACAGGCATTTGCCAGTGCCGTCCTGGAGCTGCTGAATGACGACACCAGGGCTAAAGCGATGGCTCGGCGGGGACCAGACTATGTTCGCAGGAACCGCAGTTATGAGCTTCTTTCAAAGGCTCTGGAGGAACGCTATCTGCGATTGCTTCAACGCCCCGCGATCGCAGAAGCCAGCAGGCCGACGACATGAACATCTGCTTCGTCGTCGGAACGGGACGCTGTGGGTCTTCGCTGATCAACGAAATCATTGCGCGGCATCCGGAAACCGCTTTCGTCACCAACATCGACAACGGGGTGCCCCGTCTGAATCTGAAAGGACGCTGGAACAATGCGTTGTTCCGCACGCCGCTCGGCCGCTTGACGCGCAATCCATCCCTCATAAAATTCGCCCCCTCCGAGGCATTCGAGCTGATTTCGAAACAGGTGTCGTCGATATACGCCAATTCGAGTCGGGATCTCGAGGCAGCAGATGTAACCCCGTGGCTTGAGCGCCGATTCACCCAATTCTTTTGCGAACGCCACAGGATCCAGGGAAAGCCCCTGTTCCTGCACAAGTATACGGGCTGGTCGCGCATTGGATTTTTCAACCGGATCTTTCCGCAGGCCAGGTTCCTCCATATCGTCCGGGATGGCCGGGCGGTCGCTAATTCCTGGCTGCAGATGCCCTGGTGGGGCGGCTACAGAGGTCCGGAGAACTGGCTCTGGGGGGAGCTGACGGAGCCCTACAAGGATGAGTGGCTGAACAGCGGAGGTTCCTACGTACGGCTGGCGGCCATCGCCTGGAAGCTACTGATGGATTCCTACGAACGCGGGGCGGCACAGCTGCCTGCTGATCGCTATATGCTGATTCGTTATGAAGACTTTGTGGCGCGCCCGCAGGAGACAATGGAAAGGGTGCTGCCCTTTCTCCACCTGCCGTGGACAGCGGATTTCGACAAGCGCTTTCGCAGGCAGAAGATTGTGACGTCGCGAAGCAATGCTTTCGAACGCGACCTTTCATCACGGCAGCTGGAGGAGCTGGAGGCGAGCCTCGGCACCAGGCTGGTGACATACGGCTATCTGACTGCAGCGAAACGCCTGGAGCTGGTGCGATGAGGGGCACCACAGAGTACGAAAACCGGACTCGGCGCAGCCGGACGCTGTGGGTGAGTGTTCTGATGCTGGCTGCGACCGTCGCCAGCGCCGAGGAGAGCTGGCTGCCGCTCCGACATACGGACCTCGCTGTCGTGCCCGGCAGTGTACTGGATTTTTCCCTTCTGGTTGCCGAAGGACCCGCCGGTCGCTTGGGTCCGGTGACCGCGAACCGGGACGGGCATTTCGTTTTCGCCACTCAGCCGGACCGACCGCAGCGATTTCTGTGTGCCTCCCAGCCGCTCGGCCCATACGCAGGTGGCAAGCTCCCCGCGCACGAGGCCATTGACGACTATGTGAAGCAGCTGCGCCTGCACGGATACAACCTGGCACGCCTCCCCAGGATAGAGCAGCTTCTGATGCGAAATCGCGATGGGGATTTCGATTTCGATCCCGAGCAGTTGGACCGCTTTTATTATCTGCTCGCCGCCCTGAAGCGCGAGGGCATCTATTGGCTTATGTACGGCCTGTCCACGCCCAGAGGGGCTTTCGGAGGAGACAGCGGTGGCAGCGTCAAACGGGGTGTCTACTATAACCCGGCTCACCAGCAGCACTGGCGGGAGCTGGTCGACCGGCTGTTCACTCCCACGAATCCTTACACCGGGCTGAATACCCTAGAAGATCCGGCGCTGGCCGGCATCATCCTGGTCAACGAGGGCGGACTCAACTTTCAGCTGCGCAAGCTGAGCCAGGTTCCAGCCGAGCTCAAGACGCGCTTCATTGGCTGGCTGCGCCAGCGGTACGCCGACACTGAGACCCTCAAGACCGCTTGGGGCCCGGACGATGTGGCAGCCCACGAATCGCTGGAACAGGGCATGATCGATCTCCCGGGGCGCAAGTCGCAAGCCAGGCGGATGGCAGACCTGCAGCGCTTCTACCTGGAGCTGGAGACGGAAACGCTGCAGTGGATGACGCAGCACCTGCGCGAGCTCGGCTACCGCGGCATGGTATCCGCCTTCGACAGCGGTGTGTCGCTGGAGGCCGATGCGTCCCGGGCACGGCTGGACTGGGTCGATATGCACCGCTATCACGATTACCCTCGCGGCTTTGTCAGGACAGGCGCCGAACGCCAGCAGAGCAGCTCCATCGCGACCGATCTGAGGTACTACCGTCAGCTGGCTCTGTCCCGGTACGCCGGCCGGCCGTACACGGTGAGCGAGTACGGGCAGCCCTTCTGGAACAGCTGGCGCCGGGAGTCCGGACTGACGGTTCCCGCCTATGCCGCGTTGCAGGACTGGGACATGATCTGCCGCATGGCTTCTGCGCCAATCGTCCCCGGCTACAGAGAAACGGGGGCGAAGCGCTCGGACGCCATCTATCCCTTCAGCGTAGGCATGGACCCGATCGGCCGTGCGGCAGAGACGCTGGCGGCGTTGTTGTTCCTGCGTCGCGACGTGGCGCCTTCACGCTCCCGCGTCGGCGTGATGCTGACTCCGCAATATGTATTCGACAGTGGCGCCGGCGTCGATCACATGCCGCAGGAAGTCAGCAATTTGTCCCTCGTAACGGGTGTCGGCCTGATATGGGGGGAGAACGGATCACTCGACTCCGCAGTGTCACGGTGGAGTACTGAAGGTCTGATGCGACCCGATCGGACCGGCATCAGGATGCTGGCATCGGACAAGGACGTGGATACGGGTGCGGGCAAGGGGAGCCGCCGCTGGGCGACGCGAGTTGGAGTGCTGGAAAAAGCCGGAATCCTGCCGGCCGACAATCGCACCCGCCGTGCACCGGGTGTATTTGAGAGCGACACCGGTGAATTGCTCCTGGAGACGCGGCGGCGCCGCATGCGCGTGGTGACTCCAAGGACCGAAGCCGTGGTGTTCGATCGCGGTCTGCCTATAGCGCTTTCCGCGCTCACCATCGAATCCGCCAGCGGTCCGGGGCTCCTGGCCGCGTCATCGCTGGATGACCGACCGTTGCAGGAAAGCGGAAGAATCCTGGTGGTCTTCGCGACCGATGCCCTGAATTCCGGCATGCGTTTTGCTGAGCCGCAGCGCAAGACGCTGCTGGAACTCGGCGGGCTGCCCGTAGTGATGCGGGGCGAGCGTGCAACGCTGCGGCTCACCCACCAGCGTCCGGAACAGTTGCGCCTCTATGCTGCGGCCCTCAACGGCGAGCGCACGGAGGAGATACCGGTGGAGAATACCGCCCAGGGTGTGCGTTTCACGCTGGACACCCGACATCTCCAGCAGGGACCGACGACCTTCTTTGAGCTGACGGACGGGGAAGGGTCTGTCAGTGCCCGGAAGAATGGGGCGGTATCGTGAAAAATTTCCTGATTGTTGGAACTCAGAGGACCGGGAGCAGCATGCTGGCGGAATCCATTGGTGCGCATCCTCTGGTGGCCTGCGGCTGGGAGTGGACCCAGCGGTTGCCCTGGCACTGCAGGCTCGAGGCGGCAAAGCGCGCCCTTGGCGGCGATTTTTCCTCTCTCCGCGGGCTGGATCGGGATCATATGACCGAAGTTTTCGATGGCCGGCAGCAGTGGCTGGGATTCCGCCGGTTGTTTCGTGCCTCTGACAAATGGCGGCTGCACCCCGGTCTGTGCCCGGCCCTGTGGCTCGACCGTCTCGAGGCGCATCTGCGCTGGCTCAGCCGTCGGCCAGATATAAGAGTCATTCACATTGTGCGCCTTGACGCCGTGGAGTGGCTGAAGTCGCGCGCGCTGGCCCGTTCGACCGGGATACGCTGGGGACGGAGCTACCCCAATGGCGTACGAGTGGAGATCCCGCTGCGGGAGGCCGTGGCACGGTTGCGCGCCAAGGACTGGGTGGACGGTCGACTGGCGACGCTGGCGCGAACCAACCCCTATCTGCAGGTCGGGTACGAGGAGCTGGCCGCGGATCCGGACGGCGTGGCTTCCCGGGCTCTGCGCTTCCTGGACTGTGATGCGGCTGCGACACCCGTCCGACCGCGGCGTCTGCAGAAGCAGTCACGGGCACGCGCCGCGGAATACGTGGAAAACTATCGGCAACTGGTTGACGAGCTGCGGCGGCGCGAGCTTTCGACCGCCCGGTTTGCCGGGGTGGGGACACACGGCATCAGATACCCTGCTTCATTATGAGGTGATGTTTTGGCCACCTTGCTGTCCATCAATAACCACTACTACCGTCGCGGGGGCGCGGATGTCGTGTTCCTCGAGCAGAACCGTCTGCTGGAAGAAGCCGGCTGGCGGGTTGCGCCCTTTGCCATGCACCATCCGGACAACATGCCTACGCCGTGGTCGGACTATTTTGTCGACGAGATTGAGTTTGGAAAACGCTACTCGGTGCACCAGAAGCTGGTGCGGATACCCAGGGTGGTCTATTCGCTCGAAGCGCGTCGCAAGCTCGGCCGGCTGCTCGATGCCGTGCAGCCGGATGTGGCGCACGCGCACAACCTCTATCACCGCATCTCGCCCTCGGTGCTGGGTTTGCTGAAAAAGTGCGGTATACCCACGGTGCTGACCCTGCACGACCTGAAGCTGGCGTGTCCGTCGCACAGCATGTACCGCGATGGCGCGGTTTGCGAGCGTTGCACGCAAGGCGCCGTTTACAACGCGGTGCTGCATCGTTGTCTGAAGGATTCGCTGCCGCTGAGCGGCCTGGTCACGGTGGAAAGCGCCGTCCATCGCCTGCTCGGCTGTTACCGTCGTAATGTCGACCGTTTCGTGGTGCCGAGCCGTTTCTACCTTCAGAAGTTTGCAGAGTGGGGATGGGATCCGGCGAAATTCGTCCACATTCCTAATTTTGTCGATGTGGAGCGGTTCGAGCCCGATTTCTCCGTCGGCAAGGCATTCATCTATTTCGGCCGCCTGGTGCCGGAAAAGGGACTCAGCACGCTCATCAGGGCATCGGTGCAGGCACAAGTACCCTTGTGGCTGGCAGGAACCGCTCCTGAAGAGCGCCAGGTGCGGAAACTGGCGCAGGGCCTGGGAGCAGACGTCCGGTTCCTAGGCTACCAGACAGGAGCGGTGCTCCACGAGCTGGTGCGCTCGGCACGGGCTACCGTGCTCCCCTCCGAATGGTATGAGAATGCACCCCTCTCGGTCATGGAATCCTATGCGCTGGGAACGCCGGTGATCGGTGCGGCCATCGGTGGTATCCCGGAGCTTATCCGGGAACAGGAGACGGGCGTTACTTTCAGGAGCGGCGACGTCGAGAGTCTTGCGGCGGCCCTGCGCAGCGTTGCCGACATGCCCGATGCCCGCCTCGGCGAGATGGCGCGCCGTGGTCGTACGTGGATGGCTTGCGAATTCACGCCGGCGAAATACCGCGAGCGGCTGTTGGGGCTATATGGCGAGCTGGGCATCCAGAGTGATTCCCGTGGACCGAAGAGTACGGACGGAACGGCGGCAACCGGACAGGACCTGGTGTCGATCATAATTCCGTCCAGGAATCGCCCCGCGCTGGTAAGGGCGGCCGTGCGGAGCGCGCTGGATCAGACGCACAGCAATGTTGAGGTAATCGTGGTAGACGACGGGTCGAATCCCCCCTTGCGGCTCGATATCGAAGACAGCCGTCTGCGATTGGTCAGGAACGATAAAACCCTCGGCGGCGCGGCCGCGCGCAATGTCGGGTTCGCCGTGGCCAGGGGCGATTTCCTCTGCCTGCTGGATGACGACGACCACTACTATCCGAACAAAGTCGCGTCTCAGCTCGAGTACCTGAAAGGGCACCCCGATACCGACATGGTATTTTCCCAGCTCTGTCGCGACACGAAAGACGGCAGTACCACAATTGCACCCCCCGCCGACTACTGGTTCGACGTGATGACCAACTTCCGCTGGCCGAACAAGATGCATAACAACAGCACGCTCTTCAGGCGTCGAGTGCTCGACCGAGTTCAGTTCGACCCCCGGCTCACAAAATACCAGGACTGGCAGTTCAATATGGCGATCTCGCTTCAGTTCAAGGTGGATTATCTGCCGGTCTGCGTAGGGGTATGGCACCGCGACGCGCGTGCGGATCGCCTGGCACTGCAGGACGACGCGGCCAAATACCGCAACTTCAAGCTCATCTGTGAAATCTTTGCAAGTGTCATAGAAACGGATGCGGAGCTGCGACACAAGTACTACCGCAGACTGGGCTATCTGGCGCTGCGCGCCCATCGGTGGCAAGGTGCGAAGTCAGCCTTTTCGCGCCTGGATTCCTGGCGCAGGTGGCCATCTTTCGCCGGTGCCGTGCTCCGATCCGGCGGCACGTCGATTCTGGAAAATGCGAAGCGGCTCTCGTCCGCATCGCAGGGGGCAAGTCATGCCTGAGGGCTACAGCCCGGCTATATCGGCCGCCGTTCGGCGCACCGCCGCGGCCGCTCGGGGGCGAAGGATAAAGACCTGGAAGCAGTTTGCACGTCATGTTCGTGCCGCTGGATGCGCCTTGCTGAAAAGGCTCGACGAGTTTCCCGAGTCTGTGCTGGTTACCGGGTGCCAGCGTTCCGGGACCACAATGCTGACCCGTATCATCGCCCAAAGTGAGGGCATGGTGGATTTCCGTTCGGCGCGCGACGACGAGCTGGACGCGGCGCTCATCCTCTCTGGCCACATGGAGTACGTTTCGCAGGGCCGCCACTGTTTCCAGACGACCTATCTCAACGAATGCTACCGGGAGTACTTCGAACACCGGGATCGCCACAAGATGATATGGGTACTCCGTCATCCCGCCTCGGTGGTCTACTCGCTCGTTCACCACTGGAGCCGTTTCGCACTCACCGAGCTGTTCGACGCCTGTGGTGCCCAGTTCCTGTCGGAGGCGCGACAGCGGCGGTATCGGGCATGGGGCACGCTATCGACCGATCGCCTGGAGCGCGCCTGTCTGTCGTATATGGGCAAAACGCACCAGCTGTTCGACATCGTGGACCGGATCGGAACCCACCGGTTGATGATCGTCGACTATGACCAGCTGGTAAAGGAGAAGGCACGAATTCTCCCGCAGATCTACAGATTCATTGACATCCCCTATAAACCGGTATACGCGGAAAGGATCAGCACCGGCAGCCTCGGCAAATTTCAAAAGCTCTCGGCGCGGGAGCAAGAACGGATCAAAACGCTCTGTGAACCGGTTTATCGGCATGCCTGTGCGGTCAAGCAGGATTTGGAGGCGAAACAGCTGCGACCAGTGTCTGACAGGCTTGTCAGGGGTGTGCCATGAACGACACGCTTGCTGCCCAGATGATCGAATACTATCGACAGCGCGCCCCCATTTACGATGAATCGATGGGCTATACGAATGCACGCCGCTGGCGGGAACACGCGGAACTGGTAGAGTTTCTCAGGGAGCGGCTCGCGGGCCGGGACGTCCTAGAAATCGCCTGCGGCGCCGGGCGGTGGACGCAGGCGATCGCCTCCGTGGTGCGTTCTCTTGTCGCGACCGACGCGAATGACGCCATGCTGGCGGAAGCACGGAACAAGCGCTATGGAGCCGCACGCGTGAGGTTCGCGCAGGCGGACGCCTATTCACTAAGGCACATTTCGGGCTCTTTCACCGCCGGATTCGCCGTCGACTGGTGGTCGCACATGCCAAAGTCGAGGGTAAGAGCATTCGTTGACGGCCTGCACGACAGGCTGCTTCCCGGTTCCAGCGTCGTGTTCATCGATCAACTGCCGCGCGAGGCGCTCGACAGAATGTTTCTCCGTTACGACAGCGGCGGTGACCTGATTCAGGCGAGGCGGCTTCCGTCAGGGAACAGTTTCGAGGTGATCAAGAATTTTCCGAGTCAGGATGAGCTTTTTTCCCTGTTGCACGGCGCGGCTGTGGACCTGGAATACTTTATTCACGAGCCTACCCGGCGCTGGGTCCTGGCGTACAGGGTTGAGCGGGTTGATCCCGAAGACGACCGGTCGGTGCACCGAGCGGCAGGGAGGTGAAAGACTATGATACTCATCGTCGGCGGGGCCGGCTATATCGGATCTCACACCAATAAGCTGATGAGCCAGAGGGGCTACGAGACCGTTGTGTTCGACAACCTGGTCTATGGGCATCGCGACGCCGCCAGATGGGGAAAATTCGTGCTCGGTGATTTAGCCAACAAGGACCAGATCCGGAGCTGCCTGGAGGGCCATCGGATAGATGCGGTAATGCATTTCAGCGCCTTCGCCTACGTAGGCGAATCGATGACGAAGCCGGCCCTCTATTATCAGAATAACGTGGTCAATGCCATAAACCTCCTGGACGTGATGCGCGAATTCGATGTGCGGTATTTCATCTTCTCGTCCTCCTGTGCGACCTACGGCATGCCCCGGCAGGTTCCTGTTACCGAGGACCACCCGCAGGAGCCGATCAACCCCTACGGCCGAACCAAGTTGATGGTCGAGAAAATACTCGAGGACTACGGCCATGCCTACGGGATGAAGCATATAAGTCTGCGTTACTTCAATGCCGCCGGTGCTGACCCGGAAGCCGAAATCGGCGAGCGCCACGAGCCGGAAACCCACCTGATCCCGCTGGCCCTCTATGCAGCACTCGGCAGAACACCCGGCATAAGCATATACGGTACCGACTACCCGACTGATGACGGAACCTGCATCAGGGACTACATCCACGTCAATGACCTGGCGGATGCGCACATCAAGGCGCTGGAGTACCTGAGGGATTCGGGGCAGAGCGCTGCGTTCAATCTGGGCAATGATACGGGCTATTCCGTGCGGTCTGTCATCGATCACGTAAGGCGGGTCAGCCAGAAGGATTTCACGGTGGTGGAAAAGAAGAGGCGTCCCGGTGATCCGCCAGTGCTCATCAGCAGCAGCTCCAGAGCGGCGAGCACCCTGGGATGGCGGCCGCAGTTCCCCGATATTGATTCGATAATCGAGACCGCCTGGAACTGGCACTGCCGGGAAGACAACTCCTCTGCGGAAAGCACCTAGCCCGCATCCGCCACCGATTAGGCTCCTTGCGCACCGTGATCCGCAACCGTGTCCCGATCTACAGGAGCTTTAGCCGGATCGTGGTCGCCTGCGCGCGCCAGCTCGGTGCCCACCGGCCCGAGTCGACGCAGCGCGTCCATCTGCATATGGGCAAAGGCGGCGAAGTACACGCGCAGCTGGTTGGCCCGCAATGTCGCGGCACTGGTGCGATCGGCAAGCAGCTTCAGCTGCTGTTCTTTTATTCGATCCTTCGTTATCCCCGCGCGCAAGCAGCTCTCATTCATGAGAGCTTCGGACCTCGGGCTTTGCATTCCTGAGAGCGTCGCCGGTTGTGTGATTTCCTCGATGGCCTGGTGGCGCAGGGTAAAGGTCCAGCGTGTGGCGCTTTCGGGGGGCTTGTGGCGCAGAACCCGTCGAAGGGAACCAGCGGTACAGATCTTGCTCCCGAGATAACTGCGCCTTTCGGGGTAAGAGCAAAGGTAAAGAACGGCCCGGTTGCCGGGGTCCGATGGTGCGGGGTCCCGCGCTCTGCAAAAGGTTCAAGTGAAGAACAATATGAAAATCGTCCACGCTGCCGACCTGCATATCGATAGTCCGTTCCGGGGGCTCGGGCTCGTGCCCGAAACGCTTCCGCCTCTGTTTCAACGGGCGACTCGCGGATCCTTCCGTAATCTCATCGACCTCTGCCTGCAACAGGAAGCCGCAATCCTGCTGCTGGCGGGCGATATTTTTGATAGCGACTGCGGTGATCCGGCCACTGGTGATTTTTTCGTCGCCGAAATGGCGCGTCTGCGAGAGGTCGGAACCCGGGTCGTGCTGGTTTATGGCAACCACGATGCTGAGTGTCACGTCATGCGTCAGTTGCGGTTGCCGGAGCACGTACAGCGATTTGCCACGGGAAGCGCGCACACGCTGGTGTACGAAGACCTCGGCGTAGCCATCCATGGTCAGAGCTATGCAGCCACAGCAGTCTGGGACAATCTGGCGCGCGGTTATCCCGCCCCGGTGCCGGAGCTTCTTAACATCGGCCTTCTCCACACCAACGCGATCCGGTATCTGGACGATCCCCTGTATGCCCCCTGCACCGTGGAGGAACTGGTCGACAAGGGCTACGCCTACTGGGCGCTTGGACATATCCACTGGCCTCGGATTCTGCATGAGGAACCCTGGGTCGTATACGCGGGCAACATTCAGGCCCGCTACATGGAGGAGGCCGGTCCCAAGGGCTGTGTGCTGATCGACGCAGACGCGCAGGGGATACGCAGTGTGGAGCACGTGGTCCTGGATACTGTGCGTTGGGCTGAGCTGCGTGTGCGTGTGTGCGCGCGGGACGTCTGGTACGAAGGGCTTGCCAGGGTCCGGGCGTCCCTGAAACAGGCGCGCCTGGCGGCGGGCGGACGCCCTCTGGTAGCGCGCATAATCCTCGAGGGGGAGGGCGCGGACTACGATCCCTGGTTTGCCGGTTTTGTGAAGAGTACCAGCTATGAGTCCAGGCTTAGAGAGATAGGAAGGGGCCTCGACTGGCTCTGGATCGAGGATGTGGTCGTGAGAAAATCTGCGGAGCCGCTAATCGATGCTTCGCGCCCGGTGTGCGAGGCCTAGCGTTCTCCGCAGCGACACCCCTTGTGACGCGAACAGAGGCGGCAGGCGTATGGAACCGGACCCGGGACGTCGCGGATGAGAGCAGTGATACTCGCGGCGGGAATGGGCCAGCGGCTGGGACCGGCCTACCGCGCGCGGCCCAAGTGTCTGCTGGAATTCGGCGGCAAAAGCCTGTTGCAGCGGTATATCGAAATCCTGCGGCATTGTGGCATAGAAGAGATTGTTATCGGAACCGGCTACAGGGCGGAATGCATTGTGGATGAGCTGTCCGCGATCGGTGAAGAGCGTGGCGTCGAGCTCGAATACAATCCGCGTTATAAGCAGGGCAGCGTGGTGACTGTGTGGCACCTGCGCGAGCAGCTGATCCGCGGCGGCGAGGTGCTTCTGATGGATGCGGATATGCTTTTCGATCATCGCCTGATAGAGCGGGTTCTGGGGTCGGATCACGAAAACCGCCTGCTGGTGGATCGAAACATGGAACCGGGCGAGGAGCCCGTGAAACTGTGCATACGTGGGGGAGTCCCGGTGGAACTGACCAAGCAGGTCAATCCAGACGGGGACTACGATTTCTGCGGAGAAATGGCGGGGCTCGTGTGGCTGACGGCCGCCGGGGCGGCAGGACTATCGCGCAGCGCTAAGGAATATCTGGATCGCGGTTTTACCGCACATGACTATGAGGAACTGCTGCGCCAGATGCTGCGGGCTGAGATTGGGACCTTCGGCTTCGAGGAGTGTACTCATCTGCCATGGATTGAGATTGACTTTGCGGAAGACATTGCACGGGCCAGCGAGGCAGTGCTGCCACACTTGCAGGACATTGAAGGCCGTGAGGGCGAGGCCGGGGGGGCCGGCTGACATCAACCTGAGTCACTGGAAACGAATAGAACATGTCATCATACCCAACATCCATAGCGTCGGCGCGCAGCGCCTATTCTGAGAGATCAAAATGCGCCGAGCTGCGTACGCTGCTCCAGTCACCCGCGCTCGAATTCCTGATGGAGGCGCACAATGGAATAAGTGCGCGCATTGTCGAGGAGGTGGGCTTCAGGGGCATATGGGCAAGCGGACTGGCTCTGTCGGCGCAGTACGGCGTACGTGACAACAACGAGGCGAGCTGGACACAAGTCGTGGATATGCTGGAGTTCATGTCCGATGTGACGGACATCCCCATCCTGCTCGACGGCGACACCGGCTACGGCGACTTCAACAATATGCGACGGCTGGTGAAAAAGCTGGAACAGCGAACTGTCGCGGGAGTCTGCATTGAGGACAAGCTGTTTCCCAAGACCAACAGCTTTATCGCCGGAGAGCGCCAGGCGTTGGCGGACGTCGATGAGTTCTGCGGAAAGATCAAGGCCGGCAAGGACAGCCAGGCGGACGATGATTTCTGTATCGTCGCGAGAGTGGAGGCGCTGATTGCTGGCTGGGGCATCGACGAAGCACTGCGGCGCGCAGAGGCCTACCATGCAGCCGGAGCGGATGCCATTCTGATACACAGCAAGCTGTCGCGCCCCGACGAAGTGCTCGCGTTTTCCAGAGAATGGGCCATGCGCGCGCCCCTGGTGATCGTACCGACCAAGTACTACAGCACACCAACCGACGTGTTCCGCAACGCCGGTGTCAGCGTCGTGATCTGGGCCAACCATCTGGTCCGTGCTGCGGTGGCCAGCATGGCCGCCGTGGCGCGAGAAATCCATGACACGGAAACTCTGGTGAATGTCGAGGACCGGGTTGCGTCGGTAGCGGAGATCTTCCGCCTGCAGGGTGCGGATGAGCTGTTGGAGGCAGAGCACCGCTACCTGCAGGGGAACAGGGAACCGACCCGGGCGCTGATATTGGCCGCGGGCCAGGGCAAGGGCCTCGAGAGCATGACCCAGGATAGACCCAAGGTGATGGTACCGGTGGGAGGCAAACCCTTACTCAGGCGTCTGGTGGATGAATTCAAGGCGCAAGGCATCAATGATCTTTCTGTTGTGGCGGGATACAAAGCGGACGCAATCGACGTTTCGGGTATCGGCATTGTGCTCAATGAGGCTTACCAAAGCACGGGCGAGGTGACGTCGCTTTACTGCGCCAGGCAGGCGATCGGAAAGGACACGCTGATTCTTTACGGAGATCTCCTGTTCAGAAGCTACATTGTGCGAGATCTGATGGACACGCCCGGCCAGATCGTCGTGGTGGTCGACTCCGCACCGCCTGCGGACAAGGCAGGATCGCGGGACTATGCTTACTGTTCCTCGCCCGACGATCGTGCCCTGTTTCGCCAGGACGTGGACCTTCTGCACGTGTGCGAGGGTATGGCGACGAACATGTTCGAGCCGAGCGGTCGTTGGATCGGGATGTTGCGGGTGCGCGGTGATGGAAGAGGCTGGGTGCTGACCGCATTGGATGAGCTGCGCGCGCGCGAGGATTTCGCTTCACTGAGTATGGTGGACCTGCTCAACCACCTGATCGCCGCCGGGCGCCCGGTGAAGGTGCTGTACGTCTACGGGCACTGGCTGGATCTCAACAGCATAGAGGATCTGGATCGGGCCGGTGACTTCGCGCACGGGATCGGTCAGCCGGTCCCGCTGGGGGGCTCTGCATGATTCAGGCGGAACAGTTCGTGGCGATGGCCCGGGATCGCGGCTATAGCTGGTACGCCGGTGTTCCCTGTTCATTTCTCACCCCCTTCATCAACTGCGTTATTGGAAGCCGCGAGCTGAGCTACATTTCGGCGGCGAACGAGGGCGACGCCGTGGCGGCGGCCAGTGGTGCCACGCTGGGGGGGCAGGGGGCGGTGGTCCTCATGCAGAACTCCGGGCTCGGTAACGCCGTCAGCCCAATCACTTCGCTGAACCATGTGTTCCGGATCCCGGTGCTCCTCGTTGTGACACTGCGCGGCCAACCGGGGCTGAGAGACGAGCCACAGCACGAGCTGATGGGCCAGGTGACGCCGCAGGTCCTCGAGGTGATGGGGGTGCCCTGGGAGTACTTTCCGGACGAACCGGACAGGATCGGACCGACACTGGACCGTGCAAACGCGTATATGCTGCGGGAGCAACGGCCCTATGCATTGATCATGCGCAAGGGCACCGTGGCCCCCTATGCGTTGCCCCCGACCGCCGGGGCGCATACGGCGGCAATCAGGCAGGCGAATGCATTGCGCCGTTTTACCTCCAGCGGTGGGGAATGCTCCAGTCGCACCGACGCGCTCAGGCGCATCGTCGCGCTGAGCCCGCTGCGGGGCACGGTGATAATTGCCACCACCGGTTTTACCGGCCGCGAGCTGTTCGCCCTGGCCGATCGTCCCAATCAACTGTATGTCGTCGGGTCCATGGGGTGTGCGTCGTCGCTGGCGCTCGGGCTGTCTGTTGCGCGACCGGACCTGCGTGTCATCGTGATCGACGGCGATGGGTCCGCTCTGATGCGCATGGGCAACTTTGCCACGATCGGCGCCTACGCAGGATCCAACCTGGTGCACATCGTGCTCGACAATGGTGTGCACGATTCGACCGGGGGGCAGGCAACGGTCTCCGGCGGAATGTCATTCGCTTGCGTCGCACAGGCCTGCGGCTACGCGGAGGTCATGGAAGGATCGGACCTGACGCTGCTCGATGTCCTGCTCGGTGAGGCTTCGCGTGGAGGACCGCGTCTGGGCTGCCTGAAGATTCGTCCCGGCGCGCCGGACAACCTGCCACGCCCCACGCTGACACCGGTTGAGGTGGGCAGACGCCTGATGTCTCATATCGGTTCTGTCACGAGTCCTGTCTTTGCGCTATCCGGCTAGAATACGCTTATGATCCTCCTGAACCCAGGGCCTGTGAATCTGAGCGAAGGTGTGCGCAACGCCCTGACGGGTGAAGATCTCTGTCACCGTGAACCGGAGTTTGGAGAGCTGCAGGAGCGTATCCGACGCGGACTCCTCGACGTCTACGGCTTGTCGCCCGACAAGTGGGCCGCTGTCCTGCTGACCGGCTCGGGTACCGCAGCCATGGAAGCCATGATGACCAGCCTGGTGCCCCAGGACGGTAAGGTATTGATCATTGAAAACGGCGTGTACGGCGAGCGACTGGCCAACATCGCGCGGATCCACGGCATCGAGCTGACAAGCCTGAAATACGGCTGGGGTAAACCCTGTGTCGTGGAGGACGTGGAAAGGGTCCTCAATGAGGAAGCCGCGGTCACCCACGTAGCCGTGGTGCATCACGAAACCACCACGGGGCTTTTGAATGACTTGTCGGACATCGGCAGTCTGTGCCGCTCGCACGGCGTCGGATTGCTGGTCGACGCCGTCAGCAGTTACGGTGCCGAGGAACTGGACCTGGAAGGGTGGGGCATCATCGCCTGTGCCGCGGCAGCGAACAAATGTCTGCACGGGGTTCCGGGTGCGGCATTTGTGCTCGCACACCGTGCCTCGCTGTCGGACAGCGCTGCGGGCCGACGCCGCACCCTGTATCTTGATCTCGCCAATTATCTTCGGGAGCAGGACCGGGGGAGCACACCGTTCACTCAGTCGGTGCACGTCTTCTACGGCTTTGCGCAGGCGCTGCAGGAATTTGCCGCGCAGGGCGGCTGGCGCGGCCGACACCGCCGTTATCGCCGTCTCGCCCGCAGGGTGCGCCAGGGGCTGGCGCGGCTCGGGATTCGCGCCCTGCTGCCCGAGCACGCCAGTTCTGTGGTGCTCAGCGCGTTCCAGGTGCCCGATGTTGTCAGCTACCGCGACCTGCACGACGGCCTCAAACGGCGCGGTTTCGTCGTCTACGCCGGCCAGGGGGCCCTGGAGCACGACATCTTCCGGATATCGACCATGGGGGAGATCACCGAGGGGGATGTCGATCAGTTCCTGAGTGCCCTCGCGGAGGTGCTCAGGGCGGCCCGGGTCGCATAACCGCGAATCCGGATGGGATCGCCGATAGCGGCTTCGCTGAATGCCAGTTTACGGCGCGTAATCAGGGAGCGATGCACGACATGCAAATACTCACGCGCCGTAGCGGTGAAAGCCTCTACATCGACCTCTCGGAATCGGCGGATCCATCCACGCCCGTCGGTGCGCTTTTTGCCGATGGGCCGATCGAAATTGAGGTGGTGCGGGGGGGGAAGCACGTAAAGCTGGGTATTGACGCGCCGAGGGCGCTAGCCCGGGTGCTCGAGGTTGGCAACCAGGTCGACCTCGAGCCAGGCTCGTTGTTTAGGCAGATAGGGGAGCGTCTCGGTAGGGATCGCGTTACCGTGGGACTTGCAGGTGCCGTCGCGATGGTCGTCGTCTCTGCGCTTAGCTGGTGGATGGTGCCGGAGCGAGCGCCACACGGCGATCCCTTCACTGCCTCATTGCAGCTTGCGACACGCGAGGTGCCAGTTCCTGCGTCTCGAATCCCCGTTTCGCAGGAAAAGGAGGCAGCGGCGGCCATACCAGATGTAACATTGCCGCCGCGTAGCTCAGCAACGCTGGAATCGCCGCTTAAGCAGATTGCGACCATGTGGTTGCCCGCGCCGCGCGGAACGCTGTCTGTACGCGAACATGAAACGATGAATTACGGCGCCCGGGAATCGCTACGGATGGGCTCCAGAGGCGACCCGGCGGGTAATTCCAAGCCACCGCTATCATCGAAACCAGCGTCACGCGAGATTGCGGATGCCACACCGGATCCAGACAAGGCGCCCGCTGCGAAGGTCGGAGAGGGGCAGCTGAGGCGCAACGGCGCGCCACCCACTGAGGGTTCAGAGGTTGGAGAGCAGCGCCTTGGAGCGAAACAGCAGGTGCGTGTTGCTCAGCCGGAACGTCTGCCGGCAGCGAGCCGGGCCGCGCCAGCAACTGACGCTATGGTACACCGCGAAGCGTGGCTGCTCAGTCAACCGCCCGAGCGCTACACCTTGCAACTATTTGGTGTCAGACAGGAGTCAGCCGTGCTTCGCTTTCTCGGTGCCCACCAGCTTGACGGTCCGCTCGCGTATTATAAGACACAATACCGGGGCAAGGATTGGTTTGTACTGCTCTTCGGTGACTATCCCAGTGCAAGCAGTGCCCGGCAGGCATTTATGCATTTGCCCAGAGCGGCCCGGCTCGACGAACCTTACGCACGCAGCATGGCCTCGGTCCAGGCCAGCATTAATGCCGCGACAGTTCAGCGTTAAAGCTCGCATCTCGGCGGTGCACAGCCTGCGAACGAACGGGGAAAGCGCTTATTGTGTTCGATGTCAGTTACTTGAGGTAATGAGCGCTTTCACAGAATATCAAACAGGGTTAGGCGTATCGACTTGATTTTGAAGCCAAGACATACACTTTTACAACGACTTATACAATTTTGGGGCGGATTCCACCCCACGTTTCGTCACGAACCCAGATTTGGCCTCCCGCTCGTTTCCAGAGACGCGCTGGGCGAGCATCGCGAGCATAGCCACAGATTTGATCCGGTTAATAGCTGCGTCGTTGCAACGATAGGCACGCAGTCAACTTATCATGATTTCGAACCAGTTAGGCTCCAGTTAGGCTACGGATGGCCCCACTCGCCGCCTCTCGGCTGTTTGGAGCCCGGATGCTTGACAGTACCTAAAGTCACATAACTTATTTTTTGAAGTGTTACCATGTTCTGTCTTACCAGTAACTGAGACACGGATCTTGCACACGGAGGAGATGCATGTTCGCCTCGGTCCCGCACGAAGAGCTATTGCTTCAATATCCCGACTTCAGAAAACACGCGGATGATGCCTGCCTGCGGGTTTTGCGCGAATCCCAGCTCGTTGAAATTCCGGCGGATACAACCATTTTTCACGAGGCGAGTCCCTGCAAAGGGTTCATGTGGCTTATGGAAGGCACCGTACGCGTGTTCAAAAACTCTCCAGAAGGTCGCGAAGTCACTGTATATCGGGTGTCGCCGGGCGAACTCTGTCTGCTGAGTCTGAACAGCTTGCTAGCTGGCTCCAGCTACCCTGCATCCGCGAAGTGCGATACCCTCACAAAAGGGCTGATGATTACGGCCCAGCAGTTCCACCACTTGATGGGGGCCTCGCCCGGCTTCGTGAATTATGTCCTCCAGGCCCTGGTTGAACGTCTCACGGACGCCATCTCCTTGATCTCTGATATCACCTTCGGACGGCTGGATCTCAGGCTCGCCTGCCTTCTGGGACAACAGTTTGAACGTTCCGGGGGTATGCCGCTCGAAATGACCCATGCACAACTGGCGTGCGAGCTGGGCACAACCCGCGAAGTCATTAGTCGTATCCTGAAAGAATTTGAACGCCAGCAGTGCATTGTCCTTAGCCGTGGTCAAATTCATCTCGTGTCTCAGGACGGTCTCGAGTGGTTCAGCAAGACTAAGAGAAAGGCAGGCTGATCTTGTGTAGCCCTGCTACCTGAACACAGACACTGACAAAGGGTACGAACTAGACAAAGAGAATCTTCGCCACATCAGATGGGTGAGCCTGAGTGTTGAAAGCCGGTCGGAAAGAGGTCCAGTCCACCAAGGTGGACATGGATCGCTGTCTCAAGGTGTTTATTGCTTGATAATTCCCAGTTTAGCACCTTAATCATTTTGACCTGGGGTCTGGCTTTTAAGGCTTTCTGCCCCGCCATTGTCTGGCTTCAGGACATCCGCGTGTCGTAACAAAAGCGGTATTCGAGCAGATTCGGAATGAATTAAGTGCGGTGTTTCGCCCGTTGATGAGGCAAGAAGAGCGCGACGCGATTTGGTTAATGTTCCCACACCTCGTGGATAGTGGTGCAGTACTCCCGGGTCTGGCGGCGGCCTCAGCGCCCGCAGGATCCGGCGGTCCATGTACCCGTTGGCAAACCGGGCCACTTTAGTACTGGCTGATGATGTCGGTCTGATACCTTTTCACCACCGAACGGTGCGGCCGGCGGCGGCGTTGCCTTTCCGTTCGGCTGCCCTGGCCCGCGCATCCTTCAGCATCATTTCGGGCCAGTGGCCGAGGGTATCGACACTCACGCAGCCATGTACTTGCGGTGCATGATCCACGTCTTAGAATGCTCGCTGATGCACTGATTGTGGTTAATGCCGCAGTTCGTGCTTGCCCGGCGGTAGCTTGACCGTCGATAGGGCGTTGAGTTTCATGGTGGGTGTTCCCGTAGGTTTATCTGGGACTAGGATACCCCCGAATTCTGGCAGACCGTAACGGCACTGTAGATTAACCGGAAAATAAATAAGTGACTGAAGTGAAAGTGCTTTTCGTTTGTATGGGCAACATCTGCCGTTCTCCCACCGCTCAGGGTGCCTTCGAGCTGCTGATTCGGGGCAGCAACCTGGCCGACCGGGTACTGGTGGATTCGGCGGGCACGCATGCCTATCACGTCGGTGAAGGTCCGGACGTCAGGGCTCGCGAGGCGGCGGGAAGACGCGGCATCGACCTCAGCCGGCAGCGAGCTCGACGCGTCAAGCCGGCCGATTTCGAGCATTTTGACTATGTCGTTGCCATGGACCGGAACAACCTCGAGGAGCTGCTCGTTCTGTGCCCGGAGCAGCATCGGCAGAAACTGCGTCTGTTGCTCGATTTCGCCCCCCGGCTGGCCCCGCAGCTGGATGTTCCGGACCCCTATTACGGGGGCGCGAAGGGTTTCGAGCGGGTATTGGATCTGATCGAAGAGGGAACGCGCGGCCTGCTCGAGGATATCCAGGCGCGCCTCCGTTAGGCCCCATGCAGAGCGCGAGACCGCCGCGGGAGGCTTCCAGCGGACCGCGGGTGCTCGCTTGAGCACGCGAGAAGCGGCGGCTGTTACTCGTGTTACTCGTCCCCGATCGCGGTGGATTCGCCGTCCGAGCCTCGATCAGCGGTCTTCGTCCCTTTGGGATCGGACGCCACCGGCGGCACCTTCGGTTCCACGACCACCGGGGCTTTCCTGGGCTCGACCGCCGGGTCCTTCTTCGGCTCGGTTGTCGCCGACGGCTTGTTGGGTGCCTCGGTGGCTGTCGGCTTCCGGTCATCGCTGGCGCCAGCCGGAGCCGAGGGCCGTTCAGGCATTGGCGTTACGCTCGCTTCACGGGCCGGCGAATCCGCCTGCTGCGGTTTCTGCACCGGGCCCGACCGCGGCGCCCCCGTATCGCTCGCCGAACCCGTTTTCTGCGCCTGCCCCTGGTCGGCATCGCGGCTTCGGCTACCGCCGCGTCGCCTGCCACCACGGCGGCCGCGCCGCTGACCGCTGCGGCCCGACCCCGATCCGCTGCGGGCTTCCGCGGCGTCCTGCTGGTCTTTGGCACCAGCTGCAGCCGGTCGGCTCTCGGCCTTCGTTTCCTTGCTCTCAGCCGAGCTCTCCGCCGACTCGGCCGCGGGGCGCCGCGCCTGAGGCTGCCCACCGGTGCGCTTTTCGCCTTCGCTGCGACGCGTCGAGCCGCTGCGGCGCCGGGTTCCCGTGGCGCGGCTCCGGCCGCCGTTGGCTGCGCGCCCGGCGCCAGCGGCGCTGGCGCGGCTCGGACGCTCGACGGCCTGATCCCGGTCCGGCTGACCGGCGGTTTCCTCGCCCTTGCCGAACAGCGTACCCCAGAGGCGGCGAATCAGGCCTGGCGTCGAGGGGGGTGGGGATGCTTCCCGTGCCACAACCGGCGCCGGCGCCTGCGGCGAGACGGCCTGGACCGCCGGCGTCTCGGCTTCCGGTGCTCGGGCGCCGATGAGGCTGTCGGCCAGCTGCTTTTCGGCTTCCAGGTCCTCGGCGAGCAGCTTGTGGCTGGTGGCGCCCTGTTCGCCGTCGAGCTCGTCGACGCGCACCCGCTGGATGTCGTAGTGGGGCGTTTCAAGAAGCGGGCTCGGAATCAGGGCGACCCCCAGGCCGTGCCGCTTTTCGAGATTGAGCAGCGCCTCGCGCTTCTCGTTGAGCAGATAGGTGCCGACCTCAACCGGTACCCGGGCGACCACCCGCCCGGTCTTGTCCTTCATGGCTTCCTCTTCGACGATGCGCAGGATCGACAGGGCGAGCGATTCGACACCACGCACCGTGCCCTGCCCGCGGCAGCGTGGACACACGATCTGACTGGACTCGCCCAGCGAGGGACGCAGTCGCTGGCGGGACATTTCAAGCAGCCCGAAGCGTGAGATGCGCCCGACCTGCACCCGGGCGCGGTCCACGCGCAGGGCATCGCGCAGGCGGTTTTCGACTTCTCGCTGATGTCGGGCCGGCTGCATGTCGATGAAATCGATGACAATCAGCCCGCCCATGTCACGCAGCCGCAGCTGCCGTCCGATTTCGTCGGCCGCCTCGAGGTTGGTGTGCAGTGCGGTTTCCTCGATGTCGCTGCCCTTGGTGGCCCGCGCCGAATTGATGTCGATCGATACCAGCGCCTCCGTGTGGTCAATGACGATCGCACCGCCCGAGGGCAGTGTGACCTCGCGCTGGAACGCCGATTCGATCTGGGTTTCGATCTGGTAGCGGGAAAACAGGGGGACAGGGTCGTCGTAGCGCTTCAGTTTGCCCAGATTCTGGGGCATGACCTGGGTCATGAATTCCCGGGCGCGCTCGTGCACCTGAGCATCATCGATCAGGATCTCGCCGATATCTCCGCGCAGGTGATCGCGCAGGGCACGGATGATGACATTGCTTTCCTGATAGATCAAAAAGGGCGCGGGGCGCTCACCGGCCGCGCTTTCAATCGAGCTCCACAGGTGGAGGAGGTAGTCCAGATCCCACTGCAGCTCCTCGGCATTGCGACCCACGCCGGCGGTGCGCACAATCAGACCCATGTCGGGCGGATATTCCAGCTCGGCCATGGCATCGCGGACGATATTCCGGTCTTCGCCCTCGATGCGCCGCGACACACCGCCGGCACGGGGATTATTCGGCATCAGCACCAGGTAGCGCCCCGCCAGGCTGATGAAAGTGGTGAGCGCGGCGCCCTTGTTGCCGCGCTCTTCCTTTTCGACCTGGACGATGACCTCCTGGCCTTCGCGCAGCGCCTCCTTGATGGTGACCCGTCCGCCGTCGCCCGCCCCCTCCCGGAAGTAGACGCGCGCCACTTCCTTGAGTGGGAGAAAGCCGTGTCGCTCGGCGCCGTAGTCGACAAAGGCCGCTTCGAGGCTGGGTTCGACGCGAGTTACCTTGCCTTTGTAGACGTTGGATTTTTTCTGGCCGCGCGCGGGTACCTCAATATCGAGGTCGTAGAGTTTCTGGCCGTCGACCAGCGCGACACGCAGCTCTTCGGGCTGCGTGGCGTTGATAAGCATACGTTTCATTGAAGTGTTCTCTCGTGTGCTCTACCGTGTCGCCGGGCGCGTCGCTGACGCAGAGCGGAATCGGGCGCGACGGCCGCCTGCGCGGCGTCACGCGCCAGCGGGGCAGCGAAACCGCCACTCCGGCTATCAGACCCATTATCATGAACAGCGTTAACGGCACGGGAGCAATCAGTTAATTCATCAACTTATGACATGCAGAGGCCCGGTGGACCTCGTCTCGATTCATCGGGAGTCGCCGACGTGCGGACTCCGGTGAAAACGAATAGGATTCCGGCATAGGCAGCGGGAATTGCCTGTCCGCTGTCTTTCCGATGCCGCCGCGATCTGTCCCTCACAGTGTCAGGTGACGGCGACCACCGTTCGGACTATAGCAGCCCAGGTTCGTGACATCAAACAGTTATACCGTTTTTCGGTCCTTTTAAGCCCTTATGATTCAAGCGAGATTTAAACAACTTAAACGATAATTCACAAGCAGTTTCCAAGCAGGGCTGGTAGAATGGCGCGCCATGGAGAAACCGGCTGTGCAGTGGGTCGAGATTTCGGCCGAGGAAGCGGGACAGCGCATCGATAACTTCCTGCAACGTCTCCTAAAGGGTGTGCCCAGGAGCCGCATCTACCGCCTGCTGCGCAGGGGCGAGGTGAGGGTCAACCGGGCACGTGCCCGGCCCGACTACCGGATCCGCAGCGGGGATCAGGTCCGTATCCCACCGGTGCGCAGGTCCGCCGCCGCGAGCGCGGATTCCGGCGCCGCGGGCGCCGCGGAGCGGCTCCGCGACGCGATCCTCTACGAGGACGAGCGGCTGCTGGTGCTGAACAAACCGGCCGGTATGGCTGTCCATGGGGGTAGCGGTCTGAGCTTCGGCGTAATCGAAGCGTTGCGGGTGATGCGGCCGGACGCGCCGTACCTGGAGCTGGTGCACCGTCTGGACCGAGACACCTCCGGCTGTCTGCTGATCGCCAAGCGGCGCAGCGAGCTGCGCACGCTGCACGCGTTGTTGCGCGCCGGGCAGGTGCAGAAGCGCTACCTGCTCCTCGTGCAGGGGGACTGGAGGCCCGAAAGGTTTGAGGTCACGGTGGCGTTGAGAAAGAACCTGTTACGTGGAGGAGAGCGCATGGTCGAAGTCGATGCCGAGGGCAAGCAGGCGCTGACCCGTTTCCATGTGCTGGCGCGTTATCCGGGGGCCAGCCTGCTCGAGGCGGAGCCCCGGACCGGCCGCACGCACCAGATTCGTGTCCACGCCGCCCACCGGGGACATCCGCTGGCCGGGGACGCGAAATACGGTGACGCAGTTTTTAACCGGAAAATGCGTGCACTGGGCCTGAAGCGACTGTTTTTGCATGCCCATTTCATCGCGTTCGCGGACGCGGCGCGCAGCCGCGCCATCGAGATCAGCGCACCCCTGGCCCAGGATCTCAGAAATGTCATTCAGCAATTGGAATCGCGGCCCGATACAGGCCAGAGCAGCCAACTCCCAACATGAACAAACAATGACATCTGCATCAGAGGCGGCACGCCTCATTGTATTCGACTGGGACGGAACCCTGATGGATTCCGAGACCCAGATCGTGCATGCCATCCAGTGCGCGATTGCAGATCTGGGACTGGAGACGCGCGCACCCGACCAGTGCCGCGACATCATCGGGTTGGGGCTGCAGGAAGCCGTCGATGCGTTGTACCCCGACCGGGGCGACCGCTTCCGGGAAAGCTTCGTGGCCTGCTACCGGCGCCACTGGTTTTCCGACAGCCACGCGTCGGAGCTTTTTCCGGGCACCCGGGAAACCCTGCAATTGCTGAAGGAATCCGGTTTCGAGCTGGCTGTGGCGACCGGCAAGGGGCGCGCGGGTCTGGACAAGGCGCTGCGCCAGACCGGTCTCAGCGACCTGTTCTCCGCCACCCGCTGTTCGGACGAAACCTGCTCTAAGCCGGATCCCCGCATGTTGAATGAAATATTGGAGGAGGTGGGGATCTCCGCGCGGCAGGCCCTCATGGTGGGCGATACCGAATACGACATGCGGATGGCGAACCAGGCAGGCGTGGCGCCCGTGGCCGTCAGCTACGGCGTGCACGCTCGCGAGCGGCTGCTGGCGCACCGCCCGCTGGTGTGTCTGGACTGTATTACTGAGCTCGTCGACTGGCTCGTGGAAAAGAGCCTGTTGGATACTGATGGCGCAGCGCACAAGTCGCTGGCAGTGGGAGACTGAGGACAGGCAACATGGCATCAAACGATATTGAGGAAAAGAACGTGGGCGCTCAGCCGGGCTGGGAGCGCGACCTGGTCAACAGACTGGCATTCGCCGCCTTGAAGGAGCAGCGACGCGCCCGCCGGTGGGGAATCTTTTTCAAGTTTCTGCTGGTTCTCTACCTGGTCGGGATTCTGCTTCTGTACAGTCCGAGCATGAAGCTCGAACAGGGCGCAGAGGACAGCCACACGGCTCTGGTGGAGCTCAAAGGCGTCATCGCACCCGACAAGGAGGGCAGCGCGGACAATGTGATCTCGGGGTTGCGCGCGGCGTTCGAGAGCGAAAACGCCAAGGGTGTGATCCTGCGGATCAACAGTCCCGGGGGCAGCCCGGTGCAGGCCGGTTACATCAATGACGAGATACGCCGCTTGCGTAAGAAGCATCCGGATATGCCGCTGTACGCCGTGGTCAGCGACGTCTGCGCCTCGGGCGGCTATTATACGGCTGTGGCGGCTGACAAGATCTATGCCGACAAGGCCAGTATCGTCGGCTCTATCGGCGTGCGCATGGACGGATTCGGCTTCGTGGAGGCCATGGACAAGCTCGGCATCGAGCGCCGCCTGCTCACGGCAGGGGAGCACAAGGGCTTCCTGGATCCGTTCCAGCCCGTCAAGGAGCGCGACGTCGAGCACGTTCAGGAGCTGCTGCACGATATCCACACCCAGTTCATCAATGTGGTGAAAGCCGGGCGTGGCGATAAGCTCAAGGATGACCCCGCGATTTTCAGCGGCTTCATCTGGACCGGTGAACAGGCGGTCGACCTCGGTCTGGTCGACGAGCTGGGCAGCTCCAGCTACGTCGCACGTGAAGTCATCGGCGCCGAGACCATCGTGGACTACACGCGCGAGGAAGACCTGTTGGAGAAATTCAGCAAGCGGCTGGGTACCGCCCTGGGGCGTGGTCTGGGTGAGATCCTGAGCGGCGGCGGCCTGCCGCACTGAGGTCGTCAGGGCATCGGTGCCGTAGCTTCATGCCCGTTTTATCGAGGCGTCCCTAAGGAATGGCGATGCCGGCCTCGTTGAGCCAGCCGACCAGCTTTATCAGCGGCAGGCCGACAAGCGCACTGGGATCCTCCCCTTCCATGGCCGCAAACAGGCTGATGCCCAGACCCTCCGACTTGAAGCTGCCGGCGCAGTTGTAGGGCTGTTCGGCGCGCAGGTAGCGATCGATCTGCGCATCCGTCAGGCGTCGGAAGGTCACGTGGTAGGGCACCAGGTCGACGCGGGCGTGGGCGTCGCGGGTGTCGTACAGACACAGACCGGTCAGGAAAGTGACGCGCTGACCGGCGAGGCGCGCCAGCTGGGCGTGGGCCCTGTCGTGACTGCCCGGCTTGCCGAGAATGTCCTCACCGTGCACCGCCACCTGGTCAGAACCGATGATCAGCGCGTCGTCGAACCCCCTCGCCCCGGCGCGTGCCTTCGCCTCGGACAGGCGTCTCACCAGCCGTGCCGCCGATTCGCCGGGTTGCCGGCTTTCGTCGACGGCAGGCGCACAGGTCGAAAACGGCGCAGCCAGCCGTTGCAGCAGCTCGCGGCGGAAGGGCGAGGTCGAGGCGAGCACCAGGGTTCTCTCGGCACGCATGGTCAAGCGCGATATCGCAGGCTCTCGGTGGACCGGCTACGCATAATAGCGCCGCAGATACTGCTCAAAGGAAATTTCGTCGGCCGCCTCCATGGCTCTCTGATCCTCCACGGACTTCAGCGCGACCTCGGTGAAAAAGCGCTGTTTCGTCTCGCTCATCGGCAGATTGCGGAAGAAGTGCTCGTGGATCTGCGACATCCGGCGCGCGAAGGTATAGAAGCTTTCGTCGCGATCGCGCATTTCGCTCAGCATGCGCGCCGAGGGCGTGAGCTCCGGGTCGTTGACCTTCCTCATCTGCGCTTCCAGGGCCATGCAGTACGGCTGCCCGGTGGTGCTGAGATCGAGCAGCTCGCACACCGCCTGCATTTCCTCGAGCAGCTCGCCGGCCCATTCGCGCAGCGGTATGGACCGGTTACCGCGGATGAGCTGCAGTGCCGGGTCCCGCCCGCGATGCGCGGCCCGCAGCTCGTTGTCGTCGATCGCCCGGCGCTCCTCGGCGCTGACCACGGGACTGTCGTGTAGCAGGCAGAAGAGCAGAAAACACTCGAGGAAATAAAGCTGCCGTTCATTGATCCCGAGGGGATCGAATGCATTGACGTCCAGGGAGCGCAGCTCGACGTAGGCGATGCCGCGGCGCTCGAGCGCGAGCGTCGGTCGCTCGTTGCCCTTGGGCACCTGTTTGGGGCGAATCGTGCTGTAGTATTCGTTCTCGATCTGCAGGATGTTGGCGTTGAGCTGGCGGTGTTCGCCGGCCACCACCACCCCGATCTCCTCGTACGCCGGGCAGGGCGTGGTGATGGCGCAGGTCAGGCTGTCGATATAGGTCTGCAGGCTGTCGTAGCTGACTTTGATGCCGTGCTCGAGCTCTTTGTTGTTCTGGTACCCGATGTCGCCCATGCGCAGCGAAGTGGCATAGGGCTGGTAGTAGCTGTTTTCGTCGAATTCCTCCAGCGTCGTGGGTTCTGCGCCGAGGAAGGATTTGCAGATGGCGGGAGAGGCGCCAAACAGATAGGGGATCAGCCAGCCGAAACGCTGCAGGTTGCGGATCAGAGCCATATAGGATTCGGAAATGAAGTCCTGCATGGGCAGCTCGTTGCCCTCGAGCTCGGCGTAGATCTCCCAGAACTCAATGGGAAAGGAGTAGTTGAAATGCACGCCGGCAATCGTCTGCATCACCCGACCATAGCGATAACCCAGCCCGCGCCGGTAGATGTGCTTCATCAGTCCGGCGTTGGAGCTGCCGTATTCGGCGATGCGGATGCTGGTTTCGCCGGCCACTACGCAGGGCATGCTGGTCGCCCAGAGGTATTCGTCGTCGAGGCACTGATAGACGTACTGCTGGGCGTCGCGAAGGAAGTCGAGCACCTCGCGGATGCTGTGCAGGGGTGGCGCGATGAGCTCCAGCAGGGCTTCGGAATAATCCGTGGTGATATACGGATGGGTGAGCGCCGAGCCCAGGGCAGCCGGGTGTGCGGTCTGGGCGATGCCACCGTGCTTGTTGACCCGCAGGGTTTCTTTCTCGACCCCGATGGCGCTGTTGCGCATCAGGTGAGAATGTCTCAGAGCGATGAGTCGCTGCAGCCGCTTCCTGGCCCGGTCATACTCGCTCAAAGCAGCTCCAGATCGGGCGGATAATCCTCGGGACCCAGGCCGGACTGGGCAACCAGATCCCGGAGCACGGGCTGAATGGCTTCTTCCAGGACCGGATGGTAGAAGGGAAACCGCACCATCTGCTGGACGCTGACACCCTGTTCCATGGACCAGTTCAGCAGGTGGCCGAGGTGCTCGCCGTGCGGCGCGACCATGCTGGCGCCCAGCAGGCGGCCGGTCGATTTATCCGCGTACAGGCGTATCTGACCCTTGTTTCGGCCCATGATCAGGGCGCGTCCCAGCATGCCGAAATTGACCCCACCG
The DNA here is from genome assembly GCA_050118435.1 of Gammaproteobacteria bacterium. Taxonomy (GTDB): domain Bacteria; phylum Pseudomonadota; class Gammaproteobacteria; order DSM-19610; family DSM-19610; genus Thiogranum. The sequence goes on along the minus strand of JASFKW010000013.1, from coordinate 11,841 downwards.
ATGAGGACCCTGCCCTGGTCGAGCTCCGAGAAGCGCTGGCCCACCAACACGATGTTCGGGTCCGAAAAGGTGATGTACAGCGGGGTCTTGCGCCGGAACGCCAGGGGCTTGTCCAGGGTGGCGTTGATGCCGGCGATGCGGCCTTCGTCCGCGGCTTCGTGTAGCAACGGGCGCTCGCCGTCCACGTCGCCGGCCAGGAACACCGGCTGGTCCTCCACCTGCATGGTGTTTCGGTTGTACTCCGGCAGGCCCTTCGCGTTGAGCCGGATTCCGGCGCGATCGACGCCGAGCCTGTCGAGGTTTGATCGGCGGCCGATGCACACCAGCACCCTGTCCACCACCACCGAGCGCTTACCGGCCGTGACCTCGATTCTGCCCCCCGGCGCCTCCGCGAGGCTGGCGGCCTGACCCAGCCACAGGGGCATCTCTTTGCCGAGCAGCTCCACGGCCGTCTGGTTGACTTCCGGGTCGTCCAGGTGGCCGATGGTTTGGAGCTGGTCGATCGCCGTGACCGACACGCCCAGGCGCTGAAAGGCCTGTCCCAGCTCGAGGCCGACCACACCCAGCCCGATCACCGCCATCGATTCGGGCAAGGTCTCCAGCTCGAAAATCGTGTCCGTGGTCAGGATGCGGTCGCCGAATTTCTCCCACTCCACGGGAACAATGGGTCGCGACCCCGCGGCGATGACAATCCGCCTGGCCCGGATGCGCTGGCCGCCGGCCTCCAGCAGACCCGGCTCCAGAAACTGCGCGTGCTCCGCAATGAACGCATCGCCCATGTGGTCGGTGGTGGTGGAAAGAACCTTGTCGACGAAGATGTCACGCAGGTCCTGAACGTGCTCCAGCGCGTCGGCCGCGTTGAGCGTGAGGCCGAAGCCGCCCTCGATTCCTTCCCGGCTGAAGATGAAACGGCGATGGAAATCCTCGGCAACCTGGATCAGAGCCTTGGACGGCATGCAGCCAACACGCGCGCAGGTGGTGCCCAGCTCACCGCCGTCGATCAGGACGAAGTTATCCGTCCTGCGCTTGACCTGACCCATCGCATAGAGGCCGGCGCTCCCCGCGCCCATGATGGCTACATCGACTTGCTTTTCCATATGGATAACTTCGCTGGATAATATTTTATAGTTTGCTGGAATAGGCGCATATAATACATTGATATTAGATGGCTAACTATTCGCTCGTACGACTGTGGTCGGTGCTGGGATCCTGAAGACAGGCGCCAGAGTATAGAAAACGCCGCTGAGTGAAAAGGGGCGGTTTGCGCCTGCCAATCACGAGAAACAGAGTGAGTCAACCTGCCTCCTGATCTTCCGGTGCCCACAGCCGCACAGCCACCCCGAGCGTCTTATCATTCCTGCTGATGGCGATATGTGCGGCCAGTTTACGCTCCGACAGCGCCTGATCTGGTATGTTCAATCGGCTTCCGTCTGGCTGCGTTCGGCCAGCAGCTCCCGCATGAAACGGCAGCGCCCGGCGCGATCGTGGTGCACCGACCAGCGCTGCCTCGCCTGTACCCTTTAGGGGTTCCGCGCTCATCTTCTGTGCCCTCGGGGCAGCGGCCCCCGCGGTGCGGTCACGCCGAGTAGCTGCGCTATCCGGGCCAGATCCTCAGGCTTGTTGACATTGATGAAGGCGTCCGGCTGGTCGGAAAAATCCGCCAGCGCCACCCGATGGCGGGTATACCACCGATCGACCTTATGGCCCCCGCTTTCGATAAACTCTTCCAAACTCCCCAACAAGGTGCGCTCGAGAAGGGCAAAGACCGGCTGCATGCGCGTGCCGTCGTGGGCGACGGCCAGCTCCGCGTCGGCCTGTGCGTGCGCACTCAGCAGTCGGATTACCAGGTCCTTCGGCAGGGAGGGACAGTCACAGGGTACCGTCACCAGATAGCGCGTCTCAATCTCGGCAAGGGCACTGGCTATGCCTGCGAGCGGTCCGCTGAATTCGCCGTACTGATCCGCGATCACCGGGTAACCCAGAGCCGCGTAACGCTCGAGGTTACGATTGGCATTGACAAGTATCGCGTCCACCTGGCCCTGCAGCGCCCCGACGGCGTACTCGATCAGCGGACGGTGGTTGAGCTCGATCAGCCCCTTGTCTTGGCCGCCCATGCGCCGGGCGCGGCCGCCGGCGAGAACCACCGCTGTGATGTTCAGGCCTGCATTCATGGCGTGGCCCCGCGGCAGCCCGGCATCTCAGTCCAGTCCGCAGGCAGCGCGGGATAGGCTGTATTCACATGCCCGTCCTGAAGATGCGGGTTCACGAGCCTGCCGATCTCTGAAACGGTGCGTACCATCGGGGCGTGGTTCAGGGCCTGTTGTCGATCCTCCATCGCGCGAAGCGCAGCGACGATGGCTGTTGCCACTGTTTACCAGTAATTCTCGACGGTGATGTGGCCGGGGTTGCGGCGCCGGTTACGCTGCAGGCCGCGCGCCTGGAGGATGGCGGATGTCTCCTTCACCATCTCGGGATTGCCGCAGATCATGACCTGGGACCGCTCGGGATCGATCTCCAGCCCCACGCGCTGCTCCAGCCGCGAGGACTCGAGGGCCGCCGTAATGCGCCCCGGCAGCGCGAAGCCGGTTTCCTCCCGGCTGACAAAGGGCACGAACTGAAACCGCTTCGGGTGGCGCGTCCGCAGACCCTCGATGGTCTCCCTGAAACTGAGCTCCTCGGACCTGCGCACGGCGTGCACCAGGACAATACGCTCGAAGCGATCCCAGGGCTCGCCGGTCTTCAGAATTGAAAGAAAAGGACCGATCGCGGTGCCGGTCGAAAGCATCCACAGGTGCCGCGCCTCGGGCACTTCGCTGAGGGTGAGAAAACCGGAGGGTCTGCGCATCACCCAGATGGGGGCGCCGCGCTCCAGGCAGGTCATGCGCTGGCTCAGAGGCCCCTCGGGGACGGTGACGAAATAGAATTCCAGGGGCCGTTCGTGGGGCGCATTGACATAGGAGTAGGGACGCTCGATGAACTCGCCGTCGATTCGCAATCCCAGCTTGGTGAACTGGCCAGCCGTGAAAGGCTGCACCTCGGCTTCGACGAGCACCGAGTACAGGCTGTCCGTCCAGCGCCGCAGGGTGTATACCTGACCCTCACTCCAGCGTTTCGGGTCGATTTCCTTGCTCATCGGGGTGCCGCCGGCTGCAGCTGGCGATAGCTGTGCTCGATCACCTGCAGACGCTGCCAGACCTCGGGCAGCCCGCGATCGGGATCGCGCTGCGCCAGGAACGCCGTCGCGTCGTGGAAAATTGTCGCCAGCTGCTGCGCGTCGAACAGGGCGAGGGTACGCGACAACGACGGCTCCGGCTCGCTCAACAGCGACGGGATGAGCTCGTCGCTGGTGATGGGGGATTCCCGATGCATCAGCGCGGCCACCAGGGGCAGCTCCTGCAGCTCATAGTGCGCGCGGCGCGCGGCGTCTTCCTCCATGAGCTCCCGTTGGGCGAGGGTGTCGGCGCCGGCAGCCGCGCGCACCGCCTGCATGATGACACCGACCAGCCGGCGGATGGACTGCTTGACCTCTGTCATGTCGCCGGGCAGGGCACAGGCTTCCTGGTAGCTGCGGTCGAGGTCTTCCTTGAGCTCGAGCACGGTTTCGCTGGGCGTATTGGGCTCCAGCTCGACGGCGCGCTGCACCAGCGTCTGGAACCCGGCGAGGAAGCGGTCTTTTTCCATGCCGTCCTCGAGGCGTGCCTGGGCGAGGTCGTCCTTGCCGATGTTTCTCTGCGTTTCGTCAAACAGGGGATTATCCATTTTCCTCAACAGGTGTTGCTCGCGGATCCCGGGCCGGTCTGTCATTGCCTGCTTTTCATGTCCGACAATTGTCTCAGCCCCGCAGCTTACCTGAAACACGCCGACAGAAAAACGCAGAGTGGCTGGGGGGAGCGGTCTTGCGCCGGCGCGGGTCAGCTCGTCCAGCGGATCTCGAGCGCGGTGGCCGGGCCGATGACGCACTGGGAGAGCGAATCGGGCATGACCGCCCGGTGCTCGGACAAGGGTATGCGACCGCCCATGATTTCCGCCTTGCGCTGCGGATAGCGCGGGCTGCGGGCCGGATCGGCGTAGCCGATGGGATAGAGCGGCAGGTTGCTGGCCGCATGGTATTTGTCGCTGGCGCCCAGGGTGTGCAGAAACTCGTGGGCGATGACGACATTGTTGCGCTGTGCGAGATCCCGGGCGGCAAAGGCATTGACCACGCCAATGAGACCCTTCTGCAGCCCGAGCGAATGCTCCAGTCGGTCGTGGTGGGCGGGATCGTGGTAGACCACGAACATCTGCACATCGGGCTCGGGACCCTCGAAGGTGTCGTTGACGAAGGCCCAGTAACGCAGTTTCAGACTCCAGAGCATGACCGACAGCGCTCCGCCGCCCGCGGGGGGCTGGGGCGGGGGCTCCGGGGGCGAGGGCGCCAGACGCACGCTCAGGGGCTGTCGGATCGACAGGCCGTAGCGGGCCGCCTCGCCGCCCAGAAAGGTCTCGATGGCGTGAAAGTCGTCGCGCTCGAGACCGTCGACGTAGCGCTGCGTTGCCGCGCTGCCGTCGCCGTTGACCGGATATACCACCAGCCACAGCGGCTCGTTCCAGTCGGTGCTGCGCAGCTTCGCCAGCCAGGCGTTCATGGCGACCACGAACAGGATGAGCAGCAGTACGAGTATGCGTACCGATCTGAAAAAGCGCCCCGCGGCCATTCCATCCTCAGAAATCCACCGGTCCCAGTTGCAGTTATTGGGAAACCGGCGGAATACTTGAGGAAACTCTGATGACCGTGGTTGTATACCTCATTCCGGGTGCCCGTATTGCGTGCGGCAAGAGACTTCGCGAAGCCACTTGTGGTGTAGAATCCGTCGCGAACACCGCGCTGGAAGGGCAATTCGGCTATGTCAAAACCCGTCCTGCTGGCCATTGTCGAAATGGGCGGCTACCCCAACTTCAGGCCGCTCTACGAACGCGCCGGATTCGACGTGGTCGTGGAGACGCGCATGCGCAAGGCGATGAGCACCATCAAGAAGCTCAAGCCCCGAGTGATCATCGCCGAGTTCAACTTCCAGTCGGATTTCCGCGACCGCACCAGCTCGCTGGAATCCATGATGTCGGTTGTGGAGCGGCTGCCGGAGACCCGGGTGATCGTGTTTTACGACAGGGAATATCACCACCAGTTCGAGCGCCTTCTGGCGGTGAGGCGTTTTTATCGCACCTTCACCTTCCCGATCCCGGAACAGGAGCTGATGGAGGCCGTGCAATCGGCGGCAGGCCGGGACAGCTGAATCAGGGGCCCGGTTTGCTCTGGCTGCGTACGCTGCTGAGGTGGATGAGCTGCTCGACAGTTTCGGGATCCAGATCGATGCCGAACTCCATGCCCGGATTGAGAGACACGGCGACGCCGGTGCCGATGCGCTCCAGAACCCAGCTGAGCTCGGTCAGCAGTCCGCCGCGGTAGGCGGGAAAATCCTCCAGGAAGCCCTTGGCGCGTTCCGGGCTGGTGAACAGGATCAGGACGCGGACGCCGTCTTCGTTTTCGAGCGTCAGCGGATTGGCCGAGGTGGAACGCTGGAATCCCTGGATCTGCTCCGGCTCGTCTTCCACGGGCATGAAGATCTGGGAATCCAGCAGCTCCCGCATGAAGACGTCGCTGTCGAGCTCTCCCTGCTGGGCGGCGACGAGCTTGGTTTCCAGGTCATTGTGGGCATCAAATGTCATGGCGTCTCGAACTGTAACTGTTGTGGGTAACGAAACCGGGTGTACGTGATTGTGAGCGGAGCGAAGCGATCCACGAGCTACGGATTCCAACTTGTGATATTGCTTCGCCTCGCGGTCAACGGCTGATGTGCTCGCAATGAACACGGTTCGATGACCGACCGAACCGGGCCCAGTGTGCATAAACTCGGTGCTCAAATAAATCACAGACTTTCCGGGGTTGTGACTCATGGCCGAGGCTTGAGGGCCTTTGTGGGGCGGCCCCGTCTCGGGCGTCAACTTGTGGGGAAGGGCACCTTCGGCCAAAATCCGGCGCGACAGCATCGTTTGCCCGTGGGCGAAATGCGTACCGGCGCTGCGAGCGATGAAACCGAAGGTACATGAAAGGGGGATGCGGAGGCCCACATGGCTGAGCTGACATTCTGGGGAGCCGCCGGGCGGGTCACGGGCTCCTGCTATCTCATAAGCACGGGCAGGGCCACGGTGCTGCTTGAATGCGGCCTGGTGCAGGGCAGTCGCGAGGAGGAGCAGGCCAACAGCGAGCCGTTTCCCTTCGACGTCGAAGCGCTGGACGCCGTGGTGCTGTCGCATGCGCACCTCGACCATTCCGGGCTCATCCCGCGCCTGGTCGGGGCGGGTTACCGAGGCCCGGTCTACATGACCTCCGCGACCGCCGATCTGCTGGAAGTCATGCTGAAGGATGCGGCCTTTCTCGCCGAGCGCGACGCCGAATGGGAAAACAAGCGCCGGCGGCGGGCGGGCAAGCCCGAGGTGTCGCCGCTTTACAGCGTCGACGATGCCGAGGCCGCACTGGCGCAATGCGAGGGCATCGCCTACGGGGCGCGCAGGCCGGTGGCCGACGGCGTGGAGGTCTGCTTTCGCGATGCGGGCCACATCCTGGGCTCGGCCATCGTGGAGCTGTTCGTCCAGGACCGCGGAGAGGAGCGCAAGCTGGTCTTCTCCGGCGATCTGGGCAACAGCTTCGCGGCGTTGTTGCGGGACCCCGAAGTGGTGAGAGAGGCCGATATCCTGCTGCTGGAGTCGACCTACGGCGACCGCGACCATCGCCCGATGGAGGACACGCTGAGCGAGTTCCGCGACATCCTGGCCGCGGCAAAGGACAGCGGCGGCAATGTGCTGATCCCCGCCTTTGCGGTGGGGCGCACCCAGGAAATCCTGTTCCGACTGGGCGAGCTCTACCAGGCCGGCGAGCTTCACCAGCCCGCGGTATTTCTCGACAGCCCGATGGCCATCGCGGCGACCGAGATCTACCACCGGTATCTGAGCGTGTTCAACAAGCAGGATTCCGCTCAGCTGCACCGTGCGAAATCCGCGACGCTGCACAGCTTTCTGCCGATACTGCGATACTCCCGCACCACCGCGGAATCGATGGCCATCAACCGGATCAGCGAGGGTGCGATCATCATGGCCGGCAGCGGAATGTGCACGGGTGGGCGCATCCGTCACCATCTCAAGCACAACCTGTGGCGGCGCGAAGCGCACGTCATGATGGTCGGCTTCCAGGCCATGGGGACCCCGGGCCGTGCGCTGGTCGACGGCGCCCGCACGCTCAGCCTCGCCGGTGAAGACATCGCCGTCAATGCCACGGTCCATACCCTGGGCGGCTTTTCGGCCCACGCCGGCCAGTCTCAGCTGCTCGCCTGGGCGGACGGTTTCGGCACCCGGCGCCCCCGTCTGTACCTGGTGCACGGCGAAGACGACAAGCGCATCGCGCTGCAACAGCAGTTCGATGCCCGCTTCCAATGGCCGGCCGGCCTGCCCGCCTACGGGGAAACCGTGCCCCTGTGACTGGAGGGAGGAAGCCCGGAGGGCGAGGCATACGATGATGTTGCGCACAACGGGATCATTGTGCGTTTTTGCACCTGTCACCGAGGCGGGCAGAGGTCAGCCGACATAAGCTGTCAGGACACGCGGTGAATACATCCCTGTACGCTCGACGGCCGCATCCCTGCGGCCGACGGTCCTGCCAGCTTATGTCGGCCGCCCTGCCAAGTCAGGTGTTGCCTTTGGAATGCTCGATGGGCGCGTTTCGATAGGAACCGAAACGCCGCAGCAGGGCTTTTTCGACCTCGACCAGGATCAACACCGTGGAGGCGGTCAGCAGGATGCGCAGCCAGGCGAGGGTGTCGAGCGCCGTGGTGCTGAACAGCATCTGCATCCAGGGCAGATAGGTGAACAGCAGCTGGAACACCAGCAGCAGGGCGATGACCGGATACACATAGGGGTTTCCGCCTATGTTCCCGCGCGTGAGGGCCGGCGCGATCAGGTAGCGCGCACTGATGAGATAGAAGATCTCGAACATCACCAGGGTGTTCACCGCCACGGTGCGCGCCGTTTCGATGCTCGCCCCCTGTTCGCGCTCCCACAGAAAGTTGCCGAAGGTACCCGCCACCAGGATCAGCGAGACGAACAGGATGCGCCACAACAGGAACGCGGAAAGGATGGGCTCACGGGGGTCGCGCGGCGGGCGCTGCATCACATCCCGTTCCGGAGGCTCGAAGGCCAGTGTCAGGGCCAGCGTCACGGCGGTGATCATGTTGACCCACAGGATCTGCACCGGCGTAATGGGCAGCATGCGGCCCATCAGAATGGCGGCGATGATGGTCAACGCCTCGCCGCCGTTGGTTGGCAGCACGAACAGGATGGATTTTTTCAGGTTGTCGTAAACGGTGCGGCCTTCTTCCACGGCGCGGGCGATGGAGGCAAAGTTGTCATCCGCCAACACCATCTCGGCCGCTTCCTTGGCGGCTTCGGTGCCTTTGATGCCCATCGCCACCCCGACGTCGGCACGCTTGAGCGCCGGTGCATCGTTGACCCCGTCTCCGGTCATGGCAACCACCTGGCCATGGGCCTGCAGCGCCGCCACCAGGCGCAGCTTGTGCTCGGGACTGGTGCGGGCGAAGACGTCGCTGACCAGGGCCAGCTCGCTCAGCGCGGCGTCATCGAGCGCGTCGAGCTGCACGCCCTCCACGGCGGTTTTGCCGTCACCGATGCCCATCTGGCGGCCGATGGCACACGCAGTGATCGCGTGGTCACCGGTGATCATCTTGACCCGCACGCCGGCGGCGCGCGTGCTCTGCACCGCTTCGATGGCCTCGTCGCGCGGCGGGTCGATGATGCCGACGATGCCGAGCAGGGTCAGCCCGCTCTCAACATCGGAGAATTTCAGCGCCTCCCGGCCCGGCTCGGCAACCTTGAAGGCGATGGCCAGCAGGCGCTGCCCGCGACCGGCGACCAGCTCCATCAGCTTGGTCCAGTAGAATCGGTCCAGGAGCACGTCCTCGCCGCGCATGCGCTGAGAGGTGCACATGTCGAGCACGCGTTCCGGAGCACCCTTGAGGTAGACGAACCCGTGGCCGGCGTGGTCGTGGTGCAGGGTGGCCATAAATCGGTGCTCCGATTCGAAGGGAATCGCGTCGGTGCGCGGCCATTCTTCCTGCTGGAACGCATGATCCAGCCCCGCCTTCAGCGCCAGTGTGATCAGGGCTGCTTCGGTGGGATCGCCCTGGACGACGCACCGATCTTTGCTACGGGTGAGCGTCGCGTCGTTGCACAGCAGGCCGGCCTGCGCCATCTCCTGCAGCAGCGGATAGTCGTCGACGGCCGCGGGGCTGCCATAGAGGGTGAACTCGCCGTGCGGGTCGTAGCCGGTGCCGCTCACCTCGAACAGACCGTTCGCGGTGATGACGCTTTTCACCGTCATCTCGTTGCGGGTCAGGGTACCCGTCTTGTCCGAGCAGATCACCGTGACCGAGCCCAGGGTTTCGACGGCAGGCAGCCGCCGGATGATCGCATTGCGCCGTGCCATGCGCTGTACGCCCACGGCCAGGGTAATGGTCATGATGGCGGGCAGCCCTTCGGGGATGGCGGCCACCGCAATGCCCACCGCGGCCAGGAACATGTCGGCGGCCGGGTATGACTGCACCAGCAGGCCGAAGGCGAAGGTCAGCCCGGCGAGCACACCGATGCCGACCGTAAGCCAGCGTCCGAAGGTCGCCATGTGGCGCAGCAGGGGCGTGGTAAGCGTTTCGACCTCGCTCAGCATCCCGCTGATGCGGCCAACCTCGGTGACATCGCCGGTCGCGACCACCACGCCCTGGCCCTGCCCGTAGGTGACCAGCGTGCCGGAAAAGGCCATACAGGTCCGGTCCCCGACGGCAGCCCGAAGGTCCACCGGCAGCGTGTCCTTCTTCACCGCCTCGGATTCGCCGGTGAGCATCGCCTCATCGATGCGCAGCTCTCTGGTCTTCAGCAGGCGCAGATCCGCCGGGACCTTGTCGCCCGGCTGCAGCGTCACAACGTCACCCGGCACCAGCTCCTCGGCAGACAGGGCAACAGTCACGCCGTCACGTCGCACATTCGCGCTGTGCGGCAGCATCTGCCGGATCGCTTCGAGTGCCTTCTCGGCCTTGCCCTCCTGGATGAAACCGATCAGCGCATTGACGACCACCACGGCGAAAATGACGCCCGCGTCCACCCAGTGCTCCAGCGCCAGCGTCATCAGACCGGCCACCAGCAACACATAGATAAGGACGTTGTGAAACTGGAGCACGAACCGCGCCAGCGGTCCCCTTTTCTTCACCGGGCGCAGCCGGTTCGGCCCGCAACGCTGCAGGCGCGCCTCGGCCTCGCTCTGGCTCAGACCGGCCGGGTCGGTGGCAAAGCGCTTGAGGACAGTGTCGGCTTCGAGGGCGTGCCAGACTTCGGTGCTGGTGCGGTCGCGTGGTTTTTCCTTGTCTCTGCGTTCCATGACGAATGGGCCTCGATTCCTGCTTTTTACCTTACCACACAATGACTTCGGAGGCGCGGTATCTGTTTTTTGATATCCGCGGCTGCCGACAGGAAGCTCGGGGGCCGACACGAAGCGGGGTGACCTTGATCACCCGCCGAAACCAGGGGCGCTGCAAGTAACTAGGAAAAACCCCGATAGACTTTCAGACCTGGAATAGGCATGTTTGGGGTGTGAACGGCGGAATTGAGTAGGTTGGCGCTGAGCGCAGCGAAGCCCAACACTGTGGAGGTGCCGGATCCGGGGCTCATCACAATCGCCCGCATGGACGATCGATCCGGCTTTGAGCCGTAACAGGAAGCCACTGGCTTTAGCCGGTGGAGCATTCACATCAAATGGAAAATAACGTCATTTACCTCAAGGACCTAAGGACAGCGCCAACGGTCCTGGTCGCCTGGAAGCAGTGCGCGGAGAGGACGATGACGATCGCCGCCCTACACAGGGCCGGCTTCAGGGTCAAAGCCGAAACCACCAGCTGGGGGGTTCTCGAACAGCTGGAACTCAAGACGTGCGGTCTGGGACTTTTTGATACGGACCTCGACGACGCAGCGAGTATTGACGTGATCATGGTCTGGAACATGGCCCACGCAGGCGCTGGAAACCTCCATACGGTGTATCTGGGCAGTGAAGGTGAGCAACTTCGAAGAGGTCCCGGATCGATCGGCATTTCGAAATTTCTTCGCAGGCCGATCACTCGTACGGGCATCATCGACGCGGTGACGGCCGCTTGGCCGGTGACAAAGACCCATAGCGCACTGCCCTCGGGGTGAACGCGTCCGCTCCTATCAGCTACAATGAGCTTCTCCATCGAACCTGAGTTGGAAGGCTTGTAGGCCATCTTGGTCTGACTGCTCGCGGGCGACTTTTCCGGCGGGCGCCTGAGGACAGAACTTCCACGACGCTGTTGCCCACAATCGCTTCGCGCTGCAGGCCCGGCTCCATCAGGAGCCAGGACGATGATGGCGGACAGAGTGATACGTGGATAGACGCAATTCAGGCTTTTCATCCGTAGTCCAAACCCTGCTGGTTTCGAATGGCGCCCTGTTCTTGCTGGAGCTCTCTTCCGGCCGCCAGCTGATCGACCTGCTGGCGCTCTGGCCTTTGGAATCGTCAGACACGACGGTCTTCGATCAATCGGCGCCCCATTTTCAGTTGTGGCAGCTGGTGACCTATTCATTCCTGCACGGCAGCCTGCTGCACCTGCTGCTGAATATGTACGCGCTGTGGCTGTTTGGCTCGCGTATGGAAAACCTGTGGGGTTCGAAAGCGTTCGCTTTCTACTATTTTTTCTGTGTCGTGGGTGCCGGACTGGTGCAGTTATTCGTCGCCAC
>JASFKW010000012.1:0-51563 GCA_050118435.1 Gammaproteobacteria bacterium | reverse complement strand
TCACCGAGATCGTGGCCTGACGGCGGCGTCATCGTTATTATTCGTCTAACCAGTCCGCGCCTGCGTGTACCTGTCTCTCCAAATGCCCGTCGATACCCGGCGCGCAGCCTGGCAGGATTTGAGCCTCATTGTCCCCGTCCCCAGGTCCCTGGGTGAGCGCGTGGATACCGATGGGCGAGAGATCTGACACCGTCGGGGCCGAGCGCCCTGATGCAGATTCCGCGCAGGTGATCCGACAGGGTGCGCGATCTGTGACTCAGTCGGAGCTCCTGCTCCGCCGGCTTGATTCGAAGGCGACACCTCGACAGGTGCAGATCTGTTATCCGCAGTTCAGTGAATTCCTGCGTCTGAAGAAACGCCGTGACCCGGCAGAACGCTTCCAGTGTGACTGGTATCGCCATTACCGGACCGTTTTTGCGCAAGAGGTGTCATGATGGATCAATCGATAACCCGGACAGATCCAGAACAGCCGTGGGGTACTCAGTCTGACGCGTTAAAGCGATATCCGGGTGTGGCCGGTGTTCAGCCGACGCTGTGCGCACCGCCGGCCTTGGCGGCATGCTCTCGCATCGCTTCTCTGAGCGCATCGCCTCGCGGGTAGGCGGCGCCCAGCTGTTGCAGGTGGCTCTGCCAGGCGGCAAACTCGCCGGCCAGCCCGGGCTCGCTGCCGTGACAGCCAAGAACGGTGACCACGGCATCGCCGACTTTCCAGGGCCCGTCACCGCGCACCGGGCCCGCCACGAAGCGCAGCGCGCCGGCGATGCCGGTTTGGGTCCAGAAGGGCGGCAAAAACACCAGGCCGTCGCCACACGGCATGCGTTCGATCATGATCTGCCTGCTGCCGTCCCTGAAACGGATTACCAGTGGTGCTGTTACGCTGAATAGCTCCGCCATCTCTGCGTCTGTAATTGCGCGGCGCCTGATATCCGTGTCTCGTCGCCTCAGAAACGGACGTGCAGTGTCACGCCAGCCGGATTGGCCGCGATACGCCAGCGGCCGGGCCGAGCGGCTTGGCCAGCCCAGCGTTCCTTTCGGTAGTCCTCCAGGTCCTGTGCCGCGCCCGCAGGCTGCGTCCAGATCGTGGCTTCGTGCACGCCGAGGCCCAGCAGGGTCGATATCACCGCAGCACCATCTTCGCCGAATGCGGCTATCACCACACCACCGACCAGGTTGCCGATGGTGCCGATCGCGCGCCGTCGCCAGGTGAAGCGCTCGGTGGCCTGCGCTGCGTTGGCCCGAAGCATGGTCTCGCCTTGCCGCAGCTTGGCGAGCCGCTCGTCACGGCTGCGCGCCGGCAGGGCACGGAAGTCGTGGCCGCTCTCGACGGCTGCCAGGGGTTTCAGCAGCACCTGCGCCAGCCCGCCTGCAGCCTTTACCGCACCGACGCCCCAATAGACCTGACCGTCGCTGTCGTTCGCCGCGAAGGCCGCGACGCTCTGGCCAGCGCTGCTCAGGGAATAGAAGCCGGTCCAGCCGTTTCGCCAATAGTCCGCGTTGCGTTGCTGTCTGTTCAAACGGGTTTCGATGAAAGCGAGCCGCTGGTCCAGCTCTGTATCAGTTATCTCCCGACTCGCGGCGATCCATGCTTCGTCCTCGGCGTGGGCGGGGCAGATCGTCAGCAGCAGCAGGACCGGAGCCCATCCTAAACCAGGTGTTGCACCCATAAATAATCCATTCCCTGTGCTGCCGTGGCTCTGTGCTATTGCGCCCGATTCAGGCGCCGACGGCTGAAGGCGTAGCCTAGTGCTCTTGCAATATCATATTGCAAGCGCATTAGCTTACCCGAAGCGCAGCAGGGACTCAAAGTGACGGTGGGCGAGCCGGGCACAGCCTGTTGTCGCGACGCTGGTTGAAGTGCGCTCAGTCTTTGCCGCCGGCGGAGGTCAGCTGCTTGGCCATGAGATAGTGTCGGATTTCACCGAAAAGCAGGTGCGACCGACCGACGACGGTGTAGCCACGGCGGCGATAAAAGGGAGCCGCGCCTTCGCGGGCATGCAGAATGATCGTCGTCTTACCCCAGCCGCTTGCGGCCCGTTCGAGCTCCGCGAGGATGAGGGTCCCGAGTCCCCGGCGCTGGTGAGCCGTCTCCACCGCCATGTAGCGGATCTGGGCGGTGTGCCTGCCGGCGTCGTGTACGCGTCCCACGGCGAGCACGCCACCTTCGGTGTCGCATACCATCCGATGGACGCTGCAGCCCTCAAGCGCATCGCGCTCGCTGCCCGGTGGCTGGCCCCAGGGGGCGCGCAGCAGACGCCAGCGCAGCCTGTAGTAACGCCTCCAGTCCTCCGGGGTGGCGGGAGCACGGGCGGTGGGCTGCGGCGTGCTCAGGCAAACACCACCCAGGTTGTTGCGATGTACTTCACACCTTTGTGCAGCGTCGCGCCGCGGTGCTCGTGGGTCCAGAAGGGCGGAAACAGCAGCAGCTTGCCCAGTTCCGGCTTCACCCTGAGGTCCTGGTACAGAAATTCGGTTTCGCCCCCGGGACCGGGCACGTCGTTCAGGTACCAGACCGCGACCAGCTGGCGCTGACTGAATTCGTGGCTGCCGCCATCGATGTGCCAGTGGTAGTGCTCACCGGGGTTGGTGCGCTGAATCGCATAGCCCATGTCCTTGAAGGGCCCCTTGAAATACGGAAAGCGCTCGCGGAACTCGACGATCGCCTGACCGATGGATCGGAACAGGGCCTGGTCGATGTCTTTCCAGTGTGGCTTGCCGCTCACCACCAAGTCGGTGGACTTCTTGATGCTGCGGTCCCGCTCGGCGAGCTGGCCGATGCGGCCCTCGTACTGCTCGTCCTTGTGCGTCTCGAAACGCTCGACGGCGCGCCGGCAGAGCTCCGGGCTGAGCGCATGGCGCTTTTCGAATACGAAACTGTCGGGCTTGATCTCGACAATCGTGCGAAGGGGTTTGAGGCGTTTGGCCTGGGTCATCGGTCAACGGATTGTGCTCAATGTGCTCACCCCGTCAGCGCGGGCAGGGCGACCCCGTGTGACGCCATCAAGGCCCTCTAGGGTGACCGCGATGGATAGATTGCTCCATCGTCGCCCTGCTGGCAACAACGAACTGTCGCAACACGCATGAACTGCGCTCGAGTCGGCTGCCTTTGCCGCGCACAGCCGGCACATCGCCTCACAGGGATTTGCGCTCGATGAGGGATTCCATCTCCTGCCAGGCGCTTCTCACCCGGCTTTCGTGCAAGGCGACCAGGTCCTGCGCCACCTGCAGCCAGTGCCTGCGGCCGGCTTCGACCTGACGCTCCAGCTCTCCGGCATCGCCGGACTTTACCCACTGATCGTAAGCTCTCAACAGGGCCGGGTAGATCTGTTTGCGCATGCCCGAGAGGTTGGCGAAATAGAAGTGCAGCGACGGCGGATGCTGACGTTCGAGGAGGGCGGGCAGCGTGGAGAGACAGTCGGCGAGGTGATCGCGAACCGCCCGCGCCATCAGCTCCAGTTTGGAGCGGGGAAAGGTGTCGAGCATTTCGCGCCAGGCTTCGCCGAGTGCCTGGCCCGCCTGGACCTCGCCGATCTCGTGCAGCATCAGCGCCTCGATCTCGGTATCGGTCATCTGTTCCAGCGCTGTCTCCAGACTCCCGTCGAAGTCGTAGTAGCGAATGGCCCGGCCCATGGCGTTGTCGGGTCTGTTCCAGCGCCATTCCTCGAGCTTTTCCCACACCATGCGCCGCAGCGACTCGCGACGGATAAAGATCTCCCCGTGCCGGGACATCGCGGGCGGGGCGGTCAGGTCGCGCGCCAGCTCTTCGCTTGAGACATAGACCCGATACCCGCTGTGCTCGATCTTCTTTTCCAGTCGGGCAAGAAAAAAGTGGGCCTTCGCCTTGTTGCCGAATCCCGCACTGTACAAGAGCTGGTGCGGCTCGAGCGCGCGGTTGACGGCTTCGCAATCGAACGGATCGTATTTGCGTCCCTCGATCCGCAGGGGAGCGAAGTCGTGCTCGACCAGGGATTCCCAGAGGCCTTCGCGCGTGCTCAGCCAGTCACCCACCGCGTCGCTCTGCAGCGTGGCGCCGTATGGGTAACCCTGCTCCCACCGGTAGAATTCGCGCATCTTGAGCAGGTACACGCACAGGGTGTAATCGCTCGCCGAGCGTGCATCGGAGATGTGACAGTTTTGCTGTACGTCCGACCTCAGGGTCTCCACCCCCGCGGGCAGACGCTGTTTCGAAACGTTGGCCGACATGCAGAATACCCGACTAAATTACTCTGTTTTTGGATCCTAGCATGATGTATGCTTGCGCGCCAGTCGGGAAAACGGGGGTGGTATGGTCCGCATACGTAGTCGCTGGAAAGATCGGGGAAAGGCGCGCTCTCTGGAGGAGAACGCGGGGGCACTGGCGTTCATCGCATGGCGTATCGCCGGGGCGGCGCTGCTCAACCTTGAGAACGAGGGCTTCCAGACAGACACCCAGGCGCAGCGGCTGGATGTGCTGGAGGAGCTCTGCGCATTCCTGATTCACGTCACCGACAGGCTGGTGCACGGGCAGATGAGCGAGGAGGAGCGCCGGCACTTCATCGTGGCCCTGGCGCTCAAAACCGCCGACACCTACCACGACAACCGGGTCGACGCCGAGGGTCGCGGCCGCGACTTCAGGCAGCCGTTCATAGACAAGCTGAACCTGCGCATGGCCGAGTACGCCGAATTCCGCTTCGAGAACGAAGAGCCCGGCTACGCCTTCAAGCGCTACCTGGGCCAGCGTGTCACCGACACCATGGGGCCCAAAGACCGCAAGTGGATCAGCGACCAGGTGATGGAAATCGAAATCCCCGAAATGCTCAAGACACTGAAGAAAGGTCTGAACGATCTGTTTCAGACCGGTGCCCCCGCCGCCGACGCCGAAGAGACCGGGACCGGCGGTTCGAGGTTGTCGAACTGAGGCGCCGCTCCCTGCCCACCTCGGGCAACTGCCTCATACGTCAGGCGCACATATATTCGTTTTTCTGAGGTCCGCGTTGAGTGGGGCGGCGTGCAGGGGGTGTTGTCGAGACCCGCTGGAAAGTGCCGGGTGAGCGGGCGGCGGCTGCGCCGGTGCAACGTTCCTCGCGCGGGACCATACCCCGAATTTCGATGTTGCGCGGCGGGAAATGCACCGGCGGCGTCGCGCTGCTCGGTTGCCGAAAAAACGGGCCAGAGGCCCGTTTCTTCTCCAGTGCCGGCTTAGATCCGGGCCGCCTACTTGTTGGCCCAGTTGCTGTAATTCTCCATGTTGCGCGCCTTCCCGTCTTCGTACCCGGCTTCGTAGGCTTCGCTGGTGTTCTGCTCCTCGCGCGGGGGGTTCAACAGAAAACCACACTGCCAGCCCTGGATGTAGTCATCGTTGACCGATGCCTTTTCCATCTTGTTTGTAAAATCATAATAGCTCTGATCCATCGTTGCGATCTCCTCAGGCAAGGTTTTCGAATCTTTACGACGAGCAGCGGAGCCTGATCGGGCATTTCGTCGGCACGACCGATGCCCTCTGCGGAGCGCATACCGGCGTCCGCCAGGGCGCGGGCTCGTGCGCCTTATCGGCGCCTGCCGGCCGCTCCCCTTGAATGGCGCGGAAGTATACAGGTCTATCAGGATTTCGCTATATATCCACAGTGAGATAATGTCATATAAAAATAATGGAAAAAGGGGCCGCGGGGCCCACCGGACGAGAATGGTGGCGATACAATAAATCCTGAGCATTTTGGTAGGACAAACCATGCCGCGGTATAATGATGGCTTTTGCGGGAGACGTATATGCCGGACGCGACGACTCAGGATGTGGAATTCAGCAGTGGGATGGCGGCTTTCGAAGCCAGGCACTTTTCGCGGGCGGCGCAGTTGCTCTCCCCGCTCGCCGAGCAGGGGAATGCGGAAGCCCAGCATCGACTGGCCATCATGTACCAGAACGGGCTGGGTGTCGCCCAGCACGACGGGCTGGCACTGCGGTGGATGAAGGCATCCGCCGAGAGCGGCTATGCGGTCGCGCAGCACGGGCTCGGATTCATGTACCTGGAAGGGGAATGTGTGGAGAAAAACCCGGCGCTGGCGGTGGAGTGGTTTCAGAAAGCGGCGGATCAGGGTCTGGTCGGCTCTCTGACGACACTGGCGATGATGTATGAAGAGGGCAAGGGTGTGGAGCAAGACCTCGAGAAGGCCAACGAGCTGTACCGCGCGGCCGGTTTTGAGCGTTGATCGACCTATCCTCTGAAGACTCGCTGCGCCTCAACGTGCTGCTGGCCAATCCGCTGCAGGCGGTGCGCATCGACGAATCCTCGATGACGGTGCACGCCCTCTCCGACCAGGGGGAGGCGAGCGTCAAGCTCAATCCGCGCGGCCGCGACGATCAGTACCTGAAACGCGTGCGTGAGCTGTTGTCCAGTCAGGTCCTGGGTTCGCCCGGCGGCTATCCCGTGTTCCTGCGTCGGTGGACGCGGATGGGCCAGGCGCGCGACAACAGCCTGGAGCAGCTCCTGCTGCTGGGCGAACCGGAAGCGGTCGTTGCGGTGGTGCACGCGAACGGTCTGACCGACGAAATCGCGCGGCGCGCCTGGTGGGCCATGCCGGTGGCGGATAACGCGCGACGGATGCTGGAAAGGGAGTGCGTCGTGCGGGGGACGATGGGGCCGGTGCTGGCCGAGTATCTGGTCGAGTATCTTCCCTTCGAAACCGAGCACAGAGCGATGCTCGAATCGGTGCGGCTGGTGCTGCAGCCGGGGCTGATTTCCGCTGAGCTGCGCGACAAGCTGTGGCGCTCGGCCAGACGCAAGACGTCGTACTATGTCGGGTTCATGCAGGCGAGCCCCGATTCGCTGCCCGAGCAGAACGGCGCCCGCCGCGACGCCGAGCCGGTTGGCGACGCCCTCGCGGGTCTGCAGGGGGCGGGCAACCCGGTGGCCCGACAGCTGTGCCGCTGTGTGGGTGTGGCGGGCCAGGCATTCCTGCAGACCGCCGAAGCGGTGCTGAACAAGCCGGCGGACCAGGACGTGGTGGTCGAGCTCCTCAATGCCTTGCAGAGCTACTTTTCGCCGGTCTGCCCGCAGGGCGAATGCGGTGACGACATGCCCGGCATCGTTGACGGCGCCGGGAAGCTGCTCGAGGGCCCTTCGACCTGTCCGGTGACCGCGGCGGCGCAGGCGGTGCTCGAAGTCCTGCCCGAATGCCGAAACGACGTGAGGGCCCTGCTGGCCCTGGCGCAGGTGCGCGAGTCTCTGGTCAACCCCATCTTTTCGCGGACCGATGCGATCGGATCGGTGATGCGCAAGAAGCTCGAGCCCCTCACATCACCGATGCGGGAGCAGATCGATCAGCTGCTGGGCAGGCTCTAGCCGTGCCCGGCCTGCGCGCAGAGAAGGCGGCGCTCAGCGCCACGGTGGTCATTCCGGATGCGGTCTTCGAGCGTCATTCCCCCTTCTGTCCGAAGACCGTGGGTGAGCAGCTGGCCGAACAGCTCGACGATTATGCACGCAAGGAGTCGCTTGGCTATTATCCGGCGCTGGGCTATCTGCAGAAGCGATCCGTTCTGGACGAGCAGCTGCTGGCGGCGCTGGACCAGCTGACCTGGCTGGGAACCAGCCTGGTGCGCGAAGAGCTGAGGTCCAGATTGCGACCCCTGTTTGCGAGTCTGCAGGTGCAATCCATGCAGGCGCTGGTCTACAGTATGCCGCCGGTACGCCCCGGTCGGCCGCGGGCGTTCGAGCAGCTGGTGGAGCACCTGACGCCGAATCGGGCCCGGTTCGATCTGCTGCTGGCGGTGCTGCGCAGGCGGGGAGGCACGGGCGATCTGGAAAGCTATATCCGGCGGGCCAGCTACCGCCATTTGAGGCAGGCGTTTGATACCATTGACATCACCAACGTCAAGGTCCTGGAATAGAGCGAAAATTCATGTCCGAAGTCGTGATGTACTGCACCCGGTTTTGCCCGTACTGCATCAGTGCGGATCGCCTGTTGCGCAGCAAGGGTGTTCCGATCAACAAGATCCCGGTCGACAACGACCGCGAAATGTGGCGCAAGATGGAGCAGGTCAGCGGACGCCACACCGTGCCGCAGATCTTCATCGGTGACTATCACGTGGGCGGCTACGACGATCTGGCGGCGCTGGATCGCACCGGCAGGCTGGACGCCTTGCTGGAGCCCATACTGAGCGCCGCGCGCGCCTGAGGTTTCTGCCCGTGCGATTCTTTCCGGTGTTCCTGGATCTCGAGGGTCGCGACTGCCTGGTGGTCGGCGGGGGCCGGGTGGCCGCCCGCAAGGTTGGTCTGCTTCGGCGTGCCGGCGCGCGCGTCGAGATCGTCGCGCCAGATCTTTGCGACGAGCTCCAGCGGCGGGTGGACGCGGGCGAGCTGATCCACCGGGCGCGAGGCTTCGAGGCGAGCGACCTGGATCACAAGACGCTGGTGATCGCAGGAACCAGTGAGGAAGAGGTCAACCGCGAGATTTCGATGCTCGCAAAGGCGCGCAATATTCCCGTCAACGTGGTGGATCAGCCGGAGCTGTGCAGCTTCATCGTTCCGTCGGTCATAAACCGCGATCCGGTGCAGGTGGCAGTGTCAACCGGGGGGGCGTCCCCGGTGCTGGCGCGGCTGCTGCGGGCGCGTCTGGAGAGCTACGTGCCGGCCGCTTACGGGCGCCTGGCGCGGCTGGTGGAAAGCTTCCGCGACCGGGTGAAGCAGCGCTTCCGCACCGTGGACCAGCGCCGCCAGTTCTGGGAGAACGTGCTGCAGGGCGAGGTGGCCGAGCTTTTGTTTGCCGGGCGTGACCAGAGAGCCCGCGAATGTCTGGAAACGGCGCTCGAGCAGTCGGAGGATGTGCCGCATCCCATCGGCGAGGTCTATCTGGTCGGCGCCGGACCGGGCGACCCGGACCTGTTGACCTTCAGGGCTCTGCGGCTGTTGCAGATGGCCGATGTCATCGTCTACGACCGTCTGGTCGCGCCCCCTATCCTTGACCTCGCGCGTCGCGAGGCGGAGCGCATCTACGTCGGAAAGGAACGCGACAAGCACACCCTGTCCCAGGAGAACATCAACCAGCTGCTGGTGCGCCTGGCCAAGGAGGGCAAGCGGGTGGTGCGGCTCAAGGGTGGAGACCCCTTCATTTTCGGTCGCGGTGGTGAAGAGATTTCGACGCTGATGGAAAACGGCGTGAGCTTCCAAGTGGTGCCGGGGATCACGGCCGCCTCGGGCTGCGCCACCTACTCGGGGATTCCGCTCACCCACCGCGACTACGCCCAGTCGGTCGTGTTCGTGACCGGCCACCTGCAGGACGGCTCCGTGGACCTCAACTGGAAGGCGCTCGCGCATCCCAACCAGACCCTGGTGTTCTACATGGGCCTGCACGGCGTCGGCGTCCTGTCCGAGCGGCTGATCGCGCACGGCCTGGGGGTGGACACCCCGGTTGCGCTGATCCAGCAGGGCACGACCCAGAATCAGCGTGTGATCATCACCGACTTGCAGTCCCTGGAACCCACGGTCAGGGAAGAGGCCGTCAAGCCGCCGAGCATAATCATCGTGGGCGAGGTGGTGCGACTGCACGAGAAGCTCGAATGGTTCCACCCGCTGCCCGGTGCCGATCCACGGCCGTTCGGCGGCACGCCCCACGTCTAGTGCTCCTTTTAAATTCGTATTCCAAGAGTACCAGGGCCTGTTAAGGAAACTGATTGATTCGTCATTATGGGCAACCTAGTGCCCTGAAGGATATCGTTAGGTGACGAAGCAATCTCCCCGAGAATGATTGCAGATCAGGAGATCGCCACCCGCCACGGCTTCGGCCTCGCGGCTAAAGGCTGAATCACTCGCAATTCGGCTGCATCGGCTCCGGACTCGAAGGTATACTAGCGCCAGCTCCCGGCACCCGGACCGGGAGCCTGACCCTTGCAGTTGGACTGAATGCCCGCAAAAAAACGCACTACAACACGGCGTCGCAAGACGAAACAGCGCCGCAAGAGCACGACCCCGCGTTTCCCCTGGCGAAGAATCCTGATAACCCTGCTGGTGGTGAGCGTGGGTTATGTCGCGTTCCTGGATTTCCGTGTCTACCGGGAATTCGAAGGCAACCGCTGGTCGCTGCCGGCCCGGGTCTACGCGCGGCCGCTGGAGCTCTACGTGGGCCTGCAGCTGGCCCCCGAGCAGTTCGCCAACGAGCTGCGTGCCCTGGGGTACAAGTTCGTCGGCACGGCGCGGCGCGCCGGTGAGGTCTCGCGCGACGGCCGCCGCTTTCAGCTGATCAGCCGGCCGTTCGTGTTTTGGGACGGCGAGGAGCCGTCGCGCGCGCTGCGGGTGCGGTTTTCCTCTTCGCACGTGGAGCAGCTGACCGACGACCGCCACGGCCGTGCTCTGGCGCTGGCCCGGCTCGATCCGCTGGAGATCGGCAGCATCCACACCGCGCGTCAGGAGGACCGCATGCTGTTGCAGCTCGACGCCGTGCCCGAGACGCTGGTGCGCGCCCTGATCGCCGTCGAAGACCGAGGTTTCTACGATCACCACGGTATTTCGCCGCGCGCGGTGGGCCGCGCCTTCTGGGTGAACCTGCGCTCCGGACGGGTGGTGCAGGGCGGCAGCACCATCACCCAGCAGCTGGTGAAAAATTTCTTCCTCACCAACCAGCGCAGTCTGTGGCGCAAGCTCAACGAAGCGATCATGTCGCTGCTGATCGAGCGGCGCTATGACAAGGATGAGATTCTGGAAGCCTACTTGAACGAAGTCTACCTGGCGCAGGACGGACAGCGGGCGATCCACGGTTTCGGCCTGGGCAGCCGGTTTCTGTTCCAGCGCCCGCTGGACGAGCTGAGCACCGCCCAGATGGCGCTGCTGATCGGCATGGTCAAGGGGCCTTCGTATTATGACCCGCGCAAACAGCCCGAGCGTGCCCGCCAGCGGCGGGACCTGGTGCTGCGGATCATGCAGGAGCAGAGCATCATCAGCCAGGCCGAATATCAGAAGGCGCGCAAGGAGGGCCTGGGCCTGGTGCAGGCGGCCGCCGGTACCAGCAAGACCTTTCCCGCCTTCCTCGATCTGGTGCGCCGCCAGTTGCGCCGCGACTACAAGGAATCGGACCTGGTCAGCGAGGGGCTGAGTATTTTCACCACCCTGGACCCGCAGGTGCAGTGGGCGCTGCAGAAGAGCCTCGATAAGCGCATCCGGCCGCTGATCAGAGAGCAGCCGGATCTCCAGGGTGCGGGACTGGTCACGCATTCAGCCAACGGTGAGGTGCTGGCGCTCGCGGGCGGCCGCGAGGCCGGCTTCGCCGGCTTCAACCGGGCGCTGGATGCCCGGCGCCACGTGGGCTCGCTGATCAAGCCGGCCGTCTACCTGACCGCCCTCGAGCAGCCGGGGCGCTATAACCTGGCGTCCCGCCTCGATGACGGTCCGCTGGAGCTCGAGCAGTCGAGCCAGGTCTGGAAGCCCGCGAACTACGACCGCAAGTTCCACGGCGAGGTGCTGCTGTATCAGGGGCTGGCCCGATCCTACAACGTGGCGACCGCCCGTCTTGGACTCGATCTGAGCGTCAAGGAGGTGATCCGCACGCTGCGCAGGCTGGCGGTGGACGAGCCGCTGAACCCCTATCCGTCGCTGTTCCTGGGCGCGACCGAACTGAGCCCGCTGAGCGTGACCCAGCTGTATCTGAACTTTGCCAGCGGCGGCTTTCGGTTGCCGCTGCGCAGCATCCGCGAGGTGCTCGATGCCGACGGTAAGCCGCTGCAGCGCTACGAGCTCACTGTGGAGCGGGTCATTGATCCGGGGCCGGCCTACCTGATCCACCGGGCGTTGCAGATGGTGGTCGAGGAGGGGACCGGCCGCTCGCTGAACGGTCGTTTCCCGGCCGGACTGGGACTTGCCGGTAAGACCGGCACCACGAACGATCTGCGCGACAGCTGGTTTGCGGGGTATGACGGGGAGAAGCTCGCAGTGATCTGGCTGGGGCGCGACGATAACCGGCCGATGGGGCTCACCGGTGGCAGCGGCGCTCTGCAGGCCTGGGCCTCGCTGTATGCCGGAGCGGGTGTGGTCGCCTCGCGACCCGTGAAGCCCGATGGGGTGGAATGGTACCGCGTCGACAGGGCCACCGGCGGCCTGGCCGACAGCGGGTGTGAGAATGCCGTACAATTGCCCTTCATCGAGGCGGGCGCGAAGCCGCCGCGGTCTCCGTGCGCGCGTGGTGAAATACTCAAATGGTTACCGGAATGGTTGCGATGAAACGCTTGGCTGCAGTCCTGGTTGTCTTTCTCGGTGCCTGTACCGTGGCACCCCAACGCTCGCTGCCCCCGGTAGTGGAAGGATCCGGGCCGGCGGCGGATGTGCCTGCGGCCCCGGTCCCCGAGCGCAGGGAAACGCCGCCGGCACCTTCGACCGGCGGCGCGGTGGTCGCGCTGCTGGACCGCGCGGATCGGTATCGAAGCGCCGGCGACACGGCGGGCGAAGCGGCCACCATCGAGCGGGCGCTGCGGATCGATCCCCGCAATGCGCGGTTGTGGAACCGGCTGGCGGCGACGCGGCTGGAACAGGGGCAGCCGCAACAGGCCGAGCAGCTGGCACTGAAGTCGAACGCCCTCGCCGCTGGAGACAGCACCCTGCAAGCGCGCAACTGGCGGCTGGTGGCCAAAGCCCGCTGGACCATGAACGACGGTGCAGGCGCGCGGTCGGCCGAGCAGAAGGCGCATGCGCTGGGCGGCTTCTAGCCGCCATGGCTGAGGCCGACGGTGCACACACAAGGCGCGGCGCCATGACGGTGACCCGCTGCAGGATCATCGCCACACTCGTGCCGACCCGCGGGGAAGGCGAAGTCGGCGGCGTGATCTGGGGCAACCGGCCCCGGCCCTGACGCGTGGAAAGCCGCCTCGACCGCCTGTCTGCCGACGCACCCCATGCGGCCGGATGTCTGGGGGAAGACGGCCCACTGGCCGGCGAGTTGCCGGGCTTTGCTCCGCGGGACCAGCAGCAGCAGATGGCCGCGGCTGTCGAAGCGGCGCTGAGGGATGAGACCGCGCTCATCGTCGAGGCCGGCACCGGCACCGGCAAGACTTTCGCTTACCTGGTCCCGGCCCTGTTGTCCGGCCGCAGGGTCATCGTCTCGACCGGAACCCGTCATCTGCAAGACCAGCTGTTTCACCGCGATCTGCCGCGGGTTCGGTCGGCGCTCGGCGTTCCGTTGCGCGCGGCGCTGCTCAAGGGGCGCGCAAACTATCTCTGCCATCACCGCCTGGCCGTCACGCGCGGCGACGGGCGCCTGGCTTCGCGCCAGCAGGTCGATCAACTGGAGCGCATCTTCGAGTGGTCGGGCCGCACCCGCAGGGGTGACATCGCCGAGCTGTCGAGCATACCCGAGGACGCGCCGATCTGGCCGCGCGTGACCTCCACGGCCGAGAACTGCCTGGGCCAGGAATGTGAGTGGCTGAGCAGCTGCCACGTGCTGCGCGCACGCCGCGCGGCCCAGGACGCCGACCTTCTGGTCATCAATCACCACCTGCTGTGCGCCGATCTGGCGCTGAAGGAGGAAGGCTTCGGCGAGCTGCTGCCGGGCGCCGATGCGTTCATCATCGACGAGGCCCACCAGCTCCCCGAAACCGCGGCGCGTTTTTTCGGCACCAGTCTGTCGAGCCGCCAGCTCCTGGAGCTGGCCCAGGACAGCGTCACCGAATACCTGCGCGAGACTGCGGCGCTCGAGGGGCTGCCCGATGCGGCGCGGACCCTGGAAAGCAGGGTGTCTGATGTGCGGCTCGCGATGGGCGGGGAGGATCAGCGCGCGCCCTGGTCGCGCCTCCAGAACCGGGCGCAGCTGCGCGAGCAACTGGACGCCCTGCGCGCCGCTCTGGCCGACCTGACCGCCGAGCTGCAGGCCCAGGCCGGCCGCAGCCGGGGCCTGGACAACTGCCACCAGCGGGCGCTGAGACTGCAGACCCGGGTGATGCAGTGTACGGACGAGCCGCCCGCCGATCATGTGCACTGGTTCGAGATCTATCGCAAATCGTTCCGCATCAACCTCACACCGCTGGAGGTGGCCGACACGTTCAGCGCCGGCCGGCATCAGCTGCCGAGCTGCTGGGTGTTCACCTCCGCCACTCTGTCCGTGAATGGGAGCTTCGAGCATTTTGCCCGGCGTCTGGGTCTGGAGGATGCGGCTACGCTGCGTCTCGACAGCCCCTTCGATTACGCCGGCAACGCGCTGTTCTATGTGCCCGAAGGGCTGCCCGAGCCGGCCGAGGAAGGCTACACCGCGAAAGTGCTCGAGCAGGCCGAGCAGATCATCCAGGCTTGCGGCGGGCGCACCTTCGTGCTGTTCACCAGTTATCGCGCGCTGCAGCTCGCGCAGCGCCGACTGCAGGCCCGTTGCCGCTTCCCGCTGCTGGTGCAGGGCAGCGCTCCGCGCAGCGAGCTGCTGGAACGCTTCCGGGAGCTGGGCAACGCCGTGCTGCTCGGCACCAGCAGTTTCTGGGAGGGCGTGGATGTGCGCGGCGAAGCCCTGTCGTGCGTGATCATCGACAAGCTGCCCTTCGCCTCGCCGGGGGACCCGGTGCTTCAGGCGCGCATCGACGCCCTGAAAGAGCGAGGGGAGAACGCCTTCATGGACGAGCAGCTCCCGCACGCCGTGATCACCCTGAAACAGGGCGTCGGCCGCCTGATCCGTGACTTCAACGACCGCGGGGTGCTGGTGATCTGCGACCCGCGCCTGCTGTCCCGGCGCTACGGACGGGTGTTTCTCAACAGTCTGCCGGAGATGCGACGCACCCGCGATCTCAACGACGTCCTGGCGTTTTTTGCCGAGGCCCCGGCGGACGGCTAGCGATGCCGCGCCTGCTCGCCATCGAGACCGCGACCGAAGCCTGTTCAGTGGCTCTGCTGCTGGGCGAGGAGGTACAGGAGCGCTTCGAGGTCGCTCCGCGCCGCCACGCCGCGTTGTTGCTGCCGTTCGCCGACGCCCTGCTGGCGGACGCGGGGCTGGCGCTGCGCGAGCTGGACGCGATCGCCTTCGGACGCGGACCGGGCTCGTTCACCGGCCTGCGCATTGCGGCGGGCACGGCCCAGGGGATGGCTTTCGGCGCGGACCTGCCGGTGGTTCCCGTCTCCACCCTCGCCGCCCTGGCCCAGGGCACAGTGCGGGAAGTGGGTGCGCAACAGGTGCTGGCGGCGCTCGATGCCCGCATGCAGGAGGTCTATTGGGGCGCCTACCGCCGTGCCGGGGACGGTCTGGTCGAGCCGCTGGAGGATGATTGTGTCTCGGCACCGAGCCGGGTGCCGGTGCCTGTCGGGGGGCCGTGGCACGGAGCCGGCAGCGGGTGGGCGAGCTACGGGGAGACGCTCGCCCGGCGCTGCGACCTGCCGGCCGAGCGTATCCACGCCCGGCGGCTCCCGCACGCGGCTGACACCGCCAGGCTCGCGGCAGCGCTGTTTGAGCGCGCTTCGGTCGTGCCGGCGCAGGCGGCCGCACCGGTGTACCTGCGCGACCGGGTCGCCGACAAGCCCGGAAGCGAGCTGTCATGAAAGCTCCACGCGCGCCTGGCTGCGACCCGCAACCTGAAAAATCGGGAAAGACCACGGTTTCGAGTCGTTTTGCGCGCGTCTCGCCGCAGGGTTATGCTGATGACCGTGGGTCTAGAGCTGCCGGGGAGGTGAGGCTGTGAAGCATCTGATGCTGGGTATGATCTGCCTGTTCTGGGTAATCCCGGCGGGTGCCGCGGATTCTAACGTCAGGGTTTGGAAGGTCGAGCAGGATCTGGACACGGTCTATCCAGTGCTCCGCCAGGCGCTGGAGGCGAACCGCTTCTATGTCGTGTTTGAACCCGATATTCAGCGTAACCTGAGCGCCTTCGCCGAGCGCTGGGGAAAGGACTACAACCGCAACCAGCTGCAGGGCATCCGCGCCATGGTGTTCTGCAACGGCTGGTACGCAAACCGCGTCAGCAACGCCGACCCCGACCTGATGGCGCTCTGCCCACTGCATCTGACCCTGATCCAGCAGAACGGTGCGACACGCATTCTGTTCGTAAGACCTACGGTGGTGGCCGCGGGCAGCAAGGCCGGGCCCGTGGCGGAGGAGCTGGAAGAAGCGGTTTCCGAAGCCGTGGCGCAGGCACTGGAAGAGCTCGGCGAGGGGTCAAGGGACCGGTAGCCAGAACCCCCGCTTCCCAGACGCGCCGGGCTGGGATCGTCAGTCACGGTGATTTCCGGCTTTCACTGTCACCCTGAGCCCGGCGGGGGTGCCTCAAGCGCGTGGTGATACGCCGGGTGGCGATCGCGCCGGAACGGATTCTGTTGCACAGCTCCTCGACGGCGCTCGGCTCAACCTCACCCTTTCGGAACCGTTTGCTGAGCAGGGCCGCATTCACGGCGATGTCGATCAGGTTGTCCGATATGAGGCTGATCATCGAATCCTCGATTGTTGCGCCGGTCGGCTCGGTGGGAGCGTTTCCAGGCTCAGGAACTGGCGCCCCGACAGACCGCCCGAGCGCCGGCTGCTCGCGGGTCTCGGCCGCAGCCATCCCGCGTGCCGGTACGGCATCGGACCGGTGCTCCAGCCAGGGCGCGAACCCGGTCGAGGGCGGCGTCTGCTCCAGCGCCAGACCCGGCTGTCCGGGCGACAGGCGGGAAGCCTGCGGCTGGAGATTGAGGGTCAAACTGTTGTAACCCGCCTCCGGCTGCCCGCGGAGCGGCGATGGTCGCTCGTGAGGCAGTGCCGGGTAAAGGTTGCAGGCGAGCAGAAACACCAGGAATCCGAACGGCGTGAGGTAGGCCGACTGCAGCAGCTCCAGGGAAATGAGAGAGTCCCCGATGGTGGTCGCCGCGAGCACCACGAGACCGCACGCCAGCGCCACTGCCGCACGCCCGTCCGCGGAGCGGAACAGGCGGTAGCTGGCGCGGCCGGCGTAGGCCAGCGTCGCCAGCATCGCCAGCTGGGCGACCGTCCACCAGGGACTGAGGCTAGTCTGCCAGGTCAGGCGGGTCTGCCCGGACGGCAGCGCCTGGCTGATGGGTGTGATATCGGAGTAGAGCAGACTGAAGGGCGCGCCGACGTTGGCGATCAGCAGTATCGCCCAGGTGGCGTTGAGGGCTCCCAGGGCCAGGCGCGCGCCGGATGCGGTGTAGGCGGCGACGAACCAGCTCAGCGTCACCCACAGCAGAATGCCGAGGGTCACCGAAAGCCTGCCGAGCGGCAGCAGGGCGGCGAAGGCCGGGCCTTGGTAGCTCAGCACGGCGCATAGCGCGTAAGCCGCCAGCAGAAAATACATTACGCCGTGAAACACATGGGGATGAGCGGCCGACCGTTCCGCCGCCCGTCTGAGCTGCTGGGCCCCGCCGTAAAAGGCAATCCCGGTGAGGATATACAGTGCGGCTTCAATCATCCTATTGCCACCACAGCGACAGGGCTGGCAGATAGGTCACCAAGCCCAGCCAGGCCAGCATCAGCAGCAGGAATGGCAGGGCGGCGCGGAACAGGGTGAGCACCGGTCTCTCGAAACGCTGGCTGGCGATGAACAGGTTGATGCCCACCGGCGGCGTGGAATAGCCAATTTCAAGATTGGCCAGAAATACGACCCCCAGATGCACGGGGTCCACACCGAAGCGGGTGGCCAGCGGCAGGATCAGCGGCACCACCACCACGATCGCGGAAAAGATGTCCATCATCGCGCCTACGGCGAGCAGGAACAGGTTGAGCAGGATCAGGAACTGCAGCTGGCTGTCGATGGTCTGTTCCATCCAGTCCAGCAGCCGCATGGGCAGCTGGGCATCGATCATCAGGTTGGTCAGGCCCATGGCGATACCGAGGATGATCAGGATGCTGCCGACCAACACCGCGCTTTCGGCCAGCAGCGGAACGAGCTGGCGGCGTATGACGATGGTGCGGTGTATGGCGCTCTCGTGGAGCAGCACATACAGCGCTGTCCCGGCCGCGGCCTCGGCTACGGTGACAAACCCGCCGAAGATGCCCACGATGATCAGCACCGGCAGGATGATGTCGCCGAGACCGGCGCGTATGGCACGCAGCAGCACATGCCAGGAAAACGGATGATGCCGGACGCCGAAACGGGCTCCCGTGACAGCCGCGTAGGTTGCCAGCATCAGCATCAGCAGCACACCGGGCAGGATGCCCGCGAGAAACAGCTCGTCGATGTTTACCCCGGCGACGATGCCGTACAGCAGCACCGCGAGGCTCGGTGCAAACAGCAGCCCGAGCGAGCCGGAGGTGGTCAGCAGACCTAGCACGAAGCGCTGCGGATAGTGCACCTTCATCAGAACAGGGAACAGCAGACCACCCAGCGCCAGGATGGTCACCCCCGATGCACCGGAAAACGAGGTGAAGAAGGCGCAGGAGGCGATGGCCACTACGGCCAGGCCCCCGGGCAGCCAGCCGAGCCCCGCGTTGAACAGGCGCAGCAGGCGCTGGGGGGCTCCGCCCGCGGACAGCACCACGCCGGCGAAGGTGAATAGGGGAATCGCGCTCAGATTGGGCGAGCTGGCCAGTCGGTTGAGCTCGACAATCAGCAGCGCCGGGTCCAGCCCGCCGTGGTAGGCAAAGAGCAGGCTTGCCGCGCCCAGGGCAGCGAACAGCGGCAGCCCGAACAGGGCCAGCAGGACCAGCCCGGCTACAGCGTAGGGCATGAGGGCGCTTCTTCCTGGCCGAGCAGCGCCGCCAGCGCGAACTGCAAGGTGAGCAGGATAAAACCAACCGGTATCACCAGGGCGACCCCGAGCTGCCAGCGCTCGTGGGGCGGCGCGTACTGCCATTCGACCAGCCAGAACCGCACGGCCGCTTCGGCCAGCGCACCGCACACCAGTCCCGCGATGGCGCGCATCGGACGGTACAGGGCGTGCAACGCCCGGGTGGGCAACGCCACGCAGCAAATATCGACCTTGATGTGACGGTCGCGCTCGACGGCGACCACGGCG
The DNA here is from genome assembly GCA_050118435.1 of Gammaproteobacteria bacterium. Lineage (GTDB taxonomy): Bacteria > Pseudomonadota > Gammaproteobacteria > DSM-19610 > DSM-19610 > Thiogranum. The sequence goes on along the minus strand of JASFKW010000012.1, from coordinate 32,700 downwards.
CCGAAGAATGTGACGTAGAGCACGAGGTAGCGGGTCAGGGTGTCGGCGTCGGCGAAGCCGATGTCGAACAGGTTGCGGGCGAGAATCTGTACGACGGCCAGGCACAGCAGCAGCAACAAACTCCCGGCTGCCAGCCAGGTTTCGATCAGGGTCAGGACATCGCGAAGCTGTCTCAGCAGGGCCATGCAAGCCGGCTAGGGATCTGCGCTGCTCGCCGACTGTCGAGAGCGGTACTCGTCGAGCAGGGCGCGCGTTTTTTCGAATACCGGAGCCGGAATGTAGTCGCTTTCGATCAGGACCGCGGCGGCGCGGTCGCGCAGGTCCATGAGCTCGGGCGGGCTCATGCCTTCACCCGGATCGACGAATTCCAGGCCCCGGCGCTCGAGCTCCTGGAGGCTGGTTTCATTGTCTTCGCGCGTCGCCTGCACAATCCGCTGCCCCACCACCCCACCGGTTTCGCGCAATAGCTTCTGCAGGTCCGCGGGCAGGCGATCAAAAAAACGCTTCGAGACAATCAGGCCGCCCATGCCGTTGGTAAGCGAAACGCTGCTGACGTAGGGTGTTTTGGTAAACCACTGCAGAGCGATTGCCGCCAGCGGAGTGCAGGGCACGGTGTCGACCAGGCCGGTCGACAGGCTCGTGTAGACATCGACGATCGACAGGGGCACGGGGGAGATTCCGCTCACCGTGAAGAACGCTTCTCCCAGGGGGTCGCCCTGCCACAGCCAGACGCGGCGGGATTTCATGCCTTCCATGGTGTTGACCGGGTCGGTGCTGAACATGTGGACGAAACCCACCTCGATCCAGCCCAGCAGCTCATAACCGTTGTCGCGAAAGCCCTGCTCGAACTGCTCGGTGAAATGAGTGCGAACGTAGTCGACTTCGCCATAGTCCCGGAACAGGAAGGGCAGCTCCAGCACCCGCGCCGGGGAGTACATGCGTCCGATGCCGTAGCCCGTGAAGGCGCCGCCCTGCAGCTGATTGAAGTGCATCTTCTTGAGCACGTCCGGCTCATCGCCCTGCACGCCGCCGGGGTAGAACTTGAAGACCAGGCGGCCGTCGCTGCGCGACTCCACGGTCTCTCCCCATTTCTCCAGCAGGTTCATCCAGGTGGTTCCGCTGGGGGCCAGCGTGGCGAACTTGAGCACATATTCCGGCCTCGAGGCGGCACCCGCGGGCATCGTCGCGAGCAGCAGCAGGACGGTGCAGTGGCGTAGCAGCTTCGTGATCATCATGAGCTCTCTCTCAGAACCAGTCGGACTCCGTACCGAGCAGGTATTTGGCGCGGGTGCGCGCAATCTGGTTGGCAAGCCCCATTTCCGGGAATGTGCCCACGGGCGTTTCCAGAACGCCGGTGAGCAGGCGGTGGAAAGCCTCACGGTTGAGGCGCTGACGCTCGAGGTATTCGGCCTGCAGCACATCCACGATGAGCAGCCTGCCTCCGGTCACCGCGTTGGCCTGGGCGAAGCTCTGCTCCGACCGGGCAAAATCCCCGCCGAGCATGGGGGCCCGACTTCCGTAGTAGACGCCGTAGTACACGTGTACGCTGCCGTAGTAGTAATCCGGCTGCAGCTCCAGTACACGGTGCATCAGGCGTTCGGTGCTGCTCACTTCAGCGAGTCGGGCGGGGTCATCGCGATTCAGGTCGATCTGTTTGGCCCAGCAGGAGGCGGTCCACAACAGCGCGGGCACCGCCTCCCTGTCGAGGCCGACCACCGCCGCGTCGATCTCATCGAGCGTGGCGCGCCGCAGGTCGATGTCCACACCAAGCTCCTTCAGACCACGCAGGCCGAATTCGAAGCCGCGTCCGTACAGGGCTTCGGCGCGCCGGCGGTCGTCGAGCTCCACGAAGCCGAAGGCGTATCCGTAGAAGCCCCGCGCCGCACTGGCGAGCAGCTCGAGGTTGTGAGGGTCCTCGTTGATGAGCCCTTCGATGAGCTTCAGGTTGGCAGGTATCGCGGCCTCGGCCAGTGCCAGATCCGTTTCGCGATCCATCGCCTCGATGTTGCCGTCCATGATGCTGACCGACGAACGGGCAACCATCTGACCCATGCTGCAGGCCGTCGCCAGCGGCAGGGCCAGGGTGAGGGTCAGCAGTCGCATGGAACGGCTTATGGTTTGTCTGTTGTGTCTCAATGTCGGGCCTCGATCCGGTTCAAGTTTTGTCCCCCGTCTATAAGGAAGGCGCCTCGCTCACGCCACGAGCTTCTCCAGCGTGCGCCGGTAAATGTCAGCCAGCTCGTCGAGCGCGGTCACGGCCACACATTCGTTGACCTGGTGAATCGTGGCGTTTACCGGTCCCAGCTCCACGACCTGGGCACCCGTAGGCGCGATGAAACGACCATCGGAGGTGCCGCCGCTGGTCGAAAGCTCGGCCTCGCGTCCGGTGACTTCGCGTATGGCCCCGCGCACCGCGTCGACCAGCTCGCCCGCGGGCGTCAGGAAGGGTTCGCCCGAGAGTCTCCATTCCAGAGTGTAGTTCAGGCCGTGCCGGTCGAGAATGCGCTGCACGCGCGTGTGTATCTGGGCCTCGGTGAGCTCGGTCGAATAACGCAGATTGAACAAGAGCTCCAGCTCGCCGGGGATCACGTTGTCGGCGCCGGTGCCGGCGTGCAGGTTGGATATCTGGAAGGTCGTTGGCGGGAAGTGCGCGTTGCCCTGATCCCATTCGACGTCGACCAGCTCGGCCAGCGCCGGGGCCGCCCGGTGGATCGGATTGGTCGCGAGGTGGGGATAGGCCACGTGGCCCTGTTTCCCCTTCACGCTCAGCCTGCCGTTGAGGGAGCCGCGCCGGCCATTCTTTATCACGTCGCCGACACGCCGGCGGCTCGAGGGCTCACCGACCAGGCACCAGTCGATGCTTTCCCGGCGCTGCTGGAGCCGTTCGACGACCTTCACGGTACCGTTGACCGCCGCGCCTTCTTCGTCGCTGGTGATCAGAAAGCCGATCGAGCCGCGGTGACGGGGGTGGTCGGCCACGAAGGCCTCGCAGGCGGTGATCATGGCGGCCAGCGAGCCCTTCATATCCGCCGCGCCGCGCCCGTACAGGAAGCCGTCGCGCAGCTCCGGGGTGAAAGGATCGGAATGCCACTGCGCCAGTGGTCCGGTCGGCACCACGTCGGTGTGTCCGGCAAACACCAGCAGGGGGGCGCTGCTGCCGCGGCGCGCCCACAGATTCTTTACGTCTCCGAAGGGCAGGTCCTCGCAGCGAAAATCGATCGCCTCGAGCCGGCTGTGCATCAGCGTCTGACAGCCGGCGTCCTGTGGCGTGACCGATCGCCGGCTGATCAGCTCCCGGGCCAGTTGCAGCGTTTCAGACATGCGCAGTAGTGTACTGATTTTATCGGTCGTTCAGTAGTCGGTGGTGGCACGCAACGCTGGCGCCCGCGATGCCCCGGGCTGGACCCCTCCCGGCGCTGCGGCTCAGAACAGTCGCCCGTACGCCTCCGGGGAGAAGCCCAGCACACGGCGGTCACCCACATCGAGCAGGGGCCGCTTGACGATACCGGGATTTTCCGTCATCAGCTTCAGGGCGCTCTCGCGGTCGATGCCGTCGCGCACCGACGGTGGCAGCTTGCGCCACAACTGGCCGCGCCGGTTCAGCAGCGCCCCCCAGCCGAGCTCTATCTCCCAGGCCTCGAGCATGCGCCTGTCCAGACCTTGTTTGCGATAGTCGTGGAAGTGGTACTCCACCGCGTGCTCATCCAGCCAGCGCATGGCCTTCTTCATCGTGTCGCAGTTTCTGATGCCGTAAATCGTGATCATGATTCGCTATCGATTTCTGCCGATTTGTTCATCCGTAATGGGGTCAATTAACCACAAACCAACACCAAGGAGCACCAAGGAAAGGCAAGACAAGATCAGCGTTCGGTCCGTTGCATGCCATCCAAGCATGAACAGCCGGACGAAAACTTGACAACTCAGACATGGTCGCGGCCAATGGACGAATTGATGGCCATAGAGCCCTACACAAATCCTTTCATATTCCCTTTGTGCGCCTTCGTGCGCATTCGGCCCCTATGGTGGTTGCACAGCTAAATGTGTCTCAGCAACTCGTTGATGCCCACCTTGCCGCGGGTCTTCTCGTCGACTTTTTTGACGATCACGGCGCAATAGAGGCTGTATTTGCCGTCATTCGACGGCAGGTTTCCGGATACCACCACCGAGCCCGCCGGGACGCGGCCATAGATGATCTCGTCCCGCTCGCGGTCGTAGATGCGGGTGCTCTGTCCGAGATAGACGCCCATCGAGATCACCGAGCCCTGCTCGACGATGACGCCCTCGACGACTTCCGACCGGGCGCCGATGAAGCAGTCGTCCTCGATGATGGTGGGGGCCGCCTGCACGGGTTCCAGGACGCCGCCGATCCCGACACCGCCGGACAGGTGCACGTTCTTGCCGATCTGGGCGCAGGAGCCGACGGTCGCCCAGGTGTCCACCATGGTGCCGCTGTCAACGTAGGCGCCGATGTTCACGTAGGAGGGCATCAGCACCACGCCGGGGGCAATATAAGCGCCGAAGCGGGCGGTGGCCGGCGGCACTACCCGCACGCCGCCGGAGCGGAACTCGCGCGCGTTGTGGTCGGCGTACTTGGAGGCGACCTTGTCGTAGTAGTTGGTGAACCCGCCTTTCATGAACGCGTTGTCCTGGATCCGGAATGACAGCAGCACCGCCTTCTTCAACCAGTCATTGACGAGCCATTTCCCGTCGCGCCTTTCGGCGACGCGGGCCTCGCCGGCATCCAGCATGCGGATGGCCTCCTCGGTGGCCTCCTTGACGTGGGTTTCCACGCTGCGCGGCGTGATCTCGGCACGGCGCTCGAAAGCTTCTTCAATGGTGGCCTGCAAGTCACTCATGGGTCTCTCCTGATTTCTGCTCTACAGCTGTTCCACGAAGCGGCGGATGCGCTGCGCGGCCTCGATACATTCGTCCAGCGGCGCGACCAACGCCATGCGCACATGATTGCGGCCGGGGTTGCCGGAAACCGTGTCGCGTGACAGGTAGCTTCCGGGCAGCACCACCACGTTCTGCTGCTGGTACAGGCGCCGCGCAAACGCCTGATCGTCGAGGGGCGTTCGCGGCCAGAGATAGAAGCCCGCCGGCGGGATCTGCACGTCCATCGTCGGCGCCAGTATATCGCTCACGGCAGCGAATTTTTCCCGGTACAGCCCCCGGTTTTCAAGCACGTGCTTTTCGTCCCCCCAGGCGCGCGTGCTGGCGTCCTGGGTGGCCGGCGGCATGGCGCAGCCATGGTAGGTGCGATAGAGCAGGAAGGAGCGGATCAACTCAGCGTCGCCGGCGACGAAACCCGATCGCAGGCCGGGAGCATTGGAGCGCTTCGACAGGCTGTGGAACACCAGGCACCGGCGGTAGCTGTCGTTGCCCGTGGCCGTGGCAGCGGCGAGCAGACCGGGCGGCGGCCGGGCCTCGTCCTGATATAGCTCCGAATAGCATTCATCCGAAGCGATCACGAAATCGTGCTGCAGCGCGAGATCGACCAGTTGCTGCATCGCCGCCAGATCGACCACCCGGCCGGTCGGGTTGCCGGGCGAGCACAGGTAAACCAGCTGACAGCGCTGCCAAACGTCGTCGGGGACGGCGCCGAAGTCCGGAAGATAGTCGTTGTCGGCGGTGGTGTTGAGAAACCAGGGCTCGGCACCGGCCAGTAGTGCAGCGCCTTCGTAGATCTGATAAAAAGGGTTGGGAATCACCACCAGGGGGTCGGCATTACGGTCGACCACGCACTGGGCGATGGCGAACAGCGCTTCACGCGTGCCGTTGACGGGCAGCACGTGGCGCTCGGCATCGACACTCCCCGCCGGCAGTGCGAAGCGGCGGCTGAGCCAGGCCGCAATGGCGCCACGCAGTGTTTCCCTGCCGCGCGTGCTCGGATAGACCGAGAGTCCGTGCAGGTGCTCGATCACCGCCTCGGTGATGAAGCCGGGCGTGGGGTGTTTGGGCTCGCCGATCGAAAGGCGAATGGTTTCCAGGGACGCGGGCGGCGACACGCCTGCATACAGGCTCGCCATGCGCTCGAAGGGGTAGGGTTGCAGGCGTGCGAGATCGGGATTCATGGACCAGAAGGCAAAACAACAGACAGAAACGGGAGGCGCAAGTATAGGGCAGTTCCCCGGTTTGCCCTAGTACTGAGCCTGTCGCCAGCCGATCGGCACCGAATCGCATGCAGCGCGCTCCCCGGCACCATCTGCTCCCGGTATTCAGCCTGTTGCTGACCGCCACCATGTGGGGACTGGTCTGGTATCCTCTGCGGCTGCTGGAAGCCCGGGGGCTCGAGGGCCTGTGGCTGACCCTGGCGAGCTACGGTGCTGCCCTGGCCGTGGGCCTCGCCTGGGTGTGGCGCGGCCGTCACGACTGGCAGCGCCAGCCTCTGGTTCTGGCGCTGATGGCGCTGGCGGCGGGCTGGTGCAACGTGGCCTTCGTGCTCGCCGTGCTGGACGGAACGGTGGTGCGCGTGCTGCTGCTGTTTTATCTGTCGCCGGTGTGGACGCTGGTGCTGGGCTGGGTTTTTCTCAAGGAGCACCCCGGTGCCAGTGGCCTGGTGGTGTTCGTGCTCGCCGTGGGCGGCGCTGTGGTCATGCTGTGGAATTTCGATATGGGGATGCCCTGGCCGCGCAGCCAGGCCGACTGGCTGGCCGCCTCTTCGGGCTTCGCCTTCGCCTTCTCGAATGTGATGGTGCGCAAGATGCAGGCGGTGTCCATGCAGACCAAATGCGCGGCGACCTGGCTGGGCGTGGTGATCGTCGCTGCGGTCTCGATTCTGATCGCGTCAGAGGGCTTCCCTGCGGTGGCCGCCTCGACCTGGCTCAGCGCCGCCGTGCTCGGGTGGCTTGGTTTCGTGGTGATGACCCTGACGGTGATCTACGGTGTGAGCCGAATGCCGGTGCACCGCTCAGCGGTGATCCTGCTGTTCGAGCTGGTGGTGGGCGCGGTCTCCTCGCTGCTTCTCACCGACGAAAGGGTGCTGTTGCAGGAGTGGCTGGGCGGTGTTCTCATTCTGCTGGCGGCGTACCTCGCCGCGCATGCACACGTCAGGGAACACGCATGAGCGAATTCGCGGGTATTCATCACGCCAGTGTCATCGTGCAGGATACGGCCCGTGCGGTGGCCTTTTATGTGGACGTGCTGGGCATGGAGCTGGAGTCGGCACGCCCGGACCTCGGTTTCGACGGCGCCTGGTTGCGGGTTGGAAACGGGCAGCAGATCCACCTGCTCGAGCTGCCGGACCCGGATGCGGGCCGGGAGCCGCCCCCCCACGCCGGCCGGGACCGGCACATGGCCCTGCGGGTGCGAGGTCTGGATGCCGTCCGGGCCCGCCTGGAGCAGGAGGGCATCGGCTATACGCTCAGCCGCTCGGGGAGGCGCGCGCTGTTCTGCCGCGATCCGGACGGCAACGGGATCGAGCTGATCGAGCTGGCTCAGTCGGACTGATCCAGCGCCGCTACCAGCTGCTGTCTGAGCTCGCTCTGCTCGGATGGCGTCAGCGGGCCGCCACCGTGGCGCGTGACATAGAACACGTCCTCCGCCTGGGAGCCGAAGGTGGCGATCTTGGCGTTCTGCAGCTGCACGCCGCAGCCGTGAAACACCCGGCCCACGCGCGACAGCAGCCCCGGATAGTCGGTGGCGAACAGCTCGACAATGGTGCGCTGATTGCCTTCGTCAATGTGGAAAAGGACCTCGGTGGCAACCTTGAAATGACGCATGCGCCGGGGTGCCGGTCGTGCCACCGGGGCGGGTGCGCCCTCGGGCGCGGTCAGCGCCTCCTGCATCAGCGTCAACAGCTCCTGGGCCTGATAGTGATCCAGAATCGCTTCGCCGTCGGCGTTGAGCAGCAGGTAGGTGTCGATGGCGTAGTTGCGCCCAGTGGTGATGATGCGCGCGTCGGTGATGGTCAGCCCGAGCTGATCGAGCAGCGCCGTGGTGCGGCTGAACAGGCGGTCGCTGGCGGGAGAATAGATGAACAGGGCGCTGCCGCCGCGATCGGACTGCGGGCACAGGTCGATGTGAACGCCGTTGATGTCGTCGTCGCTCAGTATGGTGATGGCGTGCCAAATCACCTCCTCCGCGCTGTGGCGCAGGAAATACTCCTCCGGAAGGTCGTCCCACAGTGTCTTCAACAGGTCCGGATCGACCCCGCGCTTGGTCAGCTTGCTGAGCGCCGCATTCTTGATGTCCAGGATCAGCTCGTCGCGGTGCAGGGGGTTCTCCAGGCCGCGGCGCAAGGCCTGCTTGGTGGCTCCGTAGAGCTCTTTGAGCAGGGCATCCTTCCAGGTGTTCCACAGCGTCGGGTTGGTGGCGCGGATGTCGGCGACGGTGAGCAGGTACAGATAATCCAGGCGGCGCCGGTCACCCACGAAGCGGGCGAAGTCGTTGATGACTTCCGGGTCGGAGATGTCGCGGCGCTGCGCCGTCTGGGACATCACCAGATGGTTCTCCACCAGCCAGGCCACCAGGTTGCGGTCGTATTCGCTCAGGCCGTGCCGCTCCAGAAACTGCCGCGCATCCTCGGCGCCCAGCTCGGAGTGGTCGCCCCCGCGGCCCTTGGCGATGTCGTGAAAGAAGCCCGCGAGGTAGAGCAGCTCGGGTTTGGGGATGGTGCTGGCGATGCGGCTGCACAGGGGGAATTCGTGCACGTATTTGGGTACGAAAAAACGCCTCAGGTTGCGCACCACGAACAGGGTGTGCTCGTCGACGGTGTAGGTGTGGAACAGGTCGTGTTGCATCTGCCCGACGACGTTGCCGAAGGTCGGATAGTAGGCCGCCAGCACACCGTAGCGGTTCATGCGCCTCAGCTCGTGGGTCAGGCCGCGCGGCTGGCGGAAGATTTCCATGAACAGGCTGCGTGCGCGAATGTCGCGGCGAAACTTGTCGTCGATGAGATAGCGATGATCGCGCACCAGCCGGATGGTGGCGGCGCTCACGCCGCTCAGCTCGATGTGCTGCTGCATCAGCAGAAACAGCTCGAGCAGCGCGAAGGGATAGCGCTTGAATACGCCCCCATGGGCGACTTCCAGAAAGCCCTTGCGGGCCTGGAAGCGCCGGTTGATGGGCACCGCCTTGCCTGGATCGTCGCCGTGCAGGATCAGCTCCTTGAACAGCTGCAGCAGCATTTCGTTCAGGCGGCTCAGCTGCTGGATGGTGCGGTAATAATCCTTCATGAAGCGTTCCACCGCCAGCGCGTGCTCGGCGTCACGGTAGCCGAACTGCTCGGCCAGAGTGCGCTGGTGATCGAACAGCAACCGGTCCTCACGCCGGCCGCTGATGGCGTGCAGTCCGAAGCGTATCTTCCAGAGAAAGCGCTGACCTTCCATGAGGGTCTGATATTCGCTGTCGGTGATGAAGCCCCGCGCGATCAGGTCGCGCAGACTGTCGGAGCCGAAGTGCCGTTTGAACACCCAGGCGATCATCTGCGCGTCGCGCAGACCGCCGGGACCCTCCTTCACATTGGGTTCCAGGTTGTACATCGCGTCATCGAAACGCCGGTATCGGGCCTTCTGCTCCTCGAGCTTGGCGGCGAAGAACTTCGGGCCCGGCCAGATGTGCCTCGGATCCACGCGCTCGCGCATCTCCTGGAACAGCGACCGGGGACCGAGCAGCAGGCGGGCTTCCATCAGGTTGGTGGCGACCGTGACATCGCCCTGGGCCTGCTCGGTGCAGTCACTCAGGGTGCGCACGCTGTGACCGACCTCCAGCCCGATGTCCCACAGCAGCATCAAGAATTGCTCTAGCTGCTCGCACGCCTGTGCGTCGTCGGCTTCGCCGAGCAGAATCATGATATCGACGTCCGAGCCGGGTAACAGCTCACTGCGCCCGTAGCCGCCCACCGCCACCAGGGCGGCGTGCACGTCGCTGACCACGCGGTTCCAGCAGCGCATCAGCACCTGGTCGACCAGCCAGCTGCGCGCGTGGATCAGTTCCTCGATGTCGGCACCGGCGTAGAAGCGCTCGAGCAGCGAGCGCTGTGCATCGACTAGGAAGCGACGGCACAGGGCGAGCGAAGGCTCCTCGCCGGAGAGCGACTCGTCCAGCTCGGGGAAGTCGAACCAGGTGTGGAAACCGGTCTCGTCGCCGTCCGGTGCGGGTACCGGCATGCCCTTGTCGCTCTGCGCGCCCATCAGATCTGCTCGCCGGAACGCAGGGTGAGCACGTCGTAGCCCTCGGGCGTGACCAGGATGGTGTGCTCCCACTGAGCCGAGAGGCTGTGATCCTTGGTGACCACTGTCCAGCCGTCCTTCAGGACCTTGGTGTGGCGCCGGCCTGCGTTGATCATGGGTTCGATGGTGAAGGTCATGCCCGGCTCGAGCATGAGCCCGGTGCCGGGCCGGCCGTAGTGCAGGACCTGGGGATCTTCGTGGAACTCCCGGCCGATGCCGTGACCGCAGTATTCCCGCACCACCGAGAAATTGCACGACTCGGCGTGACGCTGGATGGCGTAGCCGATATCGCCCAGACGCGCCCCCGGCTTCACCATGCGGATTCCCACGCACATGCACTCGTAGCTGACGGCGGCGAGGCGTCGCGCGATGACCGAGCCCTCGCCGACGAAGAACATCTTGCTGGTGTCGCCGTGAAAGCCATCCTTGATGACGGTGATATCGATGTTCAGCATGTCGCCGTTCTTCAGGCGGCGTTCTCCGGGAATGCCGTGGCAGACCTGATGGTTTACCGAGGTGCAGATGGATTTCGGAAACCCGCGGTAGTTGAGCGGCGCGGGAACCGCCTGCTGCACGTCGACGATGTGGCGGTGGCAGAGCTCATCCAGCTCCTCGGTGGTGGCGCCCGCGCGCACGTGCGGCTCGATCATCTCCAGCACCTCGGCGGCAAGGCGCCCGGCGACACGCATTTTGTCGATTTCTTCCGACGTTTTTATTGATACCGTCATGGCTTCCCGTGTCCGCGCACTGGGCGGAGCTGTGCATGGTGCCGCGGACCTGGGCGTTTGGCGGGCCGCTAAGTTGGCGGATTGATTGCTGTTAAAGCTAGTGTATGGTATAAAACCGCGCTTGTTAACAGGCTCGGCGGGGCTGCACGTTCTGCCTGCCACACTGACGCGGGAGCCTCGGGCTCCCGACCCCGAAACCACACATGCACCGGCACGTTCAGCCGGGTGCCCTGAGGGAGCGCTGCTTCCCCGGGTCGCTGAACGGGGTGTATGGAGGCCCAACCCTAAGCCAGAGGTTACACTATGTCTGCACTAAGCATGCGCCAGATGCTCGAAGCTGGCGTGCACTTCGGGCACCAGGCCCGTTTCTGGAACCCGAAAATGGCACCATTCATTTTCGGCGAACGCAACAAAATCCATATCATCAATCTGGAAAAGACGCTGCCGCTGTACAGCGACGCCATGAATTTCATTGGCAAGCTGGTCAGCAACAAGGGAACCGTGTTATTCGTCGGAACCAAGCGCTCGGCGCGCGAGACCGTGCGCAGCGAAGCGGGACGGTGCAAGATGCCTTACGTCAATCATCGCTGGCTCGGGGGCATGCTCACCAACTTCAAGACCGTGCGGCAGTCCATCAAGCGGCTGAAAGATTTGGAAACCATGGAACAGGACGGGACGCTCGACAAGATCAGCAAGAAGGAAGCGCTGATGCTCTCGCGCGAGAAGGAAAAGCTCGATCGCAGTCTGGGCGGGATCAAAGACATGCCGCGCCTTCCCGACGCCCTGTTCGTGGTCGACGTGGGATATGAAAAGATCGCGGTGGCGGAAGCCAAGAAGCTGGGCATTCCCGTCGTCGGTATCGTCGATACCAACAACTCGCCGGAAGACATCGACTACGTGATTCCCGGAAACGACGACTCCATTCGGGCCATACAGCTCTATGTGCAGGGCGCCGCGGACGCGGTCGACGAAGGCCGCAGCGCGATGGCGCAGGTCGGCGGTACGACCGAGGACGAATTCGTCGAGGTCGGCGAGAGCGCCCGCAGCCAGTGAGCGGACAAGCTGTCCGCTCGAAAACTCACTCAAGTTATTCAGAGGAAACGATACTCATGGCAATTTCAGCAGCGCAGGTCAAGGAACTGCGTCAGCGCACCGGTTGCGGCATGATGGAATGCAAGAATGCCCTGGTGGAAGCCGATGGTGACATGGAAGCCGCCGCCGAGGCGCTGCGCAAATCGGGGCTGGCCAAGGCGGACAAGAAGGCCGGCCGGGTCGCCGCCGAAGGCGTGATCGCAATGCAAATCAGCGACGACGCCAGTCTGGCGGTGATGGTGGAGGTCAACTCGGAAACCGATTTCGTCGCCAAGAAGGACGAGTTCCAGTCTTTCGCCCAGGCGGTCGCGCACCGCGTGATGAGCGAAGCGCCGGCCGACCTGGACAGTCTGCTGGCGCTGCCACTGCACGAGGGCGGCGAATCCATCGAGGAGGCGCGACGCGGGCTGGTGGCGACCGTCGGCGAAAATATCAACGTGCGGCGCTTCGTGCGGCGCCAGGCGCAGGCCGGCACGCTGTCGGGCTATCTGCACGGCACCCGCATCGGGGTGCTGGTGCAAGTGGAGGGCGGCGATGCGGCGCTCGCCAAGGACATCGCCATGCACATCGCGGCCAGCCGTCCGGTCTGCGTGGACGAGGCGGGTGTGCCTCAGGAGATGCTGGACAAGGAAAAGGAGATCTTCGCCGCCCAGGCGCAGGCCAGCGGCAAGCCCGCCGAGATCATCGAGAAAATGGTCAGCGGGCGCATCCGCAAGTTCCTCGCCGAGGTCACCCTGCTCGGACAGCCCTTCGTGAAAGACCCGGACCAGAGCGTCGGTCAGCTGCTGAAGGGCGCCGGCGCCACGGTGCAGGGCTTCGACCGGCTCGAGCTCGGCGAAGGCGTCGAGAAGAAGACCGAGAGCTTCGCCGAGGAAGTGATGGCCCAGGTGCAGGGCAGCTGAGCGCGTGCCGGCTGCACCGGGACCGGGACCTCGAACCCGCTTGCCGGTATGATTTGTGGGGTCGCGCTGCGACCCCATATTTTTGCCCGGGCCCGTATCGGCAGAACGCCTTGGATGGGCGGTGACTTGAGCGTAAACTATGTCACAAGTAAGTTGAAGATATCTATTTAACTAGCTGAAAAACAAAAGTTATGGAAAGCTCTCAATTTGCCTACCGCCGAGTCCTCCTCAAGCTGAGCGGCGAAGCCCTGATGGGATCCGCGGATTACGGCATCGATCCGGCGGTGATCGGTCGCATCGCGCGTGACGTGCACGAGCTCGCCAGCCAGGGCGTCGAAATGGCCATGGTCGTGGGGGGCGGCAATATCTTCCGCGGTGCCGGGCTGGCCGAGGCGGGCATGGATCGGGTCACCGGTGACCAGATGGGCATGCTGGCCACTGTTATCAATTCGCTGGCCCTGCAGGACGCACTGGAGAAGCTGGGCTCGGCCTGCCGGGTGATGTCGGCGCTGAAGATCAACCAGGTTTGCGAGGACTACATCCGCCGCCGCGCCGTGCGCCACCTGGAGAAGGGCCGCGTGCTGGTGTTCGCGGCCGGCACGGGCAACCCGTTCTTCACCACGGATTCCGCGGCTGGTCTGCGCGCCATCGAGATTGGGGCGGATATCCTGCTGAAGGCGACGAAGGTGGATGGCGTGTACACCGACGATCCCGTCCGCAATCCGGATGCGAAGCGCTATGACCGTCTGGGTTACGATGAGGCGATCAGTCGCCGACTGGGTGTGATGGACGCCACGGCCCTGGTGCTGTGCCGCGATCACGGCATGCCGTTGCGGGTCTTCAATCTGCACGAGCCCGGTAACCTGGGCCGCGTGCTTGCCGGTGAAAACGTAGGTACTCTGGTGGAGTGATTGCGATGATAGAGGAGATCAAGCAGGACGCCCGTGCCCGCATGAAGAAGAGCATCGAGGCGCTCAAGCACGAGTTGAGCAAGATCCGCACCGGGCGGGCCCACCCCAGCCTGCTCGACCACATCAAGGTGGATTATTATGGCTCGGAAGTCCCGCTGGCGCAGGCCGCCAACGTCGCCGCGGAGGATTCCCGCACTTTGAGCGTGACGCCCTGGGAAAAGTCCATGGTACCGGTGATCGAGAAGGCGATCATGACATCGGATCTGGGCCTCAATCCGAGCACCGCGGGCACCGTGATCCGCATACCGATGCCGCCGCTCACCGAAGAGCGTCGCAAGGACCTGGTGAAGGTAGTGCGGGCCGAGGGCGAGGGTGCCCGGGTCGCGGTGCGCAACATCCGCCGCGACGCCAACAACGACCTCAAGGAGCTGCTGAAGGAAAAGGAAATCTCGGAAGACGAGGAGCGGCGGGCGACCGATGACATCCAGAAGCTGACCGACGAGTTCGTCAAGGAAATCGACAAGATGCTCGCCGTCAAAGAAGCGGAGCTGATGGAAATCTAGGCGGTCGATGGAGCACGTGAAAGCCAAGACAGCGGCGCCGGAGCGGCGGCAGCCGCGTCATGTTGCCATCATCATGGACGGCAACGGGCGCTGGGCGCATCGCCGGAGCCTGCCGCGCTACATGGGGCATCGCGAGGGTGTCAACGCGGTCCACCGCACCGTCGAGGCCTGTCTGCAGCAGGGCATCGAGGTGCTGACCCTGTTTGCCTTTTCCAGCGAGAACTGGCGCAGGCCCAAGAAGGAGGTCGGCCTGCTGATGGATTTGTTTGTGCGTACGCTCAGAAGCGAGGTCGAGCGCCTCGATCGCAACGGCGTGCGCATGGAGTTCATCGGCGACCGTTCCGCCTTTGACCCGAAGCTGCGTTCGCTGATGGATTCCGCCGAGCGGCAGACGGCGCATAACGACGCCATGACCCTGGTCATCGCCGTCAATTACGGCGGGCGCTGGGATCTGGCCCAGGCCGCTCAGCGGCTGGCCGAGCGGGTGGCGCGCGGTGAGATGGAGGCCGGAGCCATCGACAGCGCGGCCCTGGGCCGCGAGCTCTGTATCACCCACCTGCCGGAGCCCGATCTGTTCATTCGCACCGGTGGTGAGCAGCGCATCAGCAACTATCTGCTATGGCAGCTGGCCTACACCGAGCTGTATTTCACCGATCTGCTGTGGCCCGACTTCGACCGGGCCGCCTTCGATGAGGCGTTGCTTTCCTTCGCCGGGCGGCAGCGGCGTTTCGGGCAGACCGGTGAGCAGGTGGAGCAGTCCCGACGTGCTTAGGTACCGCGTCATAAGCGCGCTGGTGCTGGTGCCACTGGTGGTGGCGGCGGTGCTCAAGCTGGACGTGGGAAGCTTCTCGCTGCTTGCGGCCCTGGTGGTGCTGCTGGGAAGCTGGGAGTGGGCCTTCCTGGTGCCTCTCAGACAGCCTGCGGTGCGCTTCGGCTACCTGCTGCTGACGGTGGCGCTGTTGGCCATGATCTGGAAATTCGCTCAGCTCGAGGTGCTGGTCAACAGCATGCTCTGGCTGGCCATGCTCTGGTGGCTGTTTGCCCTGTTCTGGATTTCGCGGCCCGCCCTCGGCAGCGGCGAGACGCCTAGGCACGCGGCGGCCAAATCGGTTCTCGGCATCGGGCTGTTGTTGAGCACCTGGCTGGCACTCGTGGTGCTGCACAGCCGGCCGGACCAGGGGCCCCACTGGGTGCTGTTCGTGCTGGTGCTGGTGTGGGTGGCCGACAGCGGCGCCTACTTCGCGGGTCGTCAATGGGGCCGCACCCGGCTCGCACCCGAGGTCAGCCCCGGCAAGACCTGGGAAGGCGTGCTCGGCGCCCTGGTGGCCTGTTCGCTGCTGGCCTTCGGCTATGCGTGGTACCTCGGGCTTCAGGGGCCGGTTCTGGCGAGCTTCGTTCTGGTGTGCCTGGTGACGGTGCTGTTCTCGGTCGCCGGCGACCTGGTCGAAAGCCTCATGAAGCGCCAGCGGGGTGTCAAGGACTCGGGCAACCTGATCCCCGGCCACGGCGGCATCCTGGATCGCATCGACAGCCTCCTGGCGGCGACGCCGGTGTTCCTGTTCGGCCTGCGTTGGATCGAGCTGTGAGCGATCCTCAAGGCATCACCATCCTCGGCTCGACCGGCTCGATCGGGGTCAGCACCCTGGATGTGCTGGCCTCCAACCCCGACCGCTACCGGATCGTCGCCCTGACGGCGAACCGCGACGTCGAAGGGCTGCTCGCGCAGTGCCTGCAGCACCGGCCGCGCTATGCGGTGATGGCCGATGCCGATAGCGCGGAGCAGCTGTGCCGCCGCCTGCGGGCCGAGGCGCCGGATGTCGAGGTGCTGGGCGGTGGTGATGCGGTGGTGGACGTCGCGACCCTCGAAGAAGTCGACTGTGTGATGGCCGGCATTGTGGGCGCGGCCGGGCTGCTGCCGACACTGGCGGCCGCCGGCGCCGGCAAGCGGGTGCTGCTCGCGAACAAGGAGGCCCTGGTGATGTCGGGTGCGCTGTTCATGCAGCGCGTGCAGCAGGGTGGCGCTGTGCTGCTTCCCGTCGACAGTGAGCACAACGCCGTGTTCCAGTGCATGCCGGCGGGCTTTGTCCCGGGCGCCGGCCGGCCCGAGGGTGTCAGCCGCATTCTGCTCACGGCTTCGGGCGGCCCGTTCCGGAGCGCGCCCCTGGAGGCGCTGTCCAAGGTTACCCCCGAGCAGGCCTGCGCCCACCCCAACTGGCGCATGGGGCGCAAGATCTCGGTCGATTCGGCCACCATGATGAACAAGGGCCTGGAGGTCATCGAAGCCTGCTGGCTGTTCTCGGTGCCCCAGTCCCTGGTCGAGGTGGTGATTCACCCGCAGAGCGTGATCCATTCGATGGTGCAGTACCGCGACGGCTCGGTGCTGGCGCAGCTCGGAAACCCCGACATGCGCACCCCCATCGCCCACGCGCTCGCCTGGCCGCAGCGCATCGGAGCTGGCGTCGACGCGCTGGACGTGGTCAAGGTGGGGCGCCTGGACTTCGAGCCGCCGGACCCCGGCCGCTTTCCCTGCCTGCGCCTCGCGCAGGAGGCCCTGCGGGCCGGCGGCACCGCTTCGACGGTGCTCAACGCCGCCAACGAGGTGGCAGTGCAGGCGTTTCTGGGCCGGCGCATCCCCTTCAGCAGCATACCCCACGTCATCGAATCGACGCTCTGCGCCATTCCGGTGCTTTCCGCCGAAGGGCTGGAGGTGATCCTGGGGCAGGACGCCGAGGCGCGCCGCTGCGCGGCGGCGCTGGTGGAGAACGAGGCCCGCTGGCGCGTGTCAATATGAGCGGCTTCGGTCTGTCCGTGGTGGGTTTCCTGATCGCCATCAGCGTGCTGGTGGCGGTCCACGAGTTCGGGCATTTCTGGGTCGCCAGGCGGCTGGGCGTCAAGGTGCTGCGCTTTTCAATCGGCTTCGGCAAGCCGCTGTGGAAACGCCGCTTCGGAAGCGATCGGACCGAGTTCGTGGTCGCGGCGCTGCCGCTGGGTGGGTATGTGAAAATGCTCGACGAGCGCGAGGGGCCGGTGGATGCGACGGAGGCGGGGCGCGCCTTCAACCGCCAGCCGCTGCGGGTGCGCTCGGCGGTGATCTGCGCCGGGCCGCTGTTCAACTTCCTGTTTGCCATCGCCGCCTACTGGCTGATGTTCGTCAGCGGCGTGCCCGGTCTCAAGCCGGTGATCGGCGAGGTGGCGCCGGGGTCGGTTGCGGCCGCCGCGGGCTTCGGGACGCAGGACGAGCTGCTGAGCGTGGACGGCCGTGAGACCCCGACCTGGGACGCCGCAACCCTGGAGCTGCTGGACGCGGCGCTGGCAGGCGAGCGCGTGGAGATCCGGGTGCGGACGGCAGACGATGCCCGGCGTGTGCGGGTGATCGACTTCAGCGAGGCGCCCGATGCCCTGGACAAGGGGGGGCTTCTGGAAAACCTCGGTCTGTCGGTGTGGCGGCCGAAGGTGCCGGCCGTGATCGACCGGCTGGTGCCGGATTCTCCCGCTGAGCGGGCGGGGCTGCGTCCCGGCGACCGGGTCGTGGCAGTCGACGGTCACACCGTCGACAACTGGAGCGACTGGGTGGAGTTCGTGCGGGCGCACCCCGGCGAGGAGCTGAGCATCGTGGTGATTCGCGACGGAGAGCGGCGTCCGCTGTCGCTGGTGCCACGGGCCGTGAAGGAAAAGGGCGAGACCATCGGTCAGATCGGAGCCTATGTGCGCCAGCCCGAGGACCTGCGGCCCCGCACGCAGACCGAGGTTCGCTTCGGCCTGATCGAATCCGTTCCCAAGGCGGTCTTAAAGACCTGGGACATGACCGCGCTGACGGTGCGCACTCTGTGGGGCATGATTTCGGGCCAGGCGTCGGTCGAGAACATCAGCGGACCGATCAGCATCGCCCAGTACGCCGGCTACTCGGTGAGCATCGGTCTCGCCAGCTTCCTGAAGTTTCTCGCCATCGTCAGCGTCAGCCTCGGAGTGCTGAACCTGCTGCCCATTCCCATTCTCGACGGCGGTCATCTGCTCTACAACGTCATCGAATGGGTGCAGGGCAGGCCGCTTTCGGAGCACGCCCAGCAGGTCGGTCAGCAACTCGGCATCCTGCTGCTGCTGATGCTGATGAGCCTCGCCTTCTATAACGACCTGTCGCGACTCTTTGGTGCCTGAGCGTTCCGAAATCCTTATGCAACACCGTCTCAAGCAACTGATCCTGGGGATGGCGCTGTGCTCCGCCGCACATGCCTTCGAGCCCTTCGAGGTACAGGACATCCGCATCGAGGGCCTGCAGCGTATCTCTCCGGGCACGGTGTTCAACTATCTGCCGGTGAAGGTCGGCGACCAGTTCACCGAGCTGGAATCGGAGCGCGCCATCCGCGCCCTGTTCAAATCGGGCTATTTCAAGGACATTCGGCTGGAGCGCGAAGGTCCGGTGCTCGTGGTCAAGGTGACCGAGCGTCCTGCGATCTCCAGCATCAAGATCCAGGGCAACGAGGACATCGAAACCGAGCCGCTGCTGGACTCCCTCAAGGACGTCGGGCTCGCGGAAGGCAATGTGTTCAACCGCTCGCTGCTTGAGAAGGTCGAGCAGGAGCTGGAGCGCCAGTACTTCGCCCGCGGCAAATACGGCGTGAAGATCGAGACCACCGTTACCCCGCTGGAGCGCAACCGGGTGGGCATTCTCATCGACGTGTCCGAGGGCGTGGTGGCCAGGATCAGGCAGATCAACATTGTCGGCAACGAAGTCTTCGAGGACGAAGATCTGCTCGATGAGCTCGAGCTGGGCAAGACCGGTTTCCTGTCGTTCTACACCAAGAACGACCAGTACTCGAAGCAGAAACTGGCCGCCGACCTTGAGACGCTGCGCTCGTACTATCAGGACCGCGGCTACATCAACTTCGCCATCGAATCCACCCAGGTGTCGATCACGCCGGACAAGAAGGATATCTACATCACCATCAGCGTCAGCGAGGGCGACCAGTACCGGGTTTCCGACATCAAGCTGTCGGGCGAGCTGGTGGTGCCGGCCGAGGAGCTGTTCCCGGAGTTTCGCATCAATGCGGGCGATGTCTTCTCACGCAAGCGAGTCACCGAGACGGTCACGCGCATTTCCGACCGGCTCGGCAACCAGGGCTATGCCTTCGCCAACGTCAACACGGTGCCGGACGTCAACGAAGAGACGCGCGAGGTGTCGCTGACCTTCTTCGTGGATCCGGGCAAGCGGGTTTACGTGCGCCGCATCAATTTTGCCGGCAACACCAAGACGCGCGACGAGGTGCTGCGCCAGGAGATGCGCCAGCTGGAGGGCGGATGGTTCTCGGCCCAGAAGGTGGAGCGCTCGCGCACGCGTCTGCAGCGCCTCGGGTATTTCGAGGAGGTGAACGTCGAGACACCCGCGGTGCCCGGCACCGCCGACCAGGTGGACGTGAACTTCTCCGTCACCGAGCAGCCCTCCGGAAGCATCTCCCTCGGCGTTGGCTTCTCGCAGACCTCAGGCTTCCTGGTCAACGGCAGTATTTCCCAGGAAAATTTCCTCGGCACCGGGCGGCGTGTCAGCGCCTCGATCAACAACAGCTCGGTGAACCGCGTATACAGCTTCTCGTATAACAATCCCTATTACACCGTGGACGGCGTCAGTCGGGGTTTTGGTGCCTTCTACCGCGAGACCGATGCCGAGGAAGCCAACATCGCGGATTACTCGACCGACACCTACGGGGCCAACGTCACCTACGGCTTTCCGATCAGCGAATACAATTCCTTCCGCTTCGGCTTTGACGCCGACAGCCTGAACCTGGATGTGTCGACCTTCGCCTCGCAGGAAATCACGGATTTCGTCGACGAGCACGGGGACAGTTTCAAGAGCGTCGGGACCAGCGCGAGCATTGCGCACGATACGCGCAACCGCCGTATCTTTCCGAGCCAGGGGGGGAAGCAGCGTCTCAGCGCCGAGGCCAAGATCCCGGGCTCGCAGCTCGAGTACTACAAGATTACCGGGAGCGCCGAGCAGTTCGTGCCCCTGACCCGGCTGGTGGTGCTGGCCGCGGACGTCGACGTCGGCTACGGCGACGGCTACGGCGAATACAGTTCGCTGCCGTTCTTCGAAAATTTCTACGCCGGCGGTGTGCGCTCGGTGCGCGGCTTCGAGGACAACTCGCTCGGCCCCCGGGACTCGGACGGCGATCCGCTGGGCGGCAGCTTTCGGACCGTGGGATCCGTTCAGCTGGTGTTTCCGCCGCCCTTCCTGACCGAGACCAACAGCGTGAGATTGAGCACCTTCTTCGACATCGGCAACGTGTTTCCGGGTGCGGACGATTTCAGCGCCGACGAGCTGCGCATGTCGGTCGGTCTCGCGGGCACCTGGCTGTCGCCGATCGGACCGCTGGCGGTGAGTATCGCCAAGCCGCTCAACGACAAATCCGGGGACGACACCCAGGAGTTCCAGTTCAGCCTCGGCGCGGGGTTCTAGTGTCATTGCGAAGAGCACAGCGCCCCAAAGGATACCCTCCGATAACGGAGCAATTCCTGTCACGACGAAGCCTCAGCGTCCGTGGTGATCTCATAGAGATCCCTCGCGGCTCGCCCGGTACGCCTGCGGCGGATTGCCGCCCGCCGCGGCGTTCGGCCTCGCGGCCAGGCTCCTGAAGGCTCGGTCGCTCCCGATGACCGGTTGCGCAATTGATCAGAGTTTCCCCGGCCATGGTGGTATGCTGGGGCTGTTTGAATGTTGGTGTAAGGAGAAGAGTCTTGAAATTGATCCACAGTATGCTGGTGGCTGCACTCGCGCTCGGTGCAATTGCACTCCCTGTCCGGGCAGACACTAAGGTAGGCTTCGTCGACACGGTCAAGCTGATGGAGGAGGCGCCCCAGGCCAAATCCGCCCAGACCAAGCTCGAAACCGAGTTCGCGCCGCGCGAGCAGGAGCTGCTGAATTTGCAGAAGGAGATCCGTAGCCTGGAGGACCAGCTGTCGCGCGACGGCGCCGTGATGAGCGAGTCCGCGACCAGCAAGCTGGAACGCGAGATTCTGGCCAAGCGTCGCGAGCTCAAACGCACCCAGGATGAGTTCCGCGACGATCTCAATATCCGCAAGAACGAGGTGCTGGCCAAGCTGCAGCGGCAGATGTACGACGCCACCGTGGCGCTCGCCAAGGAGAAGAAGTACGACATCATTCTGGGGCAGGGCGTGGTGTACTCCAGCGACAGCGTGGACGTCACCGGGCAGGTGTTGGACAAGCTGAAGAAGGAGTTCAAGGCCGGCGGCAAGTAGCAGTCCGGCCGGCGATCGGGTAAGTGTTAACAGGCCCCAAGCTTTCGGAGCTGGCAGAGCGGCTCGAGGTCGAGCTGCGCGGCGACGGCGATATGCGGGTGGCGAAGGTGGCCACGCTTCAGCAGGCCGGGCCCGGTGATCTGAGCTTTCTGGCCAATGCCCGGTACCGCCGGCACCTGCCCGCCACCCGGGCTTCGGCGGTGGTGCTCGCAGAAGCCGACGCCGCCGCCTGTCCGGTTGCAGCGCTGGTCACAGAGCACCCGTATCTCTGTTACGCGCGGGCGGCGCGGCTGCTCCATCCGGTCGCACCCGTGGAAGCGGGCATTCATCCCAGCGCGGTCGTGGATCCTCGTGCCCGCCTTGACCCCAGCGCCTGCATCGACGAGCTCAGCGTCATCGAAGCCGATGCCGACATCGGCCCACGGGTGGAGGTCGGCGCGCGCTGCTTCATCGGCGCGGGCGTTCGCGTCGGCGCGGATACCCGGCTGCTGCCCGGAGTTACCCTGCTCGGCGCCGCGGTCCTCGGCGAGCGCGTGACGCTGCATTCCGGCGTTGTCGTCGGCAGCGACGGATTCGGCGTCGCCTGGGGCGGGGACCATTGGGAAAAGGTGCCGCAGCTCGGCAGCGTCAGGATCGGGGACGAAGTGGAAATCGGCGCCAACACCACCGTGGACCGCGGTGCACTCGGCGACACCGTCATCGAACAGGGTGTGAAGATCGACAACCAGGTCCAGATCGCCCACAACGTGTTCATTGGCGCGCACACGGCCATCGCCGGTTGCGTGGGTATCTCCGGCAGTGCCCGCATCGGCCGGTGCTGCAGGCTGGCCGGCGGCGTGGGCGTGGTCGGTCATCTCGAGATCGCTGACCATGTACAGGTGACCGGCATGTCCATGGTCACCCGCTCGATTACCGAGCCCGGTATCTATTCGGCCGGCACCCCCTTGATGGAAAACCGCCTGTGGAGGCGCAATGCCGCGGCCATGAAACGCCTGGCCGGACTGGCCAAGCGCGTCGATGCACTGGAACGGGAGCGAGGGGAATAAATCGCTAGCATAGCCACCGACTATTGGGTTTAATTACGCGCCATGGATATCAATGAAATTCTCAAGCTGCTGCCGCACCGCTATCCGTTTCTGCTCGTCGACCGGGTAGTGGAATTCGAGGAAGGGAAATCGCTCGTCGGCATCAAGAACGTCAGCTTCAATGAGCCCTTCTTTCAGGGCCATTTCCCCGAGAAGCCGGTCATGCCCGGCGTGCTGATTCTCGAGGCGCTCGCTCAGGCGACGGGACTGCTGGCGTTCCGCACCGAAAACCGGGGCGCCGAGCGCGACTCGTTGTATTACTTCGTCGGGATCGACAATGCGCGCTTCAAGCGACCGGTGGAACCGGGTGATCAGCTGCGACTGGCTGTCAACCTGATCAAAACCAAACGGGGAATCTGGGTTTTTGATACCGATGCAACGGTGGACGGTAATACCGCCGCCACAGCCACCATCATGTGCACGGAGCGCAAGATCGCAGGCTGAGTGTCTGCGGCGTTTCCGGGTCGGCGCTGGTCGCCCCACGGCACCTCATCTCCCGCCAGATCTGTCACGGCGTCTTCCCCGGCGTGATCTCGCGCGAGCGCAATGAACGGTGCGGCCGGCGATACGCCGATTCACCCGACAGCGGCCGTTGATCCGCTCGCCCGCATCGCGGCCGACGTGGTCGTCGGGCCCTACAGCGTCATCGGCGCGGGTGTCGAAATCGACAGCGGTTCCTGGATCGGCGCCCACGTGGTGATCACCGGAGCCACCCGCATCGGCCGCGGCAACCGGATATTCCCCTTCGCCTGTCTGGGCGAAGCCCCCCAGGACAAAAAATACCGCGGTGAGAGCACGCGGCTGGAGATCGGCGACGGCAACAGCATCCGCGAATACGTCACCATCAACCGTGGCACGGTGCAGGACCAGGGCGTGACCCGTATCGGTGACGACAACTGGATCATGGCCTATGTGCACATCGCCCACGACTGTCGGGTGGGGAGCCACACGGTGCTGGCCAACAACGTCACCCTGGCGGGCCATGTACACGTCGGAGACCATGCCACGCTGGGGGGCGCCACCCTGGTGCACCAGTTCTGCCACATCGGAATTCACGCCTTTGCGGCCTACGGGGCGCGCGTCAACAAGGACGTCCCGCCGTTCATCATGATTGGCGAAGGACGCGCCAGACCGCGCGGCCTGAACGTCGAAGGCCTGAAACGGCGCGGCTTTTCCGCGCCCCGCATCCGTGCGCTCAAGGAGGCCTACCGGGTCCTGTATCGCTCCGGTCTCAGGCTGGAGGAGGCGCTGCAGCGGCTCGAGACGCTTGAAGCCGGCAATGACGATATTGCGCAGCTGCGCCGATTCGTCGCGACCCGCCGCCGCAGTATCGTGCGCTGAGCCGCGGTCGGCCCCATCGGAAGGTGCACCCCATGCAACCGCCACCCCTGCGAATCGGACTGGTCGCCGGCGAGCTGTCCGGCGATCAGCTCGGCGCGGCCCTCATCGAGGCGATCCGCGAACGCTGCCCGCAGGCGCAGTTCGAAGGTGTCGGCGGACCGCGCATGCGCGCCGCCGGCTGCCGGGTGCTGGCCGACGCCGAGCAGCTCGCCGTAATGGGCCTGGCCGAGGTGGCCGCGCACCTCCCACGGCTGCTGGCGCTGCGCAGGCGGGTCCGTCGCCGGTTCACGGACCGGACTCCGGATGTCTTCGTCGGCATCGACGCCCCGGATTTCAACCTGTCGCTGGAGCGCGCCCTGAAACGGCACGGCGTCGTCACCGTGCACTGGGTCAGCCCCTCGGTGTGGGCCTGGCGCCGCTATCGACTGAAAAAAATCCGCGCCGGCGTAGACCTGATGATGACGCTGTTTCCCTTCGAGGTTGCCTTTTATCAGGAGGCGGGCGTGCCCGCGACCTGCGTGGGACATCCGCTGGCCGACGCGATCCCGCCCGCCGCGCAGCGGCGCGATGCCCCCGGAGACGCCCCGCGGTGCGTTGCCCTGCTGCCGGGAAGCCGCGCCGGGGAGGTCCGGCGGCTGCTGCCGGTGTTCCTCGAAGCGGCGCGCCTGTGCCGCAACGCCATGCCGCAGCTGAGCTTCGTGCTGCCGGTGGCGGGGCCGCATCTCGCGCCGCTGTGCCGGCGCTGGCTGGCGCGTCCCGACTATGCCGACCTGCCTCTCACCCTGCTGGAGGGACGGGCGCGCGAGGCCATGGCGGACGCCGACGCGGTGCTGCTGGCCTCGGGCACCGCCGCGCTGGAGTGCATGCTGCTTGGCCGGCCGATGATCGTGGCCTACCGCCTGCACCCCTTCACTTACCCCGTGGTTAAACGTATGTTACGGGTGCCCTACGTATCATTGCCGAATCACCTGCTGGGGAGGGAGCACGTGCCGGAATACCTTCAGAGCGACGCCAGTCCGCGACGGCTCGCCGCGGCGCTGCTGGCTCTGCTGCGGCACCCGGAGCTGGCGGCGCGGCAGACGCAGGCCTTCGCCCCAGTGCACCGTGGCCTGCGCCGCGATGCGGCCCGCCGGGCCGCCGCGGCGGTGCTGGAGCGGGTGGGGCGCTGATGCGACAGCGGGACTTCGATTTCGACAGGTCTGCGCAGCTGACCGCCGGGGTAGACGAGGTTGGCCGCGGGCCGCTGGCCGGACCGGTGGTGGCGGCGGCGGTGATACTGGATCCGGCGCGACCGGTCGCCGGGCTGAAGGATTCCAAAATGCTGACCCCCGAACAGCGGGAAACCCTCGCCGGTGAGATCCGCGCCTGCGCCCTGGCCTGGTCCCTGGGGCGCGCCGAGGTCGAAGAGATCGACAGCCTGAACATCCTGCGGGCCAGCCTGCTCGCCATGCAGCGTGCCGTCTCGGCCCTGTCGCGGGCGCCGGAGCTGGTGCTGGTCGACGGCAACCAATGCCCGCAGTTCGCCTGTCCGGCGGTGGCGGTGGTGGGCGGGGACGCCTCGATACCCGCCATCAGCGCGGCATCCATACTCGCCAAGGTCAGCCGTGACCGGGAGATGATCGAGCTGGACGCGTTCTACCCGGGCTACGGCCTGGCACAGCACAAGGGCTACGCGAGCCGGGCGCATCTGGAGGCGCTGGAAGCGCTCGGCGCCTGCCCGCTGCACCGGCGCTCCTTCGCACCGGTGCGCCGGGTCCTGGCGCTGCGCCTGAAACGCGTCTAGGGGGCGCATGGCACGCCTGCGCACCCTCTGGCATACGATCTTCAGCGTCGAGCAGCTCGCCGAGCGCCACCGCTGCTCGGGTCTCAACAGCACCTTCCAGAGCGACGCGCGCAGCGTCGAGGAGTATATCGCCGAATGGCGCCGTCGCGTCGCTGCCGCCCGGACCGACCTGGGCACCCCCTCGCGGCTCGACATCGTCGACGGCAACTGCCCCTTCGTGCTGCGGCCGGACGGCCCGGGAAAGCCGTCGCGGGGCATTCTGCTGGTCCACGGGCTGAGCGATTCGGCCTTCCTGGTGCGCGACATCGCCGAGTTCTTCCGCCGCCAGGGCTTCTACGTCTTCGCCATCGTGCTGCCCGGGCACGGCACCCGCCCGGGTGACCTGCTGCAGATCGGCTGGCAGGACTGGCTGCAGGCCCACCAGCACGCGCTCGATCTGCTCGCCGGGGAAGTCGAGGACATCTACCTGCTGGGGTTTTCCGCCGGCGCCGCGCTCAACATTTATCAGGCCCTGCACCACCGTGCCATCAAGGCTCTGTTCCTGTTCGCGCCCGCTCTGCGGGTGCGGCGGATCGCCGGGCTCGCCTGCCCCCTGTCGCGCCTGGGTCGCATCTGGAAGCGCTTCAACTGGCTGGACCTGCAGCCCGATGACGATCCGTTCAAGTACGAGTCGCTGAGCAACCGGGCCATCTGCGAGGCCTACCGCCTGGTCAGATCGGTGAGAAGGCTGCGATCGGAGACCCGGCTGCAGACGCCGGTGTTCGTGGTAGCGAGTGAGAACGACGTGACGGTGGACAGCCGGGCGACGCTGGAGTGGTTCGGTCAGCTGCGCACCGCGCCCAAGCGCATGCTGCTCTACTCTACGGGCAAGCCCGCGGTGCCCGACGGCGTGCGGCTGGTGGCCTGTCATCTGCCCGAGCAGGGCATCCAGAGCTTCTCGCACACCGCGCTGCTGCAGTCGCCCGACAACCCGCACTACGGTGCAGAGGGCCGCTACCGTTTCTGTGTGCATTATTACGTCCTGGACCAGCAAAAGTACCGGCGCTGCAAGGCCGGCCAGGAAGACTGCCTGGGAGAGATGTTCCAGGAAACCCACGACTGCCAGGTGGTACGGCGCCTGACCTACAACCCGTTCTACGATCAGATGTTGGGAGAGCTACGCGCCTTCCTCGAATTGCTTGAGGCGGGCGAGGGCGGGGAGGGTAACGCTCAGCCGCGAGGACGCGCCGAGGGGCGCACCGGCGAAACCGAGAAACCGCTGATCAATAGCCGGTTGCGAGAAACGAAGTAACGGGGCGTGCGGCATGGAGCGCGTTCGCGGCAAGCACGCCACCGGTTCCGGCACTGCGCCGTTGGGCATCGCTGCGCTCAGACCAACCTACCGGCTGCCACGCGGTCGGATACCGCGGTAGGATGGGCTGAGGAGGGCGAAGCCCAACGTCCCCGGGTAGCCCTGAAATTCCACTGACATCTGCCGACTTGCGGCCTCGGCTTCCTTCGCGGCTCAGGTACGATCCACCCCATCGCAGCCGCCCCTGTCAAGCCTTGAATCGCGCTCCGCAAAAACGGAAACTCCATCCATGCATCCCGGCTTCATCCACCTGCACCTGCACACCGAGTACTCGCTGGTCGACAGCGTGGCTCGCATCAAGCCGCTGGTCAAGGCGGTGGCCGAGGGGGGCATGCCGGCGGTGGCGGTCACCGACCAGAGCAACATGTTCTCGATGGTCAAGTTCTACCGCGCCGCCATGGTGGCCGGGGTCAAGCCCATCATCGGGGTCGACATGTGGCTGCGCAATGCGGCCCAGCCGACCCGGCCCTGGCGCCTGGTGCTGCTCTGCAAGGACAGCACCGGCTACCGCAACCTCACCGAGCTGGTGTCGCGCACCTACCTGGAGGGCCAGCACCAGTCGATTCCCATGCTGGATGTGGGCTGGCTGGAGGGCTCGAGCGCGGGCCTGATCGCGCTCTCGGGCGGCCGCGAGGGCGACGTGGGTGAGGCCCTGCTCGCAGGCAACCGCGCTCTGGCCGAGCAGCGCCTGCAGTCCTGGCTGCAGCTCTTCCCCGAGCACTTCTATCTTGAGCTGCAGCGTACCGGTCGTCCGCGCGAGGAGGAGTACCTGCACGCGGCGGTGGAGCTGGCGTGCGCGCACCGGGTGCCGGTGGTGGCCACCAACGATGTGCACTTTCTCAAACGCGACGACTTCGAGGCCCACGAGGCGCGGGTGTGCATCCACGACGGGCGCACCCTGGACGATCCGCGTCGGCCGAAGCGTCACTCGGATCAGCAGTACCTGCGCACGCCAGAGGAGATGCAGGAGCTGTTCGCCGACCTGCCCGAGGCGCTAGAAAACAGTGTGGAGATCGCCCGTCGCTGCAACCTGGAGCTGAGCTTCGGCAAGAACTACCTGCCGGATTTTCCGGTGCCGGACGGGCTGACCATGGAGGCGTTCTTCCGCCAGCAGGCGCGCGCCGGCCTGGAGAGGCGCCTGGACCGGCTGTTCGATCCCCAGGCGCCGGATTTCGCCGAGCGGCGCAGGCCGTATGACGAGCGCCTGGAAACCGAGCTCGACGTCATCGTGTCCATGGGCTTCCCCGGCTATTTTCTGATCGTCGCCGACTTCATTCAGTGGGCCAAGAACAACGGCGTGCCGGTCGGTCCGGGGCGCGGCTCGGGGGCCGGCTCGCTGGTGGCCTATGCGCTGACCATCACCGACCTCGATCCGCTCAGGTACGAGCTGCTGTTCGAGCGCTTCCTGAATCCCGAGCGCGTGTCGATGCCCGACTTCGATGTCGACTTCTGCATGGAAGGCCGCGACCGCGTCATCGAGTATGTCGCCGAGCACTATGGTCGCGAAAAGGTCTCCCAGATCATCACCTACGGCTCCATGGCCGCCAAGGCCGTGGTACGCGACGTGGGCCGCGTGCTGGGTCACCCCTACGGCTTCGTGGACCGCATCGCCAAGCTGGTTCCCTTCGAGATCGGCATGACCCTGGACAAGGCGCTGGACCAGGAAGAGGCGCTACGGGAGCTCTACGAGCAGGAGGAGGACGTGCGCGCGCTGCTGGATCTGGCGCGCGCCCTGGAGGGCCTGGCCCGCAATGCCGGCAAGCACGCCGGCGGGGTGGTGATCTCCCCGACCCGGCTCACCGACTTCACACCGCTGTACTGCGAGCAGGGCGGCGTCAACGTCGTCAGCCAGTTCGACAAGGACGACGTCGAGGCGGTGGGGTTGGTCAAGTTCGATTTTCTCGGGCTGCGCACCCTGACCATCATCGACTGGGCGCTGCAGACCATCAACGCCCGGCGCGCGGAACAGAGCGAAGCGCCGCTGGACATCAACGCCATCTCGCTGGAGGACCCGCTCAGCTTCGAGCTGCTGAAGGCCTACCAGACCACGGCGGTGTTCCAGCTCGAATCACGCGGCATGAAGGACCTCATCAAGCGCCTGCAGCCGGACTGCTTCGAGGACATCGTGGCGCTGGTGGCGCTGTTCCGGCCCGGCCCGCTGCAGTCGGGCATGGTGGATGACTTTATCAACCGCAAGCACGGCCGGGCCAAAGTGGAATATCCGCATCCGGATCTGGAGCACATCCTCAAGCCCACCTACGGCGTGATTCTCTACCAGGAGCAGGTGATGCAGATCGCACAGGTGCTGGCCGGGTACACGCTCGGCGGCGCCGACCTGCTGCGCCGCGCCATGGGCAAGAAGAAAGCCGAGGAGATGGCCAAGCAGCGCGCCATCTTCACCGAAGGCGCGGTCAAGCGCGGGGTGGAGGAGCAGACCGCCACCTACATCTTCGACCTGATGGAGAAATTCGCCGGCTACGGCTTCAACAAGTCGCACTCGGCCGCCTATGCGCTGGTGTCCTACCAGACGGCCTGGCTCAAGGCGCACTACCCGGCACCGTTCATGGCGGCGGTGCTGTCGGCGGACATGGACAACACCGATAAGGTGGTGACGCTGATCGACGAATGCCGGCATATGAAGCTCGAGGTGGTGGCGCCGGACATCAACCGCTCCGGTTATGCCTTCACCGCGGAGGGCGACGACAGGGTGATCTACGGTCTCGGGGCGGTCAAGGGCGTCGGCGAGTCGGCCATCGAGGGCATCATCCAGCAGCGGGCGGCCAACGGCCCCTACCAGTCGCTGGTCGACCTCTGCCGGCGGGTGGATTCGCGAAAGGTCACGCGACGCGTCTACGAGGCGCTGATCCGCGCCGGCGCCCTGGACGGACTGGGCGCGAACCGCGCCTCTCTGATGCTGCAGCTGCCCGAGGCGATCAAGTCGGCCGAGCAGCACCTGCGTGATTCGGCAGCCGGCCAGTCCGACCTGTTCGGCAGCGTGGTGGATGCGGCCGACGCGCTGCCGGTGCTCGCCCCGGTGGATGTCCCGGAGTGGAGCGAGGAGCAGAGGCTGGCCGGTGAAAAGGAAACCCTGGGCCTGTACCTGACCGGCCACCCCATCGACCGCTACCGCGAGGAGCTCGCCAGCATCATCAGCGGTTCCCTTTCGGAGCTCGGCGAGGAGGGCGCGGCGGCGCCGGCCGGGGCCCCGCGCCGTGGCCAAGAGAAGACCGTGGTGCTCGCCGGCCTGGTGGTTGAGCTCCGCACCCGCAACACCCAGAGCGGCGCGCGCATGGCCTTCGTAACCCTGGACGATCGCACTGCGCGCATGGAGATCCGGGTGTTTTCCAAAGTCTTCGAACAGTACCGCGCGCTGCTCGCCATCGACAAGGTGCTGGTGGTGCAGGGCACACTCGGCTTCGACGAGTTTTCCGGAAGCATGCGCCTGAACGCCGAGCGCATGTACGAGATCGACCAGGCGCGGGAAGTGTATGCCAAGCGGCTGGTGGTGGATGTGGCCGAGACCCGCGCGGGCAATGGTTTCGTGAGCACGCTGGCCAGTGTGCTCTCACCCTTCCGCGAAGGCCGCTGCCCGGTGGGCATCCGTTACCTCGGCGCGGCGGCGCAGGCCCACATGACCCTGGGCGAGGGCTGGCGGGTGCACCCGACCGACGAGCTGCTGCACCGCCTGCGCGAGCTGGCCGGAGACGCCCACGTCCGGGTGGTCTATTAAGGGAAACGGCAGCCAGAGCGTCGTTGCGTGACTACGGCGTCATTGCGAGACACGCAGTGACGACGCATTCGGCCGAAGCTTGCAGCGTAACTCCAGAGACTGCTACCCGCCACGGCCTCGCGGCTGAAGGCTCCTGCCCCCGCCATGACGAACCGCCTGCATCGCGGGGGAAGCGGGCAGGACAGGCCCGCCCGCTGGCGGGCGGCACAAACATGCTGCGGAGCGCGCCTGTTTTTCGCTACCATTGGCCGACCATGCCGGAGGGGTGCGGTTGGCGGCCGGTGGTGCAGCGGTGTGTCACGCACGGGCTGAAGCTGCGGCCTCGCAGAAGGAGAAATGCACATGTTTACTTACGAACGCCACCTCGTTGTGGTGCTGGTCATTGCAGTGGTCATTGTGGCTGCGGCCGTGGTCGCTGCGCTCCTGGGGGTACCCGTGCCGTTCATCGGGAACGCCTAGACGCAGGTGCGGTGGGGCGCCGTCGACTGCAGTCGATCGCGCACGGGCGCGGCTGCTGCCGGGTTGTGCTACTCTAGCAAGGTTCCCGAGCATCGCCGCGACGGCAGCCGCCGGGCGCACCATCGATAGCAAACACGGAGGACTGACATGACGCGGCCGACGCAGGTGTTGTTCAGTATGGTCCCGTTCCTCGCCCTGGTCGGGGTCGCGGTGGCACTGCTTTACGCGCCGCTCGCCGACGCGTTCTACGCCAATCCGGTGTTCAACGGCATCATCCTGGTGGTGTTCCTCGGCGGGATCGTGATCAATTTCCGCCAGGTGGGCACGCTGTCTACCGAAGTTGCCTGGATCAATCATTTTCGCGGCAAGAAAGCCTCCCGCCTCCGGCGCCCGCCGCCCGAGCATCCGCGGCTGCTGGCGCCGCTGGCCCGCATGCTGGGCCAGCACGAGAGCGAGCTGCTCAGACTGTCGCCCCTGTCGCTGCGCTCGCTGCTGGACAGCGTGCGGCTGCGGCTCGACGAGTCACGGGACCTGTCGCGCTACGTCATCGGACTGCTGATCTTCCTCGGTCTGCTCGGCACCTTCTGGGGGCTGCTGATCACCGTGGGCGCGGTCGGCGACATCATCAACGAGCTGGCCGATAACGCCGCCGAGGCCGCGGTGTTCGGCACCCTGCTGGACGGGCTGCGCGCTCCACTGTCCGGCATGGGGACTGCGTTCAGCTCCTCGTTGTTCGGTCTGGCCGGCTCCCTGGTGCTGGGCTTTCTCGACCTGCAGGCGGGGCACGCGCAGAACCGCTTCTTCAACGAGCTGGAGGACTGGCTCTCGGGGGTCACGCGCCTGAGCAGCGGCACCATCGGCGAGCGCGAGCTGAGCGAGCCCGCCTACATCCATGCGATGCTGGAGCAGACCGCGGAGACCCTGGACCGGCTGCAGCGCCACGTC
Source organism: Gammaproteobacteria bacterium (assembly GCA_050118435.1). GTDB lineage: Bacteria > Pseudomonadota > Gammaproteobacteria > DSM-19610 > DSM-19610 > Thiogranum. The sequence goes on along the minus strand of JASFKW010000012.1, from coordinate 387 downwards.
AGCCGCGACGAAGAGCAGAGGCGCACCACCAACGATCAGATTCTGATGCTGGCGCGCGAGCTGGCAGTGTTCGCCGATCTGGCGCGCGACAGCCAGCGGTTGATGGCCGCGCTCAGCAAGGGCCAGGACGACCTGAACCCGCTACTGACCCGGTTGGCCGAGGCGCGCGGCGAGGTCGACGGTTCCCTGGAGCAGCACATGCGCAACCTGGACGTCAACATCAAGCGGCTCGCCGACGAGCTGTCTTCCGGACACGCGCATCTCGCCGAAGAGATCCGCGACGAGCTGCGCCTCATCGGCCGTGCCCTGTCGGCCGAGACCCACGGGCGCGCGCGCAAACAGGTCAAGGCCGGGTAGGGCGCGCGCATGCTCGTCGCCAGCCGCCGA
>JASFKW010000011.1:0-53804 GCA_050118435.1 Gammaproteobacteria bacterium | reverse complement strand
ATGTCTAATGGAGTGATTTTGAAGCGAGCGATCGTTGTCGTTTTTAGTACAGCGATGTTTACCGGCACTGGAATCGCATATGCGTTTGACATGTGCAAAAACATGTTCAGCAAGATCAATCAGTCAGAGTGGAGCGGCGACAACAGAGACCGCGTCGGTTACTACGGAAATCCGAGGATTGGCTCGGGCTATGGTTATAGAGGCCGACCCTTTGGGAACGGATGGTCGGGTTATGGTTATGGTGGTTCCCCAAGTCCCGGTTACAGTTACCCGGCGCGGGAATATGGCGCCCCGCAACCCAGAACTGACGCGTTACAGGCGGAGATCAACCGACTCCAGCAACGCATCAGAAACTTGGAAAGAGCACTGACTCCTGAGTCTGCTCGAACCCAAAGTGCTCCGACCGAACCTGGTACGAGCTAGGGTCTAGGTGGTATGTCACCGAGCTAGCGGATGCTGATTTCTACTTGATGCGGCGACCTTCAGTTTGGCGTCTCGTTGACTCACCGTATGTATCGCCCTGAAGGTAGTCTTTGATCTCCATGTGCGAGCGACGGAATGGCTTCTCGCTCGCTTTTTATGAATGACCGCTTCTGGCCGATTTTCACCGTTCAGCGGTCCCGGATCTGAAGGATTTCCGTTGGCCAGGAACAGCGGCTCTGGTCCAGAAAGCAACATTCGCTTTAGACCACGCCGCGCATCCGACAACCTGAAGGCCGCTGTCTGCGCTGACGCTGTTGTGGTGATTACGCCGCTTTCCCTCTCGCCACTCCAACCAACCCGAGCAGCCCGGTGGCTAAGAGATAGATGGCAGGGGGGACCGGCGCGGCTATCGTGAAACTCAAGTTGTCAAGAGTGTAGGTCTCGTTTGGAGCAATGCCTTCGTCGCTGATCCGCGCCTCAGTGAAGGGTGTATCGGAGACAAAACCGAGAAAGCCCGAGCCCGGATGCGCCAAGTACTCTGAAAATTTTATTGTTTGGCCGGAAATAATAGCTACCAGCGACGCATTCGTAGTAGTGCCGTTCCAGTGGCCACCAAAGCCTATGACGGGGTCTCTGAAGACAAGGTCCTGCGTCCAACCAGGTTGACTCCTACTATCTCCTTGGAAATAAGTTGTTAGCGAATTAAATCCCACGTCTCCGTTTACTCGAATATCAATAAGCCCCACGTTGTTAAGGCCGACCGACAGTGGTTTGGTTGCTGCCGCGTTAAAATCCTCAGTGACGAAGTCGTTGCCGACCGCTACCTCCCATGCTGCTCGGTCAGTGAATGTGTCGATAGAGGCCGCTTGTGCGACCGGAGAATTCATCCAAACAGCAATTGCGGCAATCAAAGGTACGGCGCGATCGAAGCAGTCGCTGACCGCACCCTGTACGCTTGAATTCATAACCCTTCCTCCACTTCAATCGCGAAGGATGCTTTCCTTGATCCCACCATAACCTATCCTCCGATGCATTTATCTTAACGCTGTGTCGGCTTGTCCAATTCCGGCGATTGTGCTTCGTAAAGTATCAGAATGCATGATCAGTAGTAACTGACACGGGAAAAAATTCTGCGAACTGGACGGCAATTCACCGATCCGGCTCCTCCGACCGCGACGAGCCGGCGTCTTGTGCACCGGGGCGCTGACTCTCTTATGGGTAGTCCTCAATGGTATGGCCCCGCTCCGGCGGGGCTTCTTGTCCCGGCAGTAGATTCGCCTGCCGTGAGTCGAGGGCGTGCAGCCGCTCGTGTAATTTCAGGCGCGCCCACCTCTAATAGGCAATAATGAAAACAACACCCACCACCAGCGCTATTGCCAGCCTTGCCAAAAATGTCGCCAATTGAGCACACCTGGCCGGGTCCGTCTGTGCTCCTCTGCAGAGCGCTTGTAGCCACGTAGTCATTGTAAGAAGTCCGTTGCCGCCTAGTCCTTGCATTTATAGTCTGGCTACTCATGGAAAGACATACTGCGGAATTTTGCTCTTGAGACTTGAGAACTATTCACGGCACGTAGCCTCCGTCAACGTGACGGTACTGGTGCGGTGCGTTCCAAGACGGCGCCTTAACAGCGTTACACCGCAGCGGCGGAGTCCCGCTCCGGTGCGTTCGGCATTTCCCGTATGGTTAGGAAGCGACGCTAGAAAAGCGTGGGGAAACGACTTCGATCCTGATCAATCAGTGCTCGGTTCGCAGCTGCCGCGCCCGTCACAATATGGCGACAAGTTTCGCTACATGAGTAGGGACTAACGCGCGACGCCCGACCAGACCAAAAAAATAGTTCCTGAAGATCAAGCGCTAATTGTACATGGCGCGCGAATTGCAGACAGTTGGTTGATAACGTTTCGTTAGGGCTGGTTTAGAACCATTCGAAGGAGGGGAACCATGCAAGGACAGAGGACGGAAGCTATGGAGGAATATGACGACAAAGCCTATGATCTCGGCTACTGGATTGTTGCCGGAGGATTGTGCGCAATCTGGTTTGTGAGCGGCATCTGGGTGGGATTTGCGCTGTGATTGGCGCAGCTCCACGAATTCGAAGCGAATCTTTCCGTTACCGTTGGCGGAATGGAAGATATCAAGTTTGGAACACGGTAGACACAGCCCCGCTCTCGCGGGGCTTTTCATTCAAATCCCCGATGAGGAATTCATTCATCCCCTGATGTGACATTCATACTGGTTGGCCCAGAATGGGACCATGTGATGCAGGGCGTGGGGATCCTGCGATATGTATCGCCGGTCGAGGCTCCTCCGCAAGCCAGCGGCGAGCCAGCGTCCAAGGGGCGCTGGCTTTTTTTTAAGCGCCGAGGCACGTTTCGTGACAGCCGTGCGGAGCCGCTCATTCCTTTTCTCTTCACTGCTGCCTTCCTCATTAATGAGCGGCAAGATCTTTTCCAGCCACATGAGCAGGGCTTTTGCCTTTTCCCCTCAATTCGTGTCCTGTCGGACGATCCCTCTGCCAGTATCGCGAATACTTCGAAAGCTTCGACTTTGAGCCCAGGCCAGCATCACAATTTCTGTCCCCTTATCTGGCTCTTCACGTCGTGCTTGCGCAGGTCAGCATTGGCAACGCAATCGTTATTAACTCGCTGATTTCTGGTAGCAAGGAGCGGATTCGAACCGCCGACCACAGCATTATGGGTGCAGTTCGAGCCAACCTACCGCCGCTTACACAGAGCTACCCTCCCTTACTTTCTCAGCGATTCAGCAATAGCTCAGGCTTACCATCCGTTGCAGGGGTCGGGACAGAAATTACTCCGACTTACTCTTTCCTGCTTACATGGTGCTTACACAGCGCGCCGTGTAAGCACGTCGGCAGGAATGGAAATGCCCAAGATCACCAAGCGAACCGTCGATGCTACGGCACCCCAAAAGGTGCGCGTTTACCTCTGGCACGATGAGATCAAGGGCTTCGGCCTGCAAGTGCTACCGAGCGGCGTCCGAAGCTTCGTTTACCAGTACCGCAGTCCGGAAGGCAAAACCCGGCGCGCAACTATCGGCAGGGTGAGCGGCATTACGACGGCCGAACAGGCCAGGAAGCGCACCAAGCGTTTGCGGCGCATTGTCGAGACCGGCGGCGACCCCTTGGCCGACACGCAGGCCGCCCGAGAGGCGCTGACGGTTGCTCAGATGCTCGACCAATGGATCGAGTCAGCCCGCTTCAAGGAACGCCCTGAAGCGACCCAGACAAACGACAAGGAGCGCGTTGAGCGGCACGCCAAACCGACACTGGGGAAGAAATACGTTAACAAGCGGCTTTTTCAGACGCTTGAGCGCATGGAAAACTAGAAGCGCCTGCGCTCACCCGTCGCCGACGCAATTCGCGTTATCGCCCTGACTGGCGCGAGGCGCGGCGAGATCGCCCGCCTGCGCTGGTCGCAAGTTGACATAAAGCGCTGTGCGCTTGTCCTGCCACCTACTTCCCACAAGACAGGAAAGGCCACCGGGCAGCGGCGCATTATCGGGTTGCCGGCTGCCGCGCAGGCGATCATCGCCAGGCAACCAGAGGGCGACACAGAGGACTTCGTGTTCCCCCCCACCAGAGGGGATCGTCCCGGCTCACTGGCGAAGCCCTGGCGTCAGATACGGGATGAGGCGGGCCTCCCTGCCGCGATCGGCCTCCACGCCTTGCGTCACAGCCTCGCCACCAGTATGGCGATGAGCGGCGCCGAGGCCGTAGAGATCATGACCGCACTCGGGCATCGACAGCTATCGCCCGCGCCTTTGCGAAGCCGCTGGAAATGCGCCGATGAATACGATCGTTTCGCGTCGGGCGGCGGGCGTGCACACCAGTTCGATCAACAAAGAGGTGATACCCGATGAATGACCAAATACGTCCCCGCGCCTATGGTTCGGTAACCAGAAATCGCTTGGCTTTTGACATGCTTCCTCGCTTAACCCATTGCCGAAAAGGCTTGCACTCATGCTGACAGCCGCGGCGATGCGGGCACGGTTCACATGGACAGCCGATGGTGTAAGTCGGGGGTACCCAAGACCGCCCAGGGTTGTCTTGCCAGCCAGGGACGACCCAGTACATCAGTTCAGCTTTCATGGGGACTCTCTTCTAATTCCAGGCGTTGGTGCCGCGGTTTGTTATTTCTTATGCATGTTCCCCTCCCTGGCGGAATGCTGCTCGGACTTTGTTGCGACATCCTAAGATTATTTTGCGTGCGTGACAGCGCATATGGAGCGCTGGCAGTTCGGATGGAACGCAGAGCTGCGCATGGCGCAAGACGAACCGAACAATGTTCAACTAACCAAGACGAAAGAGGCGAAACATGGAAGAAACGATGAGCCACAAATCCGCCGTTGAGCACTACCGCAGCGAAGTGCAGCCGCTGGGCGTTTACAGGAAACCGAATAAGCGCTACTCAAGATTCGGGCGGGGCGCTTGGTTATTGAATGACCGCGACGGCTTGGTTGCGATTGTCCCCGGCAACGGCGCTCCGCCGGTACGTAGACAAACAGTGGCCCGAAAAGGTTGCGCACTGAGGGCAACGAAAACGACACCTCTCGCGCGTGAAGGTGATCACAAATTTACCTTCAAAATGTGCACTACTTCGCAAATCAGGAAACAGCGTAGCGCCAAGAGGGTCAATACTTGCGAAGATAAAGCGTTGCATCGCGAATTGGCAAGACGATCACCATGTCTAGAGAATCAAACAGCCAAGAGAGAAGGCCACGCCGGGCAATGGTGGACGGACTGATGGCTGAATACGTGGCTGCAGTTAAAGAAACTCGATCCGCACACAGGGCACTGATTCTTGAGGGCATGGAGCTGGGGGAAAGAATGGCCAGTGCCCATGTGAGGTGGTTGCGGCACGACGGCCGCCGCCAAGAGTCGATGCTTTGGGAGCACCTGCTGTCGACGCTACAGATCTTCGCAAAACTCTCCGATTAAGCAGGATAGAAACAAGTATAGCGCCGCCCGTGGAGACGGAAGGATAGCGCGTTACAGTGTAACCACTCAGCCCCGCTGCGGCGGGGCTTTTCTTTCGAGCATAAAAACGGCGACCCGAGGGCCGCCGATTATTTCCGCGGCGGCTCTCGGCCCTGCCTATTGTTTCGGTGCCTTGTCTTCCGGTACCTTGCGTTGCGACTCCATGCGTGCGGTGTAATCAGCGGCGGCTTGTTGCTGGGCTTTGAAGAGTTCAAGCTGACGCTCCATATCTTGCTCCTGCGCCTTCTGCTGGGCCTTGAAGGCTTCCGCTTGGGCCAATTGCTGCGATTCAAAATCTTCGCGCTGCGTTTTCTGAATGGCGTCGAATTCTTTCCGTTCTGCCTGCTGCTGGGCTTCGAAGGATTCGCGCTGACGCTGCATTGCTTGTGTCTGCAAGTTGCGCTGCATTTCGAACGCTTCTTCCTGACGCTTCATGGCCTCCTGCTGGGACCTGATAACATCCTGCGGTGCCTGCGGTGCCCGCGGTTGAACCCCTTTCTGTACCTGCTCGGTAGCAGCAGGCTCAGTAGCACTCGGTGGAAAAATGTCGCTCAGCCAGCGCGCCCCTTCGGCGAAAGCGGCTGGGGAGAGGGCAGACATGGAGAAAAGCAGGACGATGAGGAGTGACTTACGCATCATTTAGTCTCCTTGGTGTGTATGATTGCAATGGCTCGCTGAGGTATAGCAAGAAGAGCGCACCTGTTCCGGCAATCCAGTTGGAGCCCCCTTTTTGCCCTTCCGGGAGAGATAGTGCAGACAGGGATCGCCCTAAAAGTAGATCGCCTTCAGCCTGATGATGAGTCAATCGGCGGCAACCGGCGTTCGATAATGGGTAGCTATCGGAAGTTCGAACTGCATCACATCTGAATCGATACGCAGAACCTGTTTTCTCATTGAGGACAACGGTTGTGCGCCACCGGTCCCCTTGTGCTGTCAGGCTTCGTCTTCAAATAGCAATTCCCGCCTACCACCGACAACTGCTTCGGCGCGTCAACAGACATCCTGACCTGATTTCCTCGAATGCGCACGACGGCAACGGAGATCCGCTCTTCGTTGGGTCCACGAGGACAGATCCTGGAGGTGCTCGAGCACCGCGGCCTCCGGTGGTGGGGACCGCGATAGGGTAGCAAGGAAACCTGTCCTGCTTACATGATGATCACACGGAAGGGGGCTTATTATTTGTTCGCGTAACTGTTTGATTTTGGTAGCAAGGGGCGGATTCGAACCGCCGACCCCAGCATTATGAGTGCTGTGCTCTAACCAACTGAGCTACCTTGCCATGTGTGACCGTCGATCCGGGTGGATCGGGAAGGAGGGAAAATTGTAGGAATTTGCGGTCTTGCTGTCCAGCTATACGTTGAAGCGGAAATGCATGACGTCCCCGTCACGCACCACGTATTCCTTCCCCTCCAGGCGCAGCTTCCCGGCCTCCCTGGCGCCCTGCTCGCCGTTGCAGGCGATGAAGTCGTCGTACGACGTCACCTCGGCGCGGATGAAGCCCTTTTCGAAGTCGGTGTGGATTACACCCGCCGCGCGCGGTGCCGTTGCACCGATCGGGACCGTCCAGGCGCGCACCTCCTTGGGCCCGGCGGTGAAGAAGGTCTGCAGCCCGAGCAGCCGGTAACCGGCGCGAATCACCCGGTGCAGTCCGGGCTCCTGGAGACCCAGCTCCTCGAGAAACGCCCGCTGCTCCTCCTCCTCGAGCTCGACCAGCTCGGCCTCGATGGCCGCGCACACCGGCACCACCGGCGCCCCCTCCTTTGCCGCCAGCGCGCGCACCGCGTCGAGCTGCGGGTTGTCCACGAAGCCGTCCTCGGCCACGTTGGCGATATACAGCGTCGGCTTGACAGTGAGAAGGTGCAGATCGTCCAGCGCTTCACGCGCGTCATCCCCGAGTTCCAGGGCCCGCACCGGCGCGCCTTCGTCGAGGCCCTCCCTGACCTGCTCCAGCACGGCCAGCCTGGCACGGGCTGCCTTGTCACCGCTCTTGGCCACCTTGCCCACGCGCACGATCGCCCTGTCCACGGTCTCGAGGTCGGCGAGCGCCAGCTCGGTGTTGATCACCTCGATATCGGAAACCGGATTGATCCGGCCGGCCACGTGCACCACGTTGTCGTTCTCGAAGCAGCGCACCACGTGGGCGATGGCGTCCGTCTCGCGGATGTTGGCGAGAAACTTGTTTCCCAACCCCTCTCCCTTGGAAGCGCCGGCGACCAACCCGGCGATATCGACGAACTGCATGGTGGTCGAAATCACCTGTTTCGGCCTGACGATCGCCGCGAGCCTGTCCAGCCGCGGATCCGGCACCGGCACCACGCCGACATTGGGCTCGATAGTGCAAAAGGGATAGTTCTCCGCCTGGATGGCGGCCTTGGTCAAGGCATTGAACAGCGTCGACTTGCCCACGTTCGGCAGGCCCACGATGCCGCATTTGAATCCCATCGTTGTTCAGTCCCGTCTGTGTTGCCCCTAAACGTGGCGCACCCGCCGCTTCCCGGCGCTAGAGTTTCGGTTTGGCGTGCAGGAGGTTCATGGCACGCTCGAAACGGCCGGCAACGATGTCCGGCACCGCCTCCAGCGCGGCCTGGATGGCCTCCTCGATCTGCCGCCGGTCGTAGACGGAAGGCCGGTGGAGCACATACTCGACCACCTGGTCCCGGTGCCCCGGGTGGCCGATGCCCACCCGCAGGCGATTGAAGTCACCGCCGCCGAGATGGCTCATCAGGTCGCGCAGCCCGTTGTGTCCTCCGTGGCCGCCGCCCCTTTTCAGCCGGATGGTGCCCGGCGACAGATCGAGATCGTCGTGCACGACGAGCATCTGCTCCAGGGGGATGCGGTAGAATCGGGCCAGCGCACCCACGGCCTGACCGCTGCGATTCATGAAGGTCATCGGCTTCTGCAGCCAGCATTCGCTGTCGTCGAGCACGCAGCGCGCCGTGTCGCTGTGAAAGCGCGCCTCGGATCGAAATGCCTGGGAACACACGCGGCACAGCGCGTCCACAAACCAAAACCCGGCGTTGTGCCGGGTTGGTTCGTAGCGCGAGCCGGGATTACCCAGCCCGACAATGAGCTTGATCGGCGTGATCGGCGTCAGACCTCGGCACCGGCCTCACCGCCTTCGGCCCCTTCACCTTCGCCTGCTTCGGCGGCGCCGCGGCGCGTGTGGATGGAGACCACGGTAAGGTCGTGATCCGCGCCGCGCCCGAGCTCGACGAGGCTGCCGGTCTCGGGCACCGGAAGATCGCTGAGCTTGACTGTATCGCCCACATTGAGTCCGGATACATCCACCTCGATGTACTCCGGCAGATTCCGCGGCAGCACGTCCAGCTCCACCTCGATCATTTCGTGGCTGACCATACCGCCGGCCTTCACGCCCGGAGCCACGTCCTCACCCGTAAACCGCAGGGGAACGCGCACGCGGATGGACTCATCTTCGCTGATGCGCTGAAAATCCATGTGCATCACGACCGGCTTGGAGGGGTGACGCTGCATATCCCGCAACACCGCCCTGTGCGCCTTGCCGTCGACGTTGACGGTGAGAATGTGTGAATAGAAGGCCTCGTGATTGAGACGCTTCAATACTTCGCTGTGCAGCAGAGCGATGGGCTGCGGGTCAGCCTCGCCGCCGTACACAATGGCGGGAACCTTGCCGTCACGACGCAGGCGGCGGCTCGCACCTTTCCCCATGTCTGAGCGTGACTCGGCTTCGATTTCGAAAATAGACATAACCAGGTACTCCAGTTCGTACAAACACCTTCCCCGCGACCAGGAAAGACCGGGGCCCGTCGCCGGGGCGCGGGACCAAATACACCTGAGGACACTCCGATGAATTCGTCACTGCGGGAAGCGCGACACCGTGGCAATGGCTCGGATACCGATTGCGCTTCATGGATTTTGCTTCGCTTCGTTCGCAATGGCGGGGTAATAAACTGATCAGAGTCTTCCTCAATCCATGAACATGCTGCTCAGGGATTCCTCGTTGCTGATGCGGCGAATCGCTTCGGCCAGCATCTCGGCAATGCTCAGCTGACGGATGCGGCGACAGGCCTGGGCGTCCGGTCGCAGCGGTATGCTGTCGGTGACCACCAGCTCGTCGAGCTGCGAGCTGCTGATGTTGTTGATCGCCGGACCGGACAACACCGGATGCGTGCAGTAGGCGACGACCCTTTCAGCGCCGTGCTCCTTGAGCGCCTTGGCCGCCTCACACAGCGTGCCCGCCGTATCCACGAGATCGTCGACCAGCACGCAGCTGCGTCCTTCGACCTCACCGATGATGTGCATCACCTTGGCGATGTTGGCCTTGGGGCGACGCTTGTCGATGATCGCCAGGTCGGCGTCGTCCAGCCGTTTGGCCAGCGCCCGCGCCCGCACCACGCCACCCACGTCGGGTGAAACCACCATCAGGTTGGGATACTTCTGCCGCCACACGTCGCCGAGCAGAATCGGCGAGGCATAGACGTTGTCGACCGGCACATCGAAGAAACCCTGGATCTGGTCGGCGTGCAGATCCACGGTGACGACCCGATCGGCGCCGACACCGCCGATCATTTTCGCCACCACCTTGGCCGTGATGGGCACCCGCGCCGAGCGCGGGCGCCGGTCCTGACGGGCATAGCCGAAATAGGGAATCACGGGGGTGACCCGCGCCGCCGAGGCCCGCCGCAGGGCATCCACCATGACCAGCAGCTCCATCAGGTTATTGTTGGTCGGCGCGCAGGTCGGCTGCACCACGAAGACATCACGGCCGCGCACATTCTCCATGATCTCGACCATGATCTCGCCATCGCTGAACTCGCCAGCCACGGCTTTGCCCAGACTCACGCGCAAATGGTCCGCGACGGACCCCGCCAGGCGCGGATTCGCATTGCCCGTGAACACCATCAGCTGATGTGGCGCATCCGTTGAAGGCATGACCTGCATGCTGTTCCCACCTGTTCTGTCTCGACCGAAATCGGCCGCTGTGTGGACCGGCGCCGCGCCCGGGGGACCGCGTTCCACCGCGGATGACCGGCCGGCAAGGCTCAACGTCCACGCCCGACCCCGCTCCGCGTTTGGCTGGGGCGGCAGGATTCGAACCTGCGCATGCTGGTACCAAAAACCAGTGCCTTACCGCTTGGCTACGCCCCAATTACATTCCCGAGCTGTGAAACTCTCGTACCCGGTCGAGTAGGGGAGAGCGGTTGCGGCCGCGGGCAACGAAGCCGGACCATGGCGCGGGTAACTGCCCGAGCACCGCTTCGGCCTCCCTCCGATTGGCGAAGGGCGCAAACACACAGGCGCCGCTTCCCGTCATACGCGCAGGCGCGTGCCTTGACAGCCATTCGAGCGCTCTGCCCACTTCCGGATACCGCCGCACCACCACTGCCTCAAGGTGATTGACCCCGGCGCCCGAGAGAAAGTCGGGTATTGTGATCCGGGGCGTGTTGCGTGTCAATGCGGGGTCTGAAAAAATCTCGGCCGTAGATACGCTTACCGCCGGCTTCAGGACCAGGTACCAGGGTTCCTCCAGCCCCTCCATCCGCGCCAGCCGCTCCCCCACACCCTCGGCCCAGGCGGCCTCACCGCGCAAGAAGACCGGGACGTCCGCGCCCAGCCCGAGGCCGAGCTCGGCCAGCTCATCGTCGCCAAGCCCAAGTCCCCACAGCAGATTGAGCGCCACCAGCGTGGTGGCTGCATCGGAGCTGCCCCCGCCGAGCCCCCCACCCAGCGGCAGGCGCTTGTCGACCCGCATCCGCGCTCCCTGCCGACAGCCGGCGCGGGTGGCTAGCGCCCGTGCCGCCCGCACGATCAGGTCCCGCTCCGGCGGCACCCCCGGGGCACCCCCTTCCAGGCGGATGTCGGCGCCCGCCAGCGGCTCGAGCCACAGCGCATCGCAGCGGTCGAGGAACTGAAACAGGGTCTGAAGCTCGTGGTAGCCATCGGGACGCCGGCCGGTGACATGCAGAAAAAGGTTGAGCTTGGCGGGCGCGGGCCAGGGCCCGCCGCGCCGAGCCGGCGTCATGACAATCGCCAGTTGTCGATCACAAACCGCAGCTTCAGGCTGTCGCGCTCGAGGCGCAGGCGCGCCGGCAGCCGCAGCGGGCCGCTCTGTTGATAGCGGTTGTAATCGATATGCCAGCCGGCCTGCTCGATTTGCACCAGGGTGCCCTGGGCGTCCCACTGATAGTCGGCCTGGACCTCCGCGGCCGGCAACCCGAGCAGCCAGGACCTCAGCCCGGAGACCGGCAGGCGCCAGCCGGTTTCTTGTTCCACCAGCGTCTCCGGATCACGTGCGAAGACCCGTTTGCCCTCGGCGTGACGCAGCCATACGCCCTGCGCGTTGCCGTGCAGCTCGACCGCGCCCTGGCCGAAGGGACCGCGCAGCCGGATGCGGTATTCCTCGCCCTGCTGGTGCCAGTCGAAGTTGGCGCTCCAGCCTTCATCCCCGGCGCGGACTGCGACTCGCCCCTGGACCTGCCATCGGGTCAGGGCTTCCAGCGAAGCGCGGTGTGCAAGCCAGGCGGCCTCGGCCGCCGGCTCGTGCACCGGCGGGCGCACGGCGCATCCCGCGAACGCGAGGATCAGCATCCATGCAGCAGCACGAACAATGGCAGGTGGGATCATCAGTGGCATTTCATGCGGAGCCGATCAGCGTATAGGATGCGGCCTCCCCTGCGCACGGCTTGCTCACCATGCTTACTGCTCGAGCCTGCCGACCCACGGCAGGGGGATGGTGCAACCCGGCGAGCTCCAAGCAGCCAGATTAAAGCGAATGTCGTCGTCATCGCGCGCACGGCGGGACAATCTCGAAATTTACAATCGGTCCCCCGGAGATTGCTTCGTTACCGAAGGGTACTGTTCAGGGCACCGTCGTCCCACGCACCGACGGACCGATAACGCGCACGGAATCCAAGGGCGGGGCATATCGGGCTGACTCCACGGCGGGTCCTGCAGGCCTATCGGCTGATCGCCGCTCACTCTGGTAGATATCGCTAGAGACCGAAGCGACGCAGGGTGTCTCTGAGCACGGGGTCGTCCGGCTCGGTCTCGCTCGCCTTTTCCCATAGCTGACGAGCCGCCTTCCTGTCACCCATCACCCACATCACCTCGCCCAGATGGGCCGCTATCTCAGCGTCGCCGGTCATGTCGTACGCCCGCTGCAGGTAGCCGCGCGCTTCCTGCAGCCGGCCGAGCCGGAACAGGACCCACCCCATGCTGTCGATGACGGCCGGGTCGTCCGGGGTCTGCGCCAGCGCCTTCTCGATGAGCACCCGCGCCTCTTCATAGCGGTCGGTGCGGTCGGCCAGCGTATACCCCAGGGCGTTAAGGGCGCGTGCGTTATCGGGATCCTGGGTGAGCACGGTGCGGAAGTCCTCCTCGGCCTGCTTCAGCAGATCAAGACGCTCGGCGACCAGCGCACGGGCGTAGAGAATCTCTGTGTCTTCCGGCTGGCCTTCCAGGTAGTCGCTGTAGAGACGGTACGCCTCCTGGTGATGATCGACCTGGGTGAGGATTTCACCCTCTACCAGAAACAGGCGTTGCGCCTGATCCGGATGCGCCAGTCGCAGCGTGCGCAGGCGATCGCGCGCCTTGCCGAGATCGCCCTGCAGCGCCTCCAGTCGCGCCATCCGTATCTGCACCTCGAGCCAGTGCTCTCCGTCTTCGATCTCCCGGTACCAGTCCATGGCGCGCCGGTATTTCTTTTGATCCTCGGCGATCGCGCCCAGGTAGTAATAAGCCTGCTGGGTCTGGAAATCCAGCTCCAGGAGCCTTTTGAACAAGTCCTCGGCCTCATCGAGCTGACCGGCCTCCAGCGCCAGCAGGGCCAGGGAATACACGATCTGGCCATCGTCGGGACGCTGCTCGAGCAGTTTCTTGTACTCGGCGCGGGCCAGCTCGAACTGCTCCAGATCGACCAGAAGGCGGGCATAGGCCAGGCGCAGCTCGGCGTTGTCGGGGTTGCGCGCCAGTGCGGCCGCAAGCCGCTGCCGTGCAACCTCGCCCTGGCCCTGCTTGAGACTGACCTGGGCCTGCAGCACCAGAGCCTCGGTCCAGTCGGGCCGCAGCCGCAGACACTCTTCGACCTGCTGCGCCGCGAGCTGCCAGTTCTCCGCGTGGACCGCCAGGCGCGCATAAGCGAAGTGGGCCCGAGGATCGCCGGAGCGCCGCGCCGTCAGCTCCTCCATGACCTCCAGAGCCTGCCGCGTCTCGGGCTCCCTCGCCAGCAGCACCAGCGTCGAATGATAGGGTCCTCCCTCCTCGTCCTGGCCGTGCTCCACCAGGTAGTCGAACTGCTCGACGGCCTCCTGCCGATTACCGGTGCGTAATGCCAGCGCCGCCAGCGCTTGTCGTGCTTCCAGATCGTCCGGCGCCAGCTCCACCCAGCGGCGCGCCGCCTCCAGCGCCAGATCCTGCTGCTTTCCGAACACAGCGATTTTCATAGCCCGCTCGGCCACGCGCGGATCCTTGCTGTTGCGCGCGGCCTCGAGGTAGGAGGTCGCAGAGATATCCATCATGCCGCGCTGGCCGGCGAGCTCGCCGAGCAACACCTGGTAGAGCAGCGACGACGAGAGCGGCTCCTCGGCCTTTTGCTCCGGCTCGACGACTGGTGCCACCGGTACCTGTTCGGCTTTCTCCTCCGGCGCGGCCGGCTCGGCCGGTGCCTGCGGCTCGGGGCCTTTCAACAGCGGCTGACTGCAGGCTGCGAGCAGCAGGCCGACTGCGACCGCAACCGCAAAACGCAGGCCCGCGCCCATGTCTCGAAAACCAATCATATTGTCGGGATTTCAGCTCGTTGACCCAGGTTCATGCCACTATACGGCAAAGTTTTCAGAAGCTACAGTAGACTGTTATCGGCTTGTATTCGCTTCGACCATACCGCACAATTTTTGCCCTCCAGCCATAGACGTATCCATATGTCCCTGATCGCGCTCGGCATCAATCACCGCACGGCGCCCATCGAGCTGCGGGAGCAAGTCGCCATCGGCGGTGAGCGTATAGCCGATGCGCTGCACGACCTGGCCGCGCTTCCCGCAGTCAACGAAGCGGCCATTCTCTCTACCTGCAACCGGACCGAATTATACTGTGGCGTCGAGGAGGAAAAGCTGGACGGTCTGACCGAATGGCTGGGCAGATTTCACCATATGGACCCGGCGCAGATCCGCCCCTACCTCTACAGCTATCCGGGCGAGGACGCCGTACGCCATATTCTGCGCGTGGCGGGCGGACTCGACTCGATGATTCTAGGCGAACCCCAGATCCTCGGCCAGATGAAAGCGGCCTACCAGGCGGCCGCCGAAGCCGGCACGCTGCGGGCCTCGCTGAGCCGCCTGTTCCAGCACACCTTCTCGGTGGCCAAACAGATCCGTACCGACACGGCGATTGGAGAGAGCCCGGTGTCGGTCGCCTTCGCCGCCGTCAGCCTGGCCAAGCAGATCTTCAGCGACTTCGAGAACCACACGGCGCTTTTGATCGGCGCCGGGGAGACCATCGAGCTCAGCGCCCGCCATCTGCGCGAGCAGAAACTCGGGCGCCTGGTGGTGGCCAACCGCACCCTGGAACGGGCGCACCGCCTGGCGACCACCTTCAACGGCTATGGGATCGGGCTGGAGGAAATACCCGCGCACCTCGCCGAAGCCGACATTGTCATTGCGGCCACCGGCAGCAGCGAGCCGGTGGTCAGCAAGGCGATGGTCAGGCGGGCGCTCAAGGGGCGCAAGCACCGCCCGGTGTTCATGGTCGATATCGGTGTGCCGCGCGACATCGAGCCCGGCGTCGCCGAGCTCGAAGACATTTATCTGTACTCGGTGGACGACCTCCAGGAGGTGATCCAGGAGAATCTGATGTCCCGCGAGCAGGCCGCCCACCAGGCCGAAGAGATCATCGATGTGCAGGTCGAGCGATTCATGGCCTGGCTGCGGGCACAGGGCGCGGTGTCCACCATCTGCGATTACCGGCGCGGCGCGCAGCAGCAGCGCGATCAGGTGTTGGCCAAGGCGCGGCAGATGCTGGCGGCCGGCCGTGATCCCCAGCTGGTGCTGGAATTCCTTGCCCATACGCTGACCAACAAGCTCATTCATCAGCCGAGCGTACAGATCCGGCAGGCGGCCGAGACCGGCAACGTCGAGCTGCTGCAGGCGGCACTCGAGCTGTTCAACCTGAGCAAAGACGAATCCTGAAGCCCGTGAACCCCTCGCTGGAGCGCAAGCTGGAAATTATCGTGGAACGCGCCGAGGAGGTGAGCGCTCTGCTGTCCGATCCCGATGTCATCGCCGACAGCAGCCGCTTCCGGGAGCTGTCGGTGGAATACTCGCAGCTCAACCCGGTGGTGCAATGCTTTGGCGATCTGCAGCGCGCCCGCGCCGACGAAAAGGCGGCCAGCGATATGCTCAAGGACCCGGACCCGGAGCTGCGCGGCATGGCTTCGGACGAGCTGGCGCAGGCCCGCGCGCGCCGCGAGCAGCTCGAGCTGGAGCTGCAGAAACAGCTGCTGCCCCGGGACCCCCACGACCGCAAGAACGTCTATCTGGAAATCCGTGCCGGCACCGGTGGCGACGAAGCGGCCCTGTTCGCCGGCGACCTGTTTCGCATGTATTCCCGTTTTGCCGAGCAGCGCGGCTGGAGCGTCGAGATACTCAGCAGCAGCGAGGGCGAGCACGGCGGCTACAAGGAAATCATCGCACGGGTCACCGGGCAGGAGGTCTACGCCTGGCTGAAGTTCGAGTCCGGCGCGCACCGCGTGCAGCGGGTACCGGAAACCGAATCCCAGGGACGCATCCACACCTCCGCGGCCACCGTGGCGGTGCTGCCGGAGGCCGAAGAGCAGGAGGCAATCGATATCAACGCCGCCGATCTCAAGGTCGACACCTACCGCGCCTCGGGTGCCGGCGGTCAGCACGTCAACAAGACCGATTCGGCGGTGCGGCTGACGCACCTCCCGACCGGCATCGTGGTCGAGTGCCAGGACGAGCGATCGCAGCACAAAAACCGCGCGCGCGCCCTTTCGCTGCTGGCCGCGCGCCTGCAGGCCGCCGAAGACGAAAAGCGCCGCGCCTCGGAGACTGCAACGCGGCGCAGCCTGGTCGGCAGCGGAGACCGCTCGGAACGCATCCGCACCTACAACTTTCCACAGGGACGGGTGACGGACCACCGTATCAACCTGACCCTGTACAAGCTGGAAGAGATCATGCAAGGCGCGCTGGAATACATCATCGAGGCCTTGCAGAGCGAAGACCAGGCCGAGCGTCTGGCCGCGATCAGCTCCGAGGATCTCTCGACGCGGCAGTGATCAGCCTGTCCCGGGCACTGGAGCAGGCGCGCCGCGCCCTGCTCCACCACGACCAGGCTGGCCTGGAGGCCGAGGTGCTGCTCGCCCACGTCCTGGGCAAGCCGCGCAGCCACCTGCACGCCTGGCCCGAGGCAGAGCTCGAGGCCGCCCAGCAAGCCCTGTTCGAGCGACTGGTGCGGCGGCGCGCCGCCGGCGAGCCGGTCGCCTATCTGACGGGCCGGCGTGAATTCTGGTCACTGGACCTCGAGGTCAACGCCGCGACCCTGATTCCGCGCCCCGAAACCGAGCTGCTGGTGGAACAGGCGCTGGCGCTGCTTTCCGCGCAGGCCGCCGCCCGAGTAGCCGACCTCGGCACCGGTAGCGGGGCGGTCGCCATCGCCCTGTCCCGCGAAAGACCGCAGTGGCAGGTCTTCGCCAGCGACCGCCGCGCTGACGCGCTGGAGGTTGCCCGGCGCAATGCATGGCGTCTGGCGGGGCGCAACCTTCACTTGCTGATCGGCGACTGGGCCGGCGCTCTTGCCGGCACCTCCCTGGACGCCATCGTTTCGAACCCGCCCTACGTGTCCGACGCGGACCCGCATCTCCAGCGCGGAGACACCCGCTATGAGCCGCGCGCGGCGTTGGCGGCCGGCCCCGCCGGGCTCGATGAACTGATGCGCCTGGTCGACGATGCCGCTAGGGTGCTCAAGGCCGGGGGCTGGCTGTGCGTGGAGCACGCGCCCACTCAGACCGCCGCGCTGCACAATCGACTGAAGAGGCGGCACTTTTCGCAAGTGGCGACCCTGTGTGACCTCGCCGGTCTGGAGCGCGTCACCCGCGCACACAAGCCGCGCTGAGTCGCGATTCGCATTCCCGCGGCGTTTCATCTAGGCTTCGCCTATGCAGCCGGCGAACTCGAATTCCATCAAGCATCGGGAAATAGGATTCCGCGGCCCCCATGCCGACCCCTGCCAGGCGAGCAGCGCAGCCCAACTGCTCGGCTGCATCGACGGCGTGTTGAGTGTGGCAGTGGCCGAGGAATCACCGAACACCCTGCAGGTCAGCTACGACCTCAACGTCATCGGTCTGCGCGGCGTCGAGGCCCTACTGGTCGAGCTCGGCTTTCACCTCGACAACACCCTGCTGTTCAAGCTCAAGCGCGCCCTGTATTACTACACCGAAGACAACGAGGTCGGTAGCCGGACCCAGAGCCGCGATCCGGACCGCAGCACCCGCGAGGTGTTCGTGCACCGCTACCGGGGCAAGACCCACGGCTGCCGCGACGGTCGTCCGGATTACTGGCGCAAATACCTCTAATCGGCGGTATCGTCTCGGACATGGACGATCGGCAACTGCTTCGTTACAGCCGGCAGATCATGCTGCCGGACGTCGACATTGCCGGTCAGCAGCGACTGCTGGATGCCCACGTCCTGATCGTGGGCGCGGGCGGACTGGGTTCCGCCGCCGCCATCTACCTGGCCAGCGCGGGCGTGGGGCGCATCACCATCGCCGATGACGATGAGGTGGAGCTGTCCAATCTGCAGCGACAGGTCCTGCACCGGCACCGCGACCTCGGCCGCCCCAAGGTGGACTCGGCCAAGGACACGATCAGCGCCCTGAATCCCGATGTCCAGGTCAGGGGCCTGCGCGCCCGGCTGGACCGCGAGCAGCTCAAGGCACTGGTCGAAAATGTGGATCTGGTCATCGATGGCAGCGACAACTTTGCCACGCGCTTTGCGGTCAATGCCGCCTGCGTGCACGCCCGCACGCCGCTGGTTTCGGGTGCGGCGATACGGCTGGAGGGTCAGCTTTCGGTGTTCTGTCCCGATCGTCCCGGAAGCCCCTGCTATGGCTGCCTGTATCGGGAGGGCGAAGAGCCGGACCAGACCTGCAGCGAGAACGGCGTGCTGGCACCGGTGGTCGGCGTCATCGGCAGCCTGCAGGCGCTCGAGGCCATCAAGGTGCTGCTCGACCTGGGTCAGACGCTGTGCGGACGCCTGCTGGTGTTCGACGCCCTCTACCAGGAATGGCGCAACGTCAGGCTGCCCCGGGATCCGGCCTGTCCCGTGTGCGGAGCCGCCGCACGCGAAAATGCCACGGCCGCCCCGACCGGCGCCGTCGACTGAGCCGACCACGTCACTCCATGGCACGCATCACCCTGGCAGGCGCTCTGGTCGAACAGATGCTCGCCCAGGCGCGCGCCTCGCCGCACGCCGAGGTCTGCGGGCTGCTCAGCGCCACGCAGGGCCGGGCGACCCGATGCATCCCGATTCCTAACGTGGCGTCCCGGCCGCAATGCCGCTTCAGCATGGAGCCCGGACGCCTGATCGACGCCTTCCGCGACATGCGCCAGCGCGGCGAAGCGCTCTACGCCATCTATCACTCACACCTGCAGGGTCCGGCGCGGCCTTCACCCACGGACATTGAGCAGGCGGCCTATCCCGAAGCGCTCCATCTCATCATCGCACTGCGCGGTGCCGAGCCGCCCGAGCTGCGCGCGTACCGGATCAGAAACAGCCGGGTGCAACCCGTAGCGCTGGACACGGGATCCACCGCCAGCAGCACCCGTCAGGGAATGTCTGGTCACTAAAGGCTGCGTTGACAAGGGGCCGCAGAGAATCGCTGTCGCGGGGCTTCACGGCGTGATACCTCTCCCCGGGCCTGCTTCACCCAGTCCGGCATCATCCGAAGTGAGTCTGGCATCGGCGCGGCGGCCGGTCAGTCGGCGCCCCCCGCGTCGCTCAGCACCTGTTTGAGAATCCTGTTGACCTCGACCGGGTTGGCCTTACCCTGAGTCGCCTTCATCACCCGCCCGACGAAAAATCCGAACACTTTCTGCTGTCCGCCGAGGTACTGCTGCACTTGCTTGGGGTTGGCGTCGACCACCTCGCGCACGATCTTCTCAATGGCGGCGGCATCGGTGATCTGCTCGAGCCCCTTGTCCGCGATGATGCTGTCGGCGTCGCCCTCGCCGTTCCACATCGCCTCGAACACCTGCTTGGCGATCTTGCCGGAAATGGTGCCGTCGCTGATCCGGCGCAGCATGCCGCCGAGCAGCTCGGGGCTGACCGGGCTTTCTCCGATCTCCCGGCCCTCCCTGTTCAACTGACCCGAGAGCTCCCCCATCACCCAGTTGGCCGAGAGCTTGCCTTCGCCGCCGGCGGCCTGTGTGGCGCGCTCGAAATAGTCCGCCAGCTCGCGGCTCGCGGTCAGCACGCTCGCGTCATACCGCGACAGGCCGTACTGCTCCATGAAACGGTCACGTCTGGCATCCGGCAGCTCCGGCAGGGTCCTGGCCGCGTCGTCGATGAACGCCTGATCGACGACCAGCGGCAGCAGGTCGGGATCGGGGAAATAGCGGTAATCGTTGGCCTCTTCCTTGGTGCGCATGGGACGGGTCTCGTTTTTCTCCGCGTCGTACAGCCGCGTCTCCTGCACCACCTTGCCGCCGCCCTCGAGCACGTCGATCTGGCGCTCGATCTCATAGCCGATGGCCCGCTCGACAAAGCGGAAAGAGTTGACATTCTTTATTTCCGTGCGGATGCCGAAAGCCGCCTGGCCCTTGGGGCGAACCGACACGTTGGCATCGCAGCGAAACGAGCCTTCCTGCATGTTGCCGTCGCAGATGTCCAGATAGCGCACCAGCGCGTGAATCTTCTTCATGTATGCGACCGCTTCGCGCGGCGAGCGCATATCGGGTTCGGAGACGATTTCCAGCAGCGGCGTTCCGGCCCGGTTGAGATCGATACCGGTCTCACCGTGGAAATCCTCGTGCAGGGACTTGCCGGCATCCTCTTCCAGGTGGGCCCGCGTCACGCCGATGCGACGCGTCTCCCCCTCTTCCAGGTCGATGTCGATCCACCCGTCGTGCACGATCGGCAGCTCGTACTGGCTGATCTGGTAGCCCTTGGGCAGGTCCGGGTAGAAGTAGTTCTTCCGTGCAAACACGGAGCGGTGAGCCACGGTCGCGTGCGTGGCCAGACCGAACTTGGCGGCCATGCGCACCACTTCGCGGTTCAGCACCGGCAGCACGCCGGGCAGCCCCAGATCCACCGCACAGGCCTGGGTATTCGGCGCCGCACCGTAGGCGGTCGAGGCCCCCGAAAAAATCTTGCTCCGCGTGGCCAGCTGGGCGTGTATCTCCAGACCGATGACTGCTTCCCATTCCATCCTGCTATTTTCCCCTGCCTGCGCTGTAACCGCCAAGCGAGAGCGACCCACATTTCAACCACAAAGGCACACGAAGGAACACAAAGGAAAGTCTGACTAAGGCCCTCTGCTCGACGACGCTCTGCTTAACTGTCATTGCGAGGAGCGCCCATTTGCCGTCTCGCGATCCGGGGCACCAACAGCCTGTCTGATGATTAAATATAAATCGTGCCTTCGTGCGCCTTTGTGTTCCTTAGTGGTTAATTAAGCGAGACTCCTCACTCGAACCCCGGGGGTACCCGTCTGTGCCAGTCGGTCACCTGCTGATAGCGGTGTGCGGCGCTGAGCAGCCGGCCTTCCTCGAAATAGTTGCCGATCAGCTGCAGGCCCACCGGCAGCCCGTCTACGAAACCGGCCGGGATCGACATCCCCGGCAGCCCCGCCAGATTGACGGCGATCGTGTAGGTGTCCGACAGGTACATAGTGACCGGATCGTCGGCCTTCTCACCGAGCCGGAAGGCGGTGGTCGGCGAGGTCGGCCCCATAATGATATCGACTTCGTCAAAGGCCCTGACAAAATCGTCGCGGATCAGCCTCCGCACCTGCTGGGCCTTGAGATAATAGGCATCGTAGTAGCCCGCCGACAGGGCGTAGGTTCCCACCATGATCCGGCGCTTGACCTCGGCGCCGAACCCCTCGCCGCGGGAGCGCTCATACAGGTCCTGCAGGTCGCGCGGGTCCTCGCAGCGGTAGCCGAAACGCACGCCGTCCATACGCGACAGGTTGGACGAGCACTCCGCGGGGGCCACGACGTAATAGGCGGGCACCGCCAGTGCGCTGTTGGGCAGGCTGATCCGTTTCACCGCCGCGCCCAGTTTGTGGAGCTCATCCACCGCCGCTTCGACCACCGCGCCCACCTGCGCATCCAGCCCCTCGCCAAAGTATTCGTCGGGCAGACCGATGGTCAGGCCGGACAGGTCCCGGCTCAGCTCTTCGGCATAGGGCTCCACGGGGTGATCGATGCTGGTCGAATCGCAAGGGTCGAAGCCGGACATGGCCTCGAGCACCAAGGCCGCGTCCTCAGCCGAGCGCGCCATCGGCCCACCCTGATCTAGACTGGAAGCAAAGGCGATCATGCCGAAACGCGACACCCGTCCGTAGGTGGGCTTGACGCCCGTGATGCCACACAGCGCCGCGGGCTGGCGGATGGAGCCGCCGGTGTCCGTGCCGGTGGCAGCCGGCGCCAGACGGGCGGCCACAGCGGCCGCGGAGCCACCGGAAGAACCTCCGGGGACGCGTTCGAGGTCCCAGGGGTTGCGCACCGGTCCGTAGAAGCTGGTCTCGTTGGACGAACCCATGGCGAACTCGTCCATGTTGGTCTTGCCCAGCATCACGGCGCCGGCCTCCCTCAGCTTCAGGGTGACGGTGGCGTCGTAGGGTGCCTCGAAGTTGTCGAGCATGCGCGACCCACAGCTGGTGCGCACCCCCAGGGTGCAGAAAATATCCTTGTGCAAGAACGGGATACCGGTCAGAGGCCTGGCCTCTCCGGCGCCGAGGCGCCGATCGGCCGCGCGCGCCTGCTCCAGCGCCGAAGCCTCGGTCCGGGTGATCACGCTGTTCAGTGTGGAATCCAGCGAGGCGATGCGGTCGAGCATCGCGCGGGTCAGCTCCACGCTGGAAAACTCACCGGCGCGCAGCCCGGCGGCGAGCTCGGCGATCGACCTGTTGTGCATGGGCAATATCCGTCGCGACTTATTCGATAACCCTGGGCACCAGATACAACCCGGCCTCGACCTTCGGCGCGATGCGCTGAAAGTGATCGCGCTGGTCGCTTTCCGTCACTTCGTCGGGGCGCAACCGCTGGTTGGCCTCCAGCGGATGGGCGAGGGGCTCAACCCCCGCGGTATCGACCGCGTTGAGCTGCTCGACGAAGGCCAGGATGTCGGAAAGGTTGCGCGCGTAGCCTTCGCACTCGCTCGCCTCCACGCCGAGGCGGGCGAGATGGGCGATGCGAGCAACGGCTTCTTCGTCCAAGGACATGTCAGGGTTCCCGATGGCAGGCCAGCAAAAGCCGAAAGGTAGCATATTTAACAGCTTGCCCAAAGTCTCCCCCGTTGATAGATTACATCGCTTTAATAACGCTAGGGATTCAGCCCTCCATGTTCAGAAGTCTCCTGGGGATCTTCTCCAACGACCTATCCATCGATCTGGGGACGGCAAACACCCTGATCTACGTGCGCGGACAGGGGGTTGTGCTCGACGAGCCCTCGGTGGTAGCGATTCGCCAGGACCGGGGCCCCGGCGGTCCCAAGAGCATCGCGGCGGTGGGGGCCGAAGCCAAAGCCATGCTGGGACGCACTCCCGGCAACATTACGGCGATCCGCCCGCTCAAGGAAGGCGTCATCGCCGACTTCACGGTCACCGAAAAGATGCTTCAGCACTTCATCCACAAGGTGCACGAGGCGCGGTTCTTCCGGCCCAGCCCGCGGGTGCTGATCTGCGTGCCCTGCGGCTCCACCCAGGTTGAGCGCCGCGCCATCAAGGAATCGGCCGCCGGGGCCGGGGCGCGCGAAGTCTACTTGATCGAGGAGCCGATGGCCGCCGCCATTGGCGCCGGCATGCCGGTCGACGAGGCACGCGGGTCGATGGTGCTCGACATCGGCGGTGGTACATCCGAGGTCGCGGTGATTTCGCTGAACGGCATTGTGTACTCGGCGTCCGTGCGCGTTGGCGGCGACCGGTTCGACGACGCCATCGTCAATTACGTGCGCCGCAACTACGGCACACTCATCGGCGAGTCCACCGCCGAGCACATCAAGCAGCAGATCGGCTCCGCCTACCCCGGGACCGAGATGAAGGAGCTGGAAGTCAAAGGCCGCAACCTCGCCCAGGGCGTCCCCCGCAGCTTTACCCTGAACAGCAACGAAATCCTGGAAGCCCTGCAGGAGCCGCTGGCGGGCATCGTCGGCGCGGTCAAGACCGCCCTGGAGCAGACGCCCCCCGAGCTCGGCGCCGACGTCGCCGAGCGCGGCATCGTGCTCACCGGGGGCGGTGCATTGCTGCGCGATCTCGACCGGCTGCTGATGGAGGAAACCGGTCTGCCGGTGGTGGTGGCCGACGACCCGCTGACCTGCGTGGCGCGCGGCGGCGGGCGGGCACTGGAGCTTCTCGACGAGCGTGGCGGCGACGTGTTCGCGGTGGAATAGTATCCGAGAGGTTGGCCTATCAAGCAGATCTTCACAGCAGGTCCACCGCTGTTGGCCCGCTTGCTGGGCCTGGTGCTGCTGTCCATTCTGTTAATGACGCTGGACCACCGCCAGCACCACCTCGACAGCATGCGCGGCGCCCTCTCCGTGGTGGTGTATCCGCTGCAGTTGCTGGTCGATCTGCCGCGCGCCACCGGACAGTGGTTTCGCGAATCACTGGCCACCCGGCGCGAGCTGCAGGAAGAGAATGCCAGCCTGCGCACTCGGCACCTGGTGCTCAACACCCAGCTGCAGAAGCTCGAAGCCCTGGAAGCCGAGAACCGGCGGCTGCGTGCGTTGCTGGACTCGTCCTTTCAGGTCGGCAAACGACCCATGCTCATCGCCGCCCTGCTGTCGGTGGACATGGATCCCTACCGACACCAGATTCAGATCAATAAGGGCTCGCTCGACCGCCTGTTCGAGGGACAGCCACTCCTGGACAGCCAGGGCGTCATGGGACAGCTGATACACGTCGGTCCCTTTACGGCGACCGCCATGCTGATCACCGACCCGAGCCACGCCATTCCCGTCCAGGTCAACCGCAACGGCCTGCGCACCATCGCCCTGGGCACCGGCTCCATCGATCGCCTCGACCTGCCCCACATCCCCAATAACGCAGACATCCGGGTCGGCGACCTGATCATCACCTCGGGGCTGGGGGGGCGCTTCCCGCCAGGCTATCCGGTCGCGGATGTCACGTGGGTGGAGCAGGATCCGGGGCAGACCTTCTCTCACGTCGTCGCCCGACCGCGCGCGTTGCTGGACAGCAGCCGCGAGGTCCTGCTGGTATGGCCGGCCGAACCCGAACAGATGGGCCCCTATCCTGAAAACGACGGCGCTCCCGAAGCAGCCGCCGACGCGACCGGTGCCGACCCCGAAGCCCAAGCCGAAGCCGCCGCACCATGAACCTGACCCGGCACCAGGGTGGCATCATCATTGTGCTGAGTTTCGCGGTGGCCATGATGCTCACCATCATGCCGCTGCCCGAGGTGCTGCGTCCGTGGCGACCTGACTGGGTGGGCCTCACCCTGATCTTCTGGTGCCTGGCGCTACCCTACCGGGTGAGCGTCGGCACGGGCTTCGTGGTCGGCCTGTTGCTCGATACGCTGACCGGAACGCTGCTCGGCCAGCACGCCCTGGCGCTGAGCCTGGTCGCCTTTGTGTGCGTACGCCTGCATCAGCGCATCCGCCTCTACCCTCGCTGGCAGCAGGCGCTCACGGTGCTGGTGCTGCTGATGCTGCACCAGTTGATCAGCCTGTGGGTCGACCGCACCATCGGCCGGCCGGGTCTGCCGCTCAGCTACTGGCTGCCGTCGTTTGTCGGCATGCTGCTGTGGCCGCTGGTCCACGAGATACTCAGCGCCCTGCGCGCCAATTTCTCCGTGCAGTAAGCCATGGCGTACCGGGTCACTATCAAGGACTATCTGTTCGAGAGCCGGCTGTTCATGCACCGCTCCATTCAGGCGCTGGTGTTCGCCGCCCTGCTGCTGGGTATCCTGGTGGGCCGCCTCACTTACCTTCAGGTACTGGCGCATGAGCATTTCATCACCCTTTCGGACGACAATCGCATCAAGATCCTGCCCCTGCCCCCGAACCGCGGCCTCATTTTCGACCGCAACGGCCTGATCCTCGCCGACAACCTTCCCTCCTATCGGCTGGAGATCACGCCCGAGCAGGTGCGCGATATGCCGGACACCCTGAACAGGCTCTCCGAGCTGGTGAACATCCGCGATGTCGACCGCAAGCGCTTCTACAACCTGCGCACGCGCACGCCCGCGTTCAAGCCCGTGCCCCTGCGTTTCCACCTCAGCGACGAGGAAGTGGCGCGCTTTGCGATCGACCGGCACCGATTCCCGGGCGTGGACATCGTGGCCGGTCTGTCCCGACATTACCCGCACGGCCCGCTGGCGTCGCATGCGCTGGGGTACGTAGGGCGCGTGGACGAGCGCGACCTGCAGCGCATCGATGCCTCGAACTACAGCGGGACCACCCACATCGGCAAGGTCGGAATCGAGCGAACCTACGAGGACACGCTGCACGGCAGCGTCGGGTTCAGCCAGGTGGAGACCAATGCCGAGGGACGGGTGCTGCGCACCCTGGTGCGCACGCCGCCAGTTCCGGGCGAAAACCTCTACCTCACCCTCGATGCCGAGTTGCAGAATGTCGCCGAGCAGGCCTTCGGAGACAACGCGGGAGCCGCCGTGGTCATCGCCCCCAACAACGGCGAGGTGCTGGCGTTCGTCAGCCAGCCCACCTATGATCCGAACCTGTTCGTCAACGGCATCGATACCGAGACCTATCACGCGCTCAACACCGACCGCCAGCGTCCCCTGTTCAATCGTGCGCTGCGCGGCCAGTACCCCCCGGGATCGACCCTCAAGCCCTTTGTCGGGCTTGGCGGCCTGGAACAGGGCATCACCACCCCCCACGCCGACACCTACTGCCCCGGTTTCTACCGGTTGCCGGGCAAGAGTCGCAAGTACCGCGACTGGAAACGCGGGGGTCACGGTACGGTCGATCTGAGCAGCGCGATCACCCAGTCCTGCGACGTCTATTTTTATGACCTGGCCCTGTCCATGGGCATCGACAGACTGCACGACTTCCTGTCCCTGTTCGGCTTCGGCAAGCGCACCGGCATCGATATCAGCGGTGAGCTGGCCGGCCTGCTGCCGTCGCGCGAGTGGAAGCGTGCTGCGCGCAATGAGCCCTGGTTTCCGGGCGAAACCCTGATTACCGGCATCGGCCAGGGCTTCGTGCTCGCCACACCGGTGCAGCTGGCCAGCGCCACCGCCACACTGGCCAGTTATGGGCGGCGCCTGAAACCTCATATCGTCGCCTCGACCCAGGAGTATGATGATCCGGAGCTGACACCCATGGCGATGGAGACGCTTCTGGATGTCCCGATTGAAGACATCCATCACTGGTCGGACGTCATCGACGCAATGCACGACGTGGTTCACGGCAGACGCGGCACAGCGCGCAAGATCGGGATCGATGCCGAGTTCGAGATCGCCGGGAAGACAGGCACCGCGCAGGTGTTCGGGCTCAAGGAAGAGGAAAAGTACGACGCCGACAAGCTGGCCAAGAAGCTGCATGATCATTCTCTGTTCATCGCCTTTGCGCCCGTGGACAATCCGCGCGTCGCCGTCGCCGTCGTCGTCGAGCACGGCGGCAGCGGGAGCGCGGTGGCAGCTCCGATCGCGCGGACCATTCTCGACAAATTCCTGGAGAAATCCCCCTCGTGAGCACCCTTCTGGACGGCGGCCGGGAAGACGCCAGCCGGCGTGACTGGCAGCACATTCTGCACATCGACGCCGCACTGCTGCTGAGCCTGCTGGCGCTTTCCGGCCTGGGTCTGTTCGTGCTCTACAGTGCGGCCGGGCAGGACCAGCATGTCTTGTTCCGCCAGCTCATCCGTCTGGGCATCGCCTACACGGCAATGATCCTGGTGGCGCAGCTGCCGCCGCAGTGGCTGCATCGCTGGACGCGCTGGCTGTACGGTCTGGGCCTGGCGCTTCTGGTCGCCGTGCTGCTGATCGGAGATGTGGGCAAGGGCGCCCAGCGCTGGCTGGACCTGGGGTTGGTGCGTTTCCAGCCTTCGGAAATGATGAAGCTCGCTGTACCCATGATGGTGGCCTGGTACCTGTCTGACCAGCGCCTTCCTCCCTCGCGCTCGAGGCTGGCCATCGCCGGTGTGCTGATCATCCTGCCAGTGCTCCTGATCGCCAAGCAGCCGGACCTCGGGACCGCCCTGCTGATCGGCAGTGCCGGCTTCTTCGCGGTATTTCTCGCCGGGCTCTCGTGGCGACTTCTGGCCGGCCTGACCGCTGCCGCCGCAGCCGCGGCGCCGGTACTGTGGCATTTCATGCACGACTACCAACGCCAGCGCGTCATCACCTTTCTCAATCCGGAGCACGATCCGCTCGGCACCGGTTACCACATCATCCAGTCGAAGATCGCCATCGGCTCAGGCGGCCTGTTCGGCAAGGGCTGGCTGAACGGCACCCAGGCGCACCTCGACTTTCTGCCCGAACGCTCAACAGATTTCATCTTCGCCGTGCTCGGGGAGGAATTCGGCCTGCTCGGCATCGGCGTGGTGCTGACGGCCTATGCGCTGATCATCGTCCGAAGCATGTATATCGCGACCCAGGCCCAGGACACCTTCGGGCGCCTGCTCGGGGGCAGCCTCGCCATGACTTTTTTCATCTACCTGATTGTCAACACCGGCATGGTCACCGGCCTGCTGCCGGTCGTGGGCCTGCCGCTGCCGTTGATCAGCTATGGAGGAACGTCCATGGTGACCCTGATGGCCGGTTTCGGTATCCTGATGTCCATTCACACTCATAGAAAACTACTACCGACCTGAGGTGCGTGCGTGCCAAATAGGAAGCCGTTGCTGAATCTGTGTTTGACGCTTTGTGTCGGGCTGCCGGCCGGCACCGCGCTGGCGGGTGATTTCGATGCAAACCCCGGGACCCAGGCGTTTATCGACGAGATGGTGGAACGCCACAGCTTCGATCGCGCGGAGCTGGTGAGCCTGTTCGGCAGCGCCGAAAAACACGAGGATATACTTGAAGCCATTTCCCGCCCGGCCGAGAGCAAGCCCTGGTATGAATACCGGCCGATATTCCTCACGCAGAGCCGCATCGATGGCGGCACCGAGTTCTGGAAGCAACACGCCGTACTGCTGGAAAAGGTCGCCGAGGCTTATGCCGTCGACCCCGCCGTCATTGTCGCGATCATCGGCGTGGAGACCCGCTACGGCGCCAATACCGGCTCCTATCGCGTGATCGATGCGCTGTCCACGCTGGCATTCGAATATCCGCCGCGCGCCAAATTTTTCCGCTCGGAGCTGGAGCAGTTCCTGATTCTGACGCGGGAGGAAGACGTGGACCCGCAGCAGGCCAAGGGCTCCTACGCCGGCGCCATGGGCTACGGTCAGTTCATTCCTTCCAGCTACCGGAGCTACGCGGTCGATTTCGACGCAGACGGCAGGCGCGATCTGTGGGTGAGCGCGGACGACATCATCGCCAGCGTCGCCAACTATTTCCATCGCCACGGCTGGCAGCTTGGGGAACCCGTGGCCAGCAAGGTGTCCCGCACCGAGGTCCCCGAAGCGCTCGTCTCGTCCAGTCTGAAGCCCGAAAAGACGGTGGCAGACTTCGCCGAAGCCGGTGTCGCCAGCAACCCGGAGATGCGCGCGGACCAGCCCGTTGCGCTGCTCGAGCTGCAGCAGCGCAACGGCCCCGAATACTGGCTGACGACCAACAACTTCTACGTTATCACCCGCTATAATCGCAGCCCCCTGTATGCCATGGCGGTGTTTCAACTGAGCGAAGCGATTCGCGATGCCTACCACAGCGGCGAGTCCTGAGTGGCTTCGGCATGCCGGCGCGGGCCTCGCCGGCCTGTCGCTGGCCGCGCTCCTGGCGGCCTGCGCCTCGGCGCCGTCCGGGCGCTATTCACAGGAGCACGACAGCGCCCCGGTGACCCCGGTCGATGTTTCCGACGTCAGAGAACCCATACCCCGGGCCGAGCCGCGCAGCCGTTACGGGAACCCTTCCTCTTACGTGGTTCGCGGCAGGCGCTACCACACCCTGGCCTCCAGTGCGGGCTACCGCGAGCGCGGCATCGCCTCCTGGTACGGAACCAAATTCCACGGTCATCGCACCTCCAGCGGCGACACCTATGACATGTACCAGATGTCGGCCGCCCATAAGACTCTGCCCCTGCCCACGTACGCCCGGGTCAGGAACCTGCGCAATGGGGCATCGGTTATCGTCAAGATCAATGACCGGGGCCCCTTCCACGAAAACCGTCTGATCGATCTCTCCTACGCGGCGGCGAGCCGCCTCGGCATTCTTGGCGAGGGAACCGGGCTGGTCGAGGTGGAGACCATCGACCCGGTGCAGTACGCCCGCAGGCAAGGCGCACCGAAAATCGCGGCCAGCAAACCCAAGCTGCCCTCGGCAGCATCGGCGGAGGTGGTGGCCGAGCGGCAGGACACGGCGCTGTATCTGCAGGTCGGTGCCTTCGCAAAGCGCAGCAACGCCGAACGGCTGCACGACGAGCTCGCCGGCATGCAGCTCCCCGGAAAGCTCCACATCAGCGAAGGCCTGTCGGATGAGAAGCCCGTCTACCGGGTGCGCATCGGTCCGCTGAGCACGGTCCAGTCCGCCGACGAAGTGGCGCAGAGGCTCAGCTTGCGGGGAATCCAGTCGCCGAGCGTCGTCATCGATTGAGCGCCGCCCCGCCGCGGTTGAAAATCCGCAACGCAGCGCACACAATGAGGCGCCGGACGACGTGACAGGTATGTTGATGAAGCAGAATCAGGTGTTTTCCCGACTCTTTCTCCTCCTTTTGACGCTTTTCTGCGGCGCGGTCCAGGCCGCGACACCGGTACCCAAAGCTCCGTCGGTGGGGGCCAAAGGCTATCTGCTGGAGGATTTCCTCAGCGGGCACCTCATTGCCGAGAAGAACGCCGATCAGCCGCTGGAGCCGGCCAGCATCACCAAGCTGATGACCGCCTATGTGATTTTCAACGAAATCCGCGAGGGCAACCTGACGCTGGAGGAGAAGGTGCAGATCAGCGAGAAGGCCTGGCGCACCGAGGGCTCTCGCATGTTCGTCGAGGTCAATACCCAGGTCAGCGTCGCCGATCTGCTCAAGGGAGTGATCATCCAGTCAGGGAACGACGCTACGGTGGCGCTCGCCGAGCACGTGGCGGGCACGGAAGAGGGCTTCGCCAGCCTGATGAACCATCACGCCGAGCAGATGGGCCTCGCCGGCACCCATTTCGTCAACAGCACCGGCCTGCCGGACAAGGAGCATTACACCACGGCACGCGACATCGCCCAGATTGCGCGGGCCATGATTTCCGAGTTCCCCGAATACTACGCCTGGTACTCGGAACGCAGCTTCACCTACAACGACATCACCCAGTACAACCGTAACAAACTGCTGTGGCGCGACGAGTCGGTCGACGGCATCAAGACCGGTCACACCGAATCGGCCGGCTATTGCCTGGTCACCTCGGCGGAGCGCGACGGCATGCGCCTGATCAGCGTGGTGCTCGGCACCAAGAGCGAGGAAGCCCGGGCTGATGCCAGCCAGGCGCTGCTCAACTACGGTTTCCGTTTTTTCGAAACGCACAAACTCTACGACGCGGGCAACAAGCTCACCGCGGCACGGGTCTGGAAAGGGGCCACCGAGTCGGTCGACCTCGGCCTCAAGCGCACGCTCTATGTCACCATTCCGCGGGGTGAATACAAGAACCTGGACGCTGCCATGCAGCTCCAGGACCAGATCATCGCACCGGTCTCCCAGCAGCAGGCGCTGGGGCGGGTGGTGGTGAGGCTCGCCGATCAGACCGTGGCGGAAAAGGACCTGGTCGCGCTGAGCCCGGTTGCCGAAGGCAGTTTCTTTCAGCGCCTGGTCGACGAAGCCCTCCTCTATTTTGAATAGAGGAACACTGTGTCCACCGTCTATCTGAACGGCGCCTTCGTGCCGATCGACGAAGCCTGCGTATCCGTGATGGACCGGGGTTTCCTGTTTGGAGACGGCGTCTACGAGGTCATCCCCGCCTACGGCGGCCGGTTGTTCCGGCTGCAGCATCACCTCAAGCGCCTTCAGAACAGTCTCGACGGTATACGGCTGGTCAATCCCCGCTCGGATGCGCAGTGGGAAGCCATTCTGTCCGAGCTGGTGGAGCGCAACCGCGCACAGGCCGACGCCCACAACGATCAGTCGGTCTACCTGCAGGTGACGCGCGGGGTGGCTCCGACGCGCGATCACGGATTCCCGGAACGGGTGACACCCACGGTGTTCGCCATGAGCAGCCCGATAACGGAACCGGACCCGGTGATCGAGACGCAGGGCGTCGGCGCCGTGACGCTGGATGATATCCGCTGGCAGATGTGCAACATCAAGGCGATCACCCTGCTGCCCAACGTGCTGCTGCGCCAGCAGGCAAGCGAGAAGAGCTCCGCGGAAGCGATCCTCATCAGGGAGGGACGGGTCATAGAGGGCTCGGCCAGCAATGTGTTCGTCATCCGGGAGGGCGTGATTCACACCCCCCCACACGGGCCCCTGATGCTGCCCGGCATTACGCGCGACCTGGTGCTGGAGCTGGCTGCGCAGCACGGGCTCGCCTGCCGGGAGGCCGACGTGCCGGAATCGGCGCTGCACGCGGCTGATGAAATCTGGATCACCAGCTCGACGCGAGAGATCGTCCCGGTCACCCGGCTCGACGGCCACACCGTCGGCGATGGCCGGCCCGGCCCGCTGTGGCACACCCTGATCGCGCACTACCGCCACTACAAGGAAGCGGTGCGCAGGGGCGAGGCCGGCTAATCCCGGCTGGCGTTTTTCCCGCGTCGAACCCGAGCGACCAACCGCCGCCCCCGACTGCGGCAGAATGCACTTTATCGGAGGCCACCTGACGGCCCCGCGCTACGCAATCGAGCCACTCCAAAGCCTCAACCCTCTATCGGTTCAGCCCTGCTACTTTTTTCCCTGCCAATGAATTGTGTTCTCGCTGAATTGAACTATAGTCAGGAGTTGCTGACGCCTGTCCTCTCTGAGCGGGGCATCAGACAGCGGGCCCCACGAAAGCAAGAGAAGATGGAGTGGAGCAGCAGGTTGAAAATGGGGTCGATTGGGGGGCTGAACGAACCCTGTCTCCATTATTCAGTATTGGAAATCAGCGAGAGGTCTACCATCGCTCAAGACAGGAGATGTCGTGATGGCTGTGAAAAAGAAAGTAGTCGCTAAGAAGACCGCCAAGAAAAAAGTCGCTAAAAAGAAAATCGCTAAAAAGAAGGTCGCCAAGAAGAAAGCCGCGAAGAAGAAGGTCGCGGTTAAGAAGAAAGCGGTTCGCTAGACAGGGCGGCGGGCGACGCATGTAGCAGGCCTGGTTACCGGCACACAGGCGCAGCCCGTGATCCTGAGCTGCCGTAAGCCGCCGCCCCCGTCACGGCGGGGGTGGGGTTTTTTGGCTGTCCCGCTGCCCCGTCTCGAGGCGGTTTTTATCTCTCGGCAAGACTCGTCCCGGGACGGGCGCATGACGCCTGCCATCAGGGGGTGAAACCAAAGGCTGAAATATAGGGAGCAACAACGCCGGGGCCGAAGGTTATATTCAGCTCGACCGACAAGATCGTGTCTTTATCGTACCGCGCCGCTTCGACCCACAGCGACCAGGCCGAGGACGTCGTGGTCAGAAATTCGAGGTAGCCGCCCGTGTAATAAGAATCATACTGCGTATGATAGGTTCGAAGCTCTTCTTCCGTGGTCAGGTCATTTGTGGTTGCACCCGCGTACAGGCTGAGGGGGAGAGCCCCAGGGAAAAAAGTCCGGTAGGCTTCGATCGTGTATTCTTCGTAGTTTCTGGACCTTCTTACCGCACCCCGTGCGAGCCACAGATAATCCGCACCCCAGTAGTACGCATCCATGGAAAGGTACGCATGATCGTTGTTGTAATACTCGGTAGAAATCTTGCCGACCTGCAGGGCAAGCGTTACCGGGTCGAGATCCAGCTCGCCCTCGAAGCCCAGCGTATTGGATACATATTCTGATTTTGGATCGACAAAAGCCGCATCATAGCGGTACTCGTCGTGTGAATGTGATCCCACCAGGCCGAACTTTGCCCATGCTTTCGCGTTCCACAGGAAGTGCGCCCCAGCCCCAGCAAAACTGTAGTCGTCGTATCCGTCGTTGTCTCCGCCCCTGTACCGTTCGTACAGGATTTCTCCGGTGAACGCGAAGTCGTCAAGGACTCCCTTGGAGGCGATGCCGTACGCGCCAACTCTCGTGTCCTTGTAATATTCACCTCCGTACAACTGAGCCTGCCAGTCCAGGGAGGCGTCTTGCGCCTTGAGAGGACAGGGGAAGAGAAGATAGGTGCAAAGGTAACCCCCGATGGCCTGAGCGAGCTTTGCGTATCGCAACGGCGCCGACCCGGGATCAGCTCTGTGCATTCAGCTGCGAAAACGCTTCATTGGTGATGAGTCTCAAGGACCGGACTTTTCCGAGGTCTGAAAAGGTCACTTTGTGAATGGCGACGCCGTACCGGCTGGCGTCGTCCTTGATGGTCTTGAGCACTTCCTCTTCGATGGCCTGACCGCGCAGATCCGCATAATCGACGCATGCCACGATTTCCCTGATGGCTCCCAGTGTCAGGTCATTGATGACATCCGCCGAATCCCAGATGTCCAGAAGATAGGCGCGGACGTCATCGATGTGGTATTTGACGATGGCGGAAACCACGATGGTCAGGTCATCCTTCGTGGTGAGCGTCTGTGGCCGCAGTGCCATCGTCGTGGTCACGGTGGAAGTGACGATTGCATTTTCGGCCAGCGGCAGTTTCCAGTGCAGCCCCGGCGCTATTTCACGATTGAAGCGACCGAATCGTAAGATAACCCCGCCTTCAAAGTCTGATACTACGAGCACCGGTCGCAGCAGATTCCAGGACGCTGCGATAAAGTCGAGAACACGCTCAAACATGACACCCTTTTCCTGGCCGCATGTTGCAGCCCATGATCATAGTTTAGGCTGTTCTCTCGCGTTCATCAGCAACGACAGCGAGCCGTACACGCCTTTTGCGGTCAGCGTCGGTCGACCTGCAGGAAATGACGTGCTGGCTCACTCGAACAGGCCGTGCAGAAACCAGCGCCGTTCGCCGTCGAGCTCGCGGTAAATCCAGTATTGCGAACCGGTGGAGCTCTCGGCAATGAAGTAATCGCGCGCGATATCCTGCTCGTCCCACCAGCCGGATTCGATGCGTTCCCGGCTGCGCTGCAATTTCAGCCTGCCCTGCAGACAGGGCCAGCCATTTTCGGTTTTGAGTCGTCGGGGCACCGGTAACAGCCACAAGGGACGCCGCTGACCGTTCGTTGCCTGCTCGCCCTGCCCGGGTTCACTGTAGCGCCAGGCGTATTCCGGGCGGTGTTCGGCCACGGCGCTCAGGCCACGCACCGCCCCGGCGCCGAGACGCGCACGCAGGCGATCGAGCAGATCAACCTGCCGGCTCTTAGGAGGCTCATTGAAAAGATCCGGTGAGTGGGCTTCCAATTGCAGCAGCCTCGCCGCGTACAGCCCCACCTCGGTGACCGGCTGCGTCAGCTCCAGACGCTCCAGGCGCTCGCGCAGCAGGGCGACCAACTGCCCGGCGTCGCGGCTTTTGCGGTGCAGCCCGATTCTGAAGCGGGTGGGGGGCGGCTCGCGGTGCCATAAGCGCACCTCCAGTTCCTGTATCCCCGCCCCCTGCCCCTGCAGCCAGCCGCATAGCTCCAGCACCAGTCGCTGCAGGGCAAACAGCAGCATGCCGGCCTGCTCAACCTCAGCGGGCAGCTGCAGGCGACGCGCGAAATGCGGCGGCGGTTCATAGAGGACCTGGGGGTCGGGCTGCCGTCCCAGCATGCGGTCGAGGTATAGCAGACTCTCGGGGCCCAGGCGTCGCGCCAGCCCCTCGCGCGGCAGACGTAATAGCTCGACCAGGCGCTGCACGCCCATCCCGGACAGGCGATCCAGCAGGATCTGATCCCAGTCCAGCACCGACAGCGGCAGGGGTCCCAAGGCCGCGGCCAGTCCGGAGAGGGTTTCTATATGCTGCTCGGATTCGCAACGGGCCAGGCTGAATGCCGCCAGAGGGGTCGGCGCCGACGCCAGCCGGGTTCGATAACCCAGTGCCCCGAGTCCGGCCCGGATGCGATCGAGCAGGGCCGTACAGCCACCGAACAGGGTCAGGCTGTGGCGCAGCTCCAGCAACAGGGCGGAGGGCGGATACAGGCTGACCTGGGAGCTGAACTGATAGGCCCAGGCGGCCAGGCTGCGCAGCGAGGTCCGCTCGGCATTGTAATCCCGTGCACAGACGCTCAGATCCTGCGCCAGTGCGCGTGCCGCGGCCACCGGTATACCGGGGCAGATTCCCTTGCGGCGCGCTGGCGGATTGCAGAGCAGAATGCGCGCTGGCCGCCCCTCGTCGCACACCGCCAGCGGCTTCTGTTCACTGCCACTGCGGCTGAATACTTCCAGCGCCAGCTGCGGTATGCGAATGCAAAGCCACTGCTCTGCCATACTCCTGTACCGGCACCTCGAGACGGACCGGGCCGCAGGCCCAGCCACCCCGGCGTTTGCGAATGGATACCGACAGGCCGTTGTCCGGTTCCGGCTCCAGTTGTATGCGCAGCGCAGCCGGCGACGGGTGTTGCACCAACCGCCGGGGACGGAACAGAAAACCCAGCGCATCACCGGCTTCGGCCGCCAGCTGTAAACGGCGCAGGGCTCCGGTGTCGTCCAGCGTCGGCCAGGCCAGCACGGCACTGCAGGTGCCGGAACGCAGGCTTTGCTCCACCGCCCACAGACCATCCTGCTGCGCCCTGGGGTGCACCAGCAGAACACGGGACAGGTCGATACCCGCACCCACCAGGGCGGGCGCATAGGGGACATAGGGCGGTGCCACCCAGCAGATCCAGCGGTCCTCCCGACTGAGCCGGGCCAGCGCCGGCACCAGCAGGCGCAGCGCCCCGATGCCGTATTGCGGCATGAGGATCTCCGTCAAGGCTCCGCGCGGCCAGCCCCCTCCCGGCAGCACCGCATCCAGCTCCCCGAAGCCGCTGGCGACGGTGTTGACTGCGGCGGTCAGTCGACTCCCGCGCCAGATATCGGCGCGCTGCAGCAGGGCATCGAGGCTCATAACGCGTGATTCCGCAGAACGCCGACGCCCAGCCCCTCGATGACCAGCGGCCGCTCACGCAGATCGACACGGATGGGCTCGAAATCCTGATTCTCAGGCATCAGATACACAATGGAGCCGCGACGACGGAAACGCTTCACCGTGACCTCTTCGTCCAGGCGTGCGACCACAATCTGACCGTTTTCCACCTGCTGGGTGCGATGCACCGCCAGCAGATCGCCGTCCATGATCCCGATGTCGCGCATACTCATGCCCCGTACCCGCAACAGGTAATGCGCACGCGGATGAAACAGGGCGGGATCCACGGGGTAGTGGTCCTCGATATGCTGCTCGGCGAGAATCGGCTCACCGGCAGCGACCCGGCCCACCACGGGAATACCCTCTTCCGCCACCTCGCTGTCCAGCAGGCGGATACCACGGGAGGACCCCGGCAGCAGCTCGATCACCCCCTTGCGCTCCAGCGCCCGCAGATGCTCTTCAGCGGCATTGGGAGACCGGAAGCCAAACGCCGCGGCGATCTCCGCGCGGGTCGGCGGGTAGCCCTCCTGATAGACGTATTCCCGAATCAGAGCCAGGATCTCGCCCTGGCGGCGGGTTAACTCCTGCATGGCTTCACCTGCTGTGTTTATATCCAGTTGTACTGTTATTATATACAGCCTTTTAGAGGATGCAAGCCGTACTGCCCCGCAAACCCGCGGTTTTCTGCTCGGCCGCCTGCCACTATCATCCGCTATTATCAACTGCCTCCGGAAAACCGCTTCGCTCCATGTCGACCCCGCCCGTTTCCATTCCGCGCCATCCGACGCACGCCGTGCAGATCGGTCATGTCACGCTCGGCGGTGGCGCACCCATCGTAGTGCAATCCATGACCAACACCGACACGGCCGACAGCCATGGGACCGCCGAGCAGGTCGCGCAACTGGCACGCGCCGGCTCCGAGCTGGTGCGCATCACGGTCAACAGTGAGGAGGCCGCTCGAGCGGTGCCGGAGATCCGCGCCCGGCTCGACGGCATGGGCATGGACGTCCCCCTGATCGGGGACTTCCATTTCAATGGTCACAGGCTTTTGAACAAATACCCCGCCTGCGCCGAAGCGCTTGCCAAGTACCGCATCAATCCCGGCAACGTGGGCCGCGGGCGAAAGCGAGACGAGCAGTTCGCCACCATGATCGAGACCGCCTGCCGCCATGACAAGCCGGTGCGCATCGGCGTGAACTGGGGCAGCCTCGACCAGGAGCTCGTGGTACGCCTAATGGACGACAACAGCGCCCGCCGACAACCCAGAGACACACGGGAAATCATCCATGAGGCGATGGTGGCCTCGGCGCTCGAAAACGCGCAGCGCGCCGAGGAGCTGGGGCTGGCGGCCGACCGCATTGTCCTGTCGGTGAAAATGAGCGGCGTGCAGGACCTGATCGCGGTCTACCAGGCGCTGGCCCGGCGCTGCCGTCATGCGCTGCACCTCGGACTGACCGAAGCCGGCATGGGCACCAAAGGCGTGATCGCCTCCACCGCGGCACTGGCGGTGCTGCTACAGCAGGGCATCGGCGACACCATCCGCATTTCCCTGACACCCGAGCCCGGCGCCAGCCGCAGCGAGGAAGTCCTGGTCGCCCAGGAAATTCTGCAGTCGATGGGGCTGCGCGCCTTCACGCCGAGCGTGGTGGCCTGCCCCGGCTGCGGCCGCACCTCCAGCGACTACTTCCAGAAGCTGGCGCAGAGCATCCAGACCTATCTGCGCGAGCAGATGCCGGCGTGGCAACACCGCTATCCAGGCGTGGAAAACATGAGGGTCGCGGTCATGGGGTGCGTCGTCAACGGCCCCGGCGAGAGCAAGCACGCCGATATCGGCATCAGCCTGCCGGGCACGGGCGAAAGGCCGGTCGCACCCGTGTATGTCGATGGGGCGAAGACGGTGACACTGAAAGGCGAGAACATCGCTGCGGAATTCCGGCAGCTGGTCAACGAGTACGTGGAACGAACCTATCGGCCGGACCGGGACAGCCCTGATTAATCCATCGCCGCGTGCGGTGTCCTGCGCCTGACTTTCGTCGATGAGCGGCTCCGTCGAGCCTTCCTGGCGGCATTCACGGCGTTGCGCTGGACGAGATGAGATGCGCCCCCTGCAGCTTTCGGTGGTACGCCATCACGCAAACGAGGGCGCATAGGCATCGCGCGGGGTGCGGCCCCTGCGATCGAAGATTCGGCACAGCTCGGTGAGCTCGCTTCGCCCACGGGCGTGGACCGCAATCGCTTGCGACGTCACGCTGGCCCAGCCGGCCTGCTCATAGCGTTTCAGATCGTCCAGCTCGGGGGCGAAAAACTCCTGGAATTCGATGCCCCACTTGTCTTCGATCGGCCCGATGTCGATCCGCGAGGCGGTCAGCATCATCACCATGATTTCGCGCCGCAGCACGTCATCGCTTTCGAGCGCCAGGCCACGCACGGCGGGAATCAGACCCCGGTTCAGCCGCTGCTGGTACTCGTCCCATGCCGTTGCGTTCTGGGAGCAGAAGTCCCCGATGGACGACACGGCGCCCGGACCGATACCGATTACGTCGGGGCGGGGCATGTCGGTGAACCCGAGCAGCGACCAGTTGAGCCGGCCAGCCAGCCGGGCCTGCCACCAGGCGTCCTCACTGCGCACGAACCAGTCCAGGCCGATGTGGTGATAGCCCATGTCGGCCAGCACCTGCATGCCGCCATCACGCAGTGTGCGCACGGCCTCGCGTCCGCCCGCCGCGCCGACATCCATCAGCCGCAGGCGGTCCGGCCGCACCCGGTGCATGAAATCCTCCAGCCAGCGGGATGAAGGCGCTCCACTGCCAAGGTGCAGATCGATCGCCATCTGCCGCATCCCCACGCGCCGTGCGGCCGCGGTCAGCGCTTCGACGTCGTCGAGCCTCGCGTCCCGCAGCGCGCCTTCCTCGCAGATGCTGAGCCGCACATTGGTGAATCCCAGCACCCGCAACAGGCGCAGGCGGGACTCGGATGGCGCGACGCGCCCAATGCAGGCGCACCAGTTGGCCAGTCCATTCTGAAGGGTCGTAAAAAAGCCCTGCAGCACGGAAACCAGCTCGTAGAGCTGATCGTCCGTCCACTCCGTCGCTATGGCCCCGGAGCAGATCAATTGCTGTACAGTGCGGTCGGAATCGAACAGCCCAGCCTGCAACCGCAGCTCCGCCTCGATCGCCGCGGGCCTTCGGGATGACGAGATATCCCGGCCCCGCACCGGCGGAGAATGCCCCTGACTGACGTCCTGGATGTACACGGCCAGGGGCGCAGGCACCGGGTCGCCGTTGCTCTGCTCCACCCATTCGCGATGGTCATCGGGACCGTAGTCTGACGAGAAAAATTCCACTCCGGGATACAGGCCATAGACCAGCTCGACCGCTTCCGGAACCGGCGTAACGCTATCCTGTGAATCGAATGACACCATGGTCTGCGGGTCGATTGGCAATGCACACGCATACTAGACGGGAAACCCCGCAGCGACTTTGATGCAGATCAACCACATGGCTGTGGACGGCGAAGTCGGCCGGTTGGGCGCCCAGCCGCCCCCGGACCCCTCCGGCTCGACCCTGTTCGTATCGACATGAACCCAGCCGGACGGCGGCCGCCCCTGCCGCCGGTCGCGAGTCACTGGATACACCGACCGGATGGCCCATAAAAGCGGCGACCCGGAGGTCGCCAAGTTGGAGGAGTAGAACCGGGTGGCTAGGCCACTTCTCCTTTTTTCTTGATGTCGCGGCCACGCCGGGCAAAGCATCCGGCCGTGGCCGCAGAGGCGCCGGAGCAGGTTCAAGACCGCGCGGTGAAACCGTGCGGCTTGTCTCGAGCGCTGACCCGCCTGCTCGGCGCCAGATTCCACTATACCGGAAAGCGGTAAGGATAGTATCAGTAATTTAACGTTTTCTGATATCGATCAAAAAAACCGCCTATTTGGGCATGGCGGAGGCGGGATCGGTCAGTCGAAGCTCAACTCCAGGGAGGCAAAGTAGCTGCGGCCCCGACCGGGTAGCCGCTCGCCCAGCGCGACATCCGAGCCACTGACGCGGTTGATGCCCGAGAGATGGTCCTCGTACTGCTTGTCCGTGAGGTTCTCGACGCCGGCCGCGAGTGTCAGCTGCGGCCCAAGCTCGAGGCCCGCGTTCAGATTCACCAGGCTGTAAGCGTCGCTTTTCTGCTCGTTGTTGGTCTCGGAAACCTCGTCCTGATCGGCGTAAAACACGCCTTCGACCGACGCCCACCAGCGCGTACGACGGTAGCCCAGGGTGACACGGCCGTTGAGGGGAGCGATGCGGTAGAGGTTGTCGGATATGTCGGCGCGCTTGCCGCGAACATAGCTGATCACGCCGTCCAGCGACCAGTGCTCCCCCAGCGCGACGCCCCAGGGTGCGTCGGCGCCATACAATCTGGCATCGACGTTGGAAAAGGCGAACGCGGTCGGATCCACATCAATGACCTCGGGGTCGGCAGCCGGCACACCCTGAATATAATCGTCGACGTAACGGTAGAATACCCGCGGCTCGGTATGGAAACGGGACCCCCGCCAGTCCAGGCCCGCGCCGACCTCGTAGGCCTTTTCCGGATCCAGATCGACGTCACCGACATAAGTGTTGCCGTCGGCGAGCCCGTTGGTCGCCTCTATCGGAAGCCACAGGTAGCGCTCCTGATAGGACGGTGAGCGCGTCTTGCGGCCCGCCTCCAGGCTCAGGGCGAGTCGGCTGGACAAGCCGTGCACGAGCCTGGCCACCAGGTCCAGATTGTCGTCGGCCTTACTGCGATCCGTACTGTTGAAGCGGTTCTGCAGATCCGCCACGTCCGGATTCATCGACGACAGAGACGCCGACACCTTGCCCGCATCCATCGCGATACGGTTGTAGCGCACGCCCAGCTCGAGGCTCCATGCGCGTGCGAGAGAACCGTTCCACTCGCCGAACAAGCCGTAAACGTTGCGTTCGACGTCATTGAAGTTCTGCACCCGGAACATCGGATTGTTGATCGGATCGATTACGGTCGAATCGTGATCGGCCAGGTGCCCGTCGACACCCAGCAGAAGCCTTCCCGGTCCCAGGTCAACACTCGCGTCGAACCGATATCCCGCTCCGTCGGCGTGTGCATCGTTGAGGCGCGTCATCATGGGCATGGGCGGATCACGCAGCTCGTAGTTGGACATCCAGTGATCGACGTCCGACCAGTCGAGGCGCGCGTGCACCGGAACACCGTTCACCTCACCGCGGTATTCCCCCTGCACCATCGAGGTGTTGATGTAGACGATGTCCATCGGCAAGGCGGGCGTGCCCGTGGGGTCGGTTTCGTTGCGGCGCAGGTCGATGGAAAACGTCTGCCCGGCGCTCCTGAAACCGTAGCCGCCGCCGAAATTGACGCGTTCGAAGCGCGACGCCTTCACCTTGCCGTCGGGGAACCGGTAGTTGCCGCCGTTTTCGCGGCTCCCATAAAGATGCAGCCGATGATCGCGGTTGGCCACCGAGCCGAGTGCGCTCAGCTCTGTGGATGAGTCCACGCTCGCGCCGCCGGCGTTGATCTCCCCGCCCGGGCTGACAGCGTCATCGGCGGCGAAGTGGCTGCGTCTGGAGGTCGCGAGCACGGTGCCGCCGATGCTCTCGAGTCCGGAGCTGACCGGCGCAATGCCCCGTATGATCTGCAGCGATTCGAGCTGCGCGCGCGGAATATAGGAAAGCGGCGGGTCCATGCCGTTCGGCCCGCCGGAGCTGATGTGCGTGCCGTCGATCAGCACGTTGACGCGGTCGCCGTACATGCCGCGGTACTGGGCGATACCCGTCAATGGTCCGTTGCTATTGACACCGCCCCCCGGTGCACGCCGCAACAGAGCAGCGGTATCCGGTGTGGTGACGGGCGCCTGTTCCTTGGGGGTGCTGTAGGCCGGCGGCCGGGCTTCGGTTCCACCCTGGATGGTGATTTCGATCATCGGCTTCGCCTGCGACGCGTCGGCGATTGCGAGGTCCGGCGCCCCGAATGACAAAGCGAGCGCGGCGACCGGCCACGCATGCCCGCGGTAGAACTGTGAAATGCGCATGAGCGATTGCTGTGATCTTTTCCTGTTCGTGTCTTGCCCGTTCAAGGGGCGTGCGGATCATAGCAGCGTCCGCGGGACCGCCAAATGCGGCAAATTGTCGCGTGTCGGCCGCACGCGCCTCACCGGTGGATTTCGCCTCGGACCTGCTCTATGCTTTCGCGCCATGGCCTCACACGCGTCCGGCGGCCGGGCTGCTGCGACCAGCGCGGAGTATCCGGTGAGCCGGCGTGCGCGCGAGGCAGGGGATGATTCCTCCGGCGAAGGTGCCGGACCCGTACAACGGAAGATTGAAGTCACTAACAGTGACCAAGGCGCCGCTCGACATCGTTGGACTGCTGCCGGCCGCGGGCCGCGGTACCCGGCTCGCGCCCCTCCCGGTGAGCAAGGAGATCTTCCCCGTCAGCCTGCAAACCCTGCCCAATACAGCCGGGCAGCGCCCGAAAGCCGTCTGTCAGTACCTGCTCGAGAGCATGGCGGCTGCTGGCATCAGCCAGGCCTACGTGGTGATCAGAAGGGGCAAATGGGACATACCGGCCTACCTTCAGGAGGGGAAGCTGATCGGGGTGAACCTCGCCTATGTGGTCATCGAGGCATCACCGAACACGCCCTTCACTCTCGATGCGGCATCGGCCTTTGTAGCCGGACGGATCGTCGCGCTCGGTTTCCCCGACCTGATTTTCGAGGCACCCGAGGCCTACAGCAGACTGGCCGAATGCCACGGCGACACCCGCGCCGACGTCGTGCTCGGCCTGTTCCCGGCCGACGCACCGGCGTCCTGTGACATGGTGGATGCCGACAGCGGGGGCAGGGTTCGGTCGATTGCAATCAAGCCGCAGACCACCCTCCTGACGCGTACCTGGGGCGTCGCACTATGGACGCCGGCCTTCACGGCATTTATGCACGCGTTCGTTCAACGCGGCCTGGCGGGCAACCCAGGCACGCGGGGCAAGGCTCGTGAGATCTACGTGGGCGATGTGATCCAGGCGGCCATCGATGACGGCATGCCTGTACAGGCGGTGGAGGTGTCGAGTACGCCTTACCTGGATGTCGGCACCCCGGAGGGCCTGGCACGGGCACTTGGTACGCCCCGGAGGGACCGCCAAGGCAGTCTCGATTGACGCCGGTGACCGACTGAATGCCCGACGCGCGGCGACGCGAGCCGGAGGACCGGCTCGGGCGCAAGCCGCTCCGTGTCTTTATTTGTGGAGCTTGAGCTGACGCCAGCGCGAATTCAGGTACGAGCCCGCACCGTGCAACAGCGCCGCGAGGACAATGAGTGCGAGGGTCCCAACCAACACGCCGAGCGCGACCAGCACAGTCGCCATATACAACCTCCCGGGCCGGATCCTGTCGGACTAGGGTCTGTTAACACTTACCGGATCGCCGCGAACCACAAGCCGCTGGCGCCGTCCACCAAACGCGACCATCAGAGCACCGGCGCGCAAGCGCGCTTGTCGCTGCCCCCCCGGTGCGCTCGAGCGCATCCCCCAAGCGCGCCCATCGAGGCCCAGAGACGCTGTGGGCGCAAGCCACTCGCGTGGGAGGCGCCGG
Organism: Gammaproteobacteria bacterium; assembly: GCA_050118435.1. GTDB lineage: Bacteria > Pseudomonadota > Gammaproteobacteria > DSM-19610 > DSM-19610 > Thiogranum. Next base: position 9,442 of record JASFKW010000011.1, on the reverse strand, counting down.
GGTAACGTCCGTCGCGGTGGGGCGCGCTGCGCCGGATGATCCCAAATGCCTGTGTCGAGTTGTATTCAGCTACCGTGCCAAGTCCGCCTCTAACGGGCGGGCGTCGCTAAGCGGCGGACCATAAAGGGCAAACCGACGGACGGAAATTCCATGTGGGTGACGCGGCCGGCTGTGGCGTAGCGGACATGTTGGCGACCGGCGACAATACGGGACGATGAGATTTTGTTTCCGCTTCCAAGAGTGCGCCAGCCGGCGCCTTCGTCTCCAATCGCTTTTTCCAGGGAGATCAGCCGGCTCCGCCCCCCGACGGGCCGCGGGCGGACGGGCGCCACGGAAATCAATCGCACGGATTGCAGGAACCTTTACCCGGCGTATCGAAATTGCAGGAACCTTTACCCGGCGTATCGAAACAGCCACTGGATGATATACGTTCGTCTAAGCTTCAGCGGCCTGCGAGCGGGTTGACCTTCAAAGCTTTCCGTTGTTTGCTAAGCTCGAAGTGCGGAGCGTGTCTTCGATTTTCGCCTGGAGAGAATCGCCATGGCTTACATAATCTCGATGATAGCCGTCACCCTCATCGCCTATATGCTGCACCAGGACTGGAGAGACGCGGTCAGGAGCCGCGGTCAGCAGAGGAGGAGGCGCTGACGACGTCGAGGCTTTCTCTCCCCCAGAACCGCGCCCGGCCGAAGCAGCGCCTCCATCCCAACCGTGTGGAAGGACCTTCTGCTCCAGGGAATACTCGGAGTAGCCGGCATTAAGGCGACGCAGGGGCATCGCCCCTGTCCCGCACCGGCGTCGCCTGCCGCACGGCGCCCGCAGTGTCTGCGCGCACGAAAACAGTATGGACACTACCTTGCAGTGCTCGTGCACGCCGTCGACCTGGCTGCGCGGAGATTGGGGCCGAATGGCTTTGGACTGTAGTCTGCAGCCCGGCGCGCAGAGACCGGTGGAAGACCGGCCGACCACCCACGAGAGTGGAGCGCATCGCCAATGACAAAAAGCACGCGAACCGCGATCATCGTTACCGCCGGCTACATCGTGCTCGCATTCTGGATGCTGGATTTCTTTGCCGATGGCTTCGACTGGAGCAACACAGCACACCATGGCGTGTATTTTCTGCCGATACTGATCTTATGGGGATGGTGGCTGTACAAGAAACACCGGCGTCCTTGAAGACAACATCGGTACTGGAGGACTCGAACGGATCCATGGTACGGTTTCGGCGCGAAACCGCTGGGAGTAAGCATGGGCATAGAAGTGGGTGGTCTGCTCGGGCTCATCATTCTCGTTCTGGATGTGTGGGCCATTGTCAAGATCATACAAAGTGGCGCCGGCACCGGCTCGAAGGTCTTCTGGACCGTGCTGATCCTGCTGCTGCCGGTGCTGGGACTGGTGATCTGGCTTCTGTTGGGACCGAAAGGCTAACGATAGAGTATCCGCAGCGACAGAGCTTGCGCGAGAGCACCGGCCGTCGGACGGCGAAAGCAAGCCGCGGCCCTGCGGAGGGTCTGGATCGCGGAGAGCCGGGAGGCGGCCGGTAAGGTGGCCGATCAGCCGCCCTTTCCGGCCTCGGGCTGCCGCGCCGATCGGCATTTACCCGTAACGCGGACCAACGGCTCAAGGTCATCGGGTCCCGTTTGGCCGGCACGCCAGAGGGCGTCAAAGGCTCTCCGGCTCGTCTCCGGCGTCGACCCTCGCTCGGGATGGTCAGCGACAGTCGGGGTCAGCTCCGTCAATCAGACCATCTCCATCATTGTCGAGTCCGTCCCCGCATCGCTTCTTGCCTTTTTCCGCCTGTGTCGTGGTGGTGCTGTCACCGCCGTCGCCGCCCGTGGACCCAGAGGTATTGCCCTTGTTCTTGACGCGCACGGCAGCGCTTGCACTGTCGGTCGCGCCCTCGGCATCCGCTACGGTGAGCGTAACGCTGTAGCTGCCCGGACTGGAATATGTGTGCGTAGGCTGCATACCGGTCCCCACAGGACTCCCGTCTCCAAAGTCCCACGTGTAGGTGGCAATGCCGGTATCGTCGGTGGAAGCGTCCCCGCTGAAATCGCACAACTTTCCCGAGCACGAATAGCTGAACGCGGCCGCCGGGGGCGTATTGGTGGCGGTACCGGCGCTGACAGTCACCTCATTTGCAGCGCTGTCCGTCTCACCCGCATCGTCGGTCACAGTCAGTGTCACGGTATAGGTGCCACCCGCGGCGTAGGTATGGGATGGATGCTGCTCGACAGAGGTGGCGGCGTCCCCGAAATTCCAGCTCCAGCTGACCACGCTGCCATCGGCATCGCTGCTCTGATCCGTGAAATCAACTGCCAAGTCGCTGGTAATGTGCGTGAAACCGGCAACCGGGGGCTGATTGCCACCGGTCGAGCAACCCAGATCCGGCACCACCATAGCGACGCGGCCAAAGCCGGTAAAAACATCGTAGCCCGGACCGTCAATGTCAACGGCGTTGTCGCGCAGGATTGTCTTCACCTGGTCAGACGTCGCACAGGGGTTGCGCGACAGAATCAGTCCCAGGTAGCCGGAGACCAGCGGTGCAGCAAACGAGGTGCCATCGGCACCCAGATACACATCGTCGCCCGGGCGGTTCGGCTCGTAGTCCAATTCCGGGAATAGCAGCCAGCCGTTCAGCGACCAGGCATCGTAGGCGCTCAGAACGCCGGCGTTCCATATCGCCTCACCCGGGGCCACCACATCGAGGATTTCCTGATTTGCCGGATCGGCGTAACTGGAAAAATCTGAGCGGACATCGAGCCAGTTGGATGAGCCCACTGCAATGGTCTCCGGCATACTGGCGGGAAAATGCAGGCCCTGGGCACCGCTGTTACCCGCCGCCGCGACCAGGATGACGCCCCGGCTGTCTGCATACTGGATGGCCTGCTCGAGTATCGCCAATTCATCCTGGCTTGCTCCACCCGGGCTGATACCCCAGCTCGCATTGATGATGCGAGCACCGTTGTCTGCGGCATAAATGATCGCTTCTGCCGCGTCCGAGCCGAAGGCTTCTCCCTCGGCATTGATGATACGCAACGGCATCAGAGCACAATACCAGCAGGTGCCGGCAAACCCTTCATAGGAGCCTGTTGCCGGATTGAGGTTATCGGTCATGGCTGCCACCACGCCGGCGACCGTCGTTCCATGAAATACACCGATGTCCATCGTGAAAAACAGGGGATAGTACTCGAGGTTGTTGTCGATTCCGTCACCGACTGCCGGGTCGCCATCAAAACGGTAATACAAAGGAATCGCCGTAGGGTCGTACAGCCATTGACCGCCGGAGACGATATCGGGATCGTTGTCCTCCGAGGCCGGATTGTCGGAAGGACTCCCTACGTTGTCGCCTGAAAAATCCCAGCCATGATAGTCGTCAACGAAGCCGTTCCCGTCATCATCAACCCCGTTGCCTTCAATTTCGCCGGGATTGGTCCAGATATTCGCCCACAGGTCGTCGTGATCAAAATCCACCCCGCTATCCACGACGGCGATGACGGTCTGCACAGAACCAGTGTGTGCTGTCCAGGCATTTTCCGCCATGACCTTGAAAAGACCCCACTGGTCCACCAGATCCTCCGCCTGACAGGCTGGATCCTCGACAATGTCACAGTCCGTTCCGGGGTCTGGATCATCCACGTAATACGGGTCCCGAGGCGGAATCTGATCATTAATGGAGACGATCGGATCGGCCGAGGCTCGAACAACCCCGGGTAATCCCTTTGCCGCACTGGCGGCAGCGCGGGGTCCCATCGCCGTGCCGATTCCCATGACGAGCCAGTCGGTGCCCCGGACGCGTCTCAATTTGTGCAGGCCGAGACCTCGGGCATGCTTTAGAAATGCCGATTCCTCTGCATTCGGAGCAATCTGTACCAGTATATGACCAGCCGCAACGCGTGGTGTCTGCTTCTTCGCAACTGATAAAGCGGCAGTCGGTGACGCAGATGGGGGGATTATCACGCTATCCTTGGCCTGGGATACGGATGCAGCAAAGACCATGACAATTGAAACCGTCATCGCCGTCGCTGACGTCCAAATACTGGGAGTACGTTTGTGCCACATCGCTATTACCTCAAAGTGGTGCGTCAGCTGGGTCACGGGGACACCGGCAATTGCTGTTGCGAGTTCCGTAGCGGAATTTCTCAGGCCAACTTTATTGAGGCACCCGCACACGGGGTCTCTTCAGTCGGCGCGGAAGCGCCGCCTATGCACACATGAATTAGCCGCCAGGTGCCAATTTTACTGGCGTATGCGAGAGTCAATTTGTGGAGCGGCTCACAAAATGGTTAGAAAAACCAGCTGCAGTTCTCCGCAGCAACGGGACAGGTTCGATACTTTTTATTGGGGTATGCAGCAACGCGCGGCCGCACCGAACCCCGAGGCGGAAGCCCCCCGAAGGCGTGTAGACTCTCCGCCCTAGAATTCCGTTTTCGAGATACTCCGGATCATTCGTTTCACGCCAGTCGGTGAATGACCTGGGGTCGTTCATTGGCAGGAATCGCTTATCCAAGCAAAAAACCGGCCTGAGCCGCTTTTTTGTTGCACCGCTGTGGCCGAGCTTGCGTTGCCTAGCGCAAGATGAGCCTGAGCAGGGTGTTTGCGGGCCGGTTCTTGGACATCCGGGAGGTCGCCGAGACATTCTAGCCCAGCAAATGAGCTCGGTCGTGAGCCGACAAGAGCGCTTTTTCGACCGCCCAGCCCTGGCCGCGCAACTCAGCCGCTGCGGGTGGCATTACCAGGCGTGAGTTTTCCACAAAAACTGTGGATAACTCTGTGGAACATGTGTATGGAGGCGGTCTAAAGCCACAAAAACGGCGGCTCTTCGTTGAATTGGCGTTTTTTTAGGCGCGTCTAATAAATATTTTAATAACAAATAGTTATTTTATATTTTTCGATTAAAAATGAACCGATTGTCGTTTCGAGGGAACGGGGCTTTACCTTTCTTTTACCGATGTGAATAACGAGTACCGTCGGGACGGATATCCGCTTTGTTGTCAATCCTCCACACCGGGCTTTTGCCCTATATTTTTTGAATACCGGCATCGCTGAAACTTATCACTTTGCTCACCTGCCGTTCGGGTGATGCCATCGCTATCGAGTTGCAGACCCAGGCTACCGCGAATTGGCGGAGCGGCTGAGCAACAGAAGTGGCGCAATTGGCGCGACGAAGCCGAGATTGACGCCGCAGACGCGCGTCAGAGCTGATCGGGCTGGGGTGATCGTTGACGAAAAGCGGAATCGGTCTCACGCGCCCCGGAGATTCACAAACTACGGCAAGGGGGCGGGATGATCCGCGAGGTCACTGAAACGGCCGAGCATCACCAGAATGTAATGATTGCGCTAATGATGAGAGTCCAGAGCACTGCGTTCAGCGCGCTTACAATCAACATTCCTTTGAAATCCAACAGGTTGTCCCGCATTTCGACTCCTCCAGTGTGGTGGACTCAATGAAACCTGCAGTAACGAAAGCAGAGAATCAAGTGTAAATAGTTAATGTAACCTATTGAGTTTGAATATTAACCTATCTTATCGTATTGTGCAGGTGCGAATCTGGGCTGCCGGAGGAAACCCGACGGATTCGCGAACAGGGCGGCCAAGGCCTGAATGAGTTTTTTCACGGGCCGGCTGCCGGATGACCAGAAAGACAAGAGGGAACGACCGATGCCAAGTGAAAACACCATGAGAGCAACGCAGCGCACCGCGCACGCGCGCTCCCTGCTCATCCTGCTCGAGAAGGCTGACCTCGAATTGATCGACTCCGCGGCCATACAGGACGTCATAGGTGCGGCTGGCCGGCTGCTCGATGAAGCGCTGGCACAGGTTGGGGGGGTATACAGGACTGCACCCGGAGCTGGCCCATATCATTCGCGGGACGCCGAGATCCCGCGTCAGCCGGTTCAGCAGCCCGACGAAGACGACAGCTGACGGCTCGCTGCGTCCGCGGCTTTTCTAGCGGCAGAACAGCAGTGGACTTCCTTCTCTATCGGCACAGCCCCGCACCGGTGGGGCTATTTACCCAGTCTCGGCCGCCGTGTGTCTCAAATCTGGCTACACGAGGCATTCTTCGCTATGGCGAAAGCTGTGTTTTCTGGGCGCAATAAGCCTTTGATTTAATGGAGCCGGTGAGAGGACTTGAACCCCCGACCAGCTGATTACAAATCAGCTGCTCTACCAACTGAGCTACACCGGCATAAGGATTCTGTTGAAGGCGGTTTATTGTATGCGAGCCCTCCGGCACCCGCAATTCATTCACATTCCGCCTCCTGAAGGCTCAGATCCGCGTATGCTGCCTGGATCTGCTGCCAGGCATCGGAATCCGCCAGCGGTTTTTCCTGCTCTTCGATGTCGATCCAGTATGCCTGGCGGGTGCGGAAGCGCTCGTCCACCAGCGCATCGTAACCGATCCGTTCTATCTGCTTTCGGCGGCGCTCGGCTTTGTCCTTGTCTGAAAAAATGCCCAGCGAAAGGTAGTTCTGCTTTCCGATGTAGTAGTCCTTCATCCCGTGCGCGTCCAGATCGGCGACGATGCGCAGCGCCTCACCCCTCTGCATCGACGGCATATAGACCCAGTAGCCGGCCGGCTGTCGCACGTCGGTGGTGCGCATATTGACCCGGTAGTCGTCGGACAAGGCGTCAACAATGATCGTTGCTGTCTTTTGCTTGGGAATCGGCCCCAGGATGTGGCAGGTCGGCGTGGGTGGTTCTTCAACGGCCGGCTCGGGGGACTCGGGCGACGGGTCTTCGGCGAGCTTTAGAGCCTGCAGGGCTTCGTCCGGCTCCTCGAGGCTGTGCGCCGTCGGCACGAGCGGCTGTTGCTGCTCCGGCGCTTGCTCGACGACCGTTTCGTCCGCTGCATCGTAGCTCATGTCCGTTTCCGGTTCGGGCAGGGTGGCGCGCTTAGACAGCAGCACCAGACGCGGGATGTTTTCCGGCAATGGTGGCGGTCGTACGGCCTGCGCCGCGGGCGCCGGCGCATACCAGTGCCAGGCGATGAAAGCCACGTTGGCCAGCACCAGCAGATAGACTATGTAGCGCATCCGGCGGTTCCCTCCGCAAACACGGCAAGCCCCTTGAGCACCAGGTCGGGATCGTGACGGGCACGCTGGCTCAGCAAAGGCAGGACGCGACCCGCATCTCCGCCGGTAACGATCACCCGGGTCGCCTTGCCCAGCTCGGCTCTCAGGTCCTGGCAGACGCGGTCGACCAGTGCGACGACGGCGTACAGTATACCACCGGCGACGGCCAACTCCGTGCTGCTTCCCAGCAGCGAAACGCTCTCGGACTCCAGCTCCCTGAGCTCGATACCCGCCGCGTTGCCGACCAGCGCGGCGCTCATGAGGTCCATGCCGGGCACGATCAGGCCGCCGAGGTGCGTGCCACTGGCGTCCATTGCGTCGATGGTAATCGCCGTGCCGCAGTCGATGATCACCACGGGACCCCGATAGTGGGCGTGCGCCGCAATCAGGTTGGCCCACCGGTCGGCGCCCAGTCGCTCCGGGTCCTCATAAGCATTGGTGACACCACACTGCGAGGCGTCGGCGTGGATGAATTCGGGCGACAGCTTCCAGCGTCGCTTCACCCAGGTTGAGACCGACTTTTCGTATTCGCGCCCGGCCACGTTCGACACCACAACCCGGGCGGGGGTGTCCAGCTCCTTCCATGCAGGCCGCGCGATATCCTTGAACGCCCTGCCCTTGTGAAAGACGGCCTTTCCCTGCGTGCAGCTGTTGTGATCCTGCACGGCCCATTTGATACGCGCGTTGCCGATGTCGACGAGGAGATTCATTGAGTCAATCGAACGCTGATTTCGCCCGCGTGGAAGCTTCTGGTGACGCCGTCCTGCTCGAGCAGCAGTGCGCCATGCGAATCGATCCCGCGCGCCACGCCCCGGATGCTTTTGCTCCGATCCTGGTGCAGCTCGACGGTGCGTCCGGCGATCACGTCGTAGCGCTCCCACTCCGCAGCGAATGCGGCGAGCCCTTCACGGGCGAACGCGACCAGGGCCTCCAGCAGTGCCTCCAGAATCTGGGCCGCCAGCGCGTTGCGGTCGACATCCAGACCGGCCTGCCAGAGGTCCGCCCAGGGTTGATCGATGCTGCGTGCGGCATTTTCGGGCAGGCGCACGTTCACCCCGACCCCGATCACGATGAGAAACGGGCCGGCGCTTTCCCCCGAGACATCGAGCAGGATGCCGGCCAGCTTGCGCCCTCGATAGAAAATATCGTTCGGCCATTTCAGGCCCAGATCGTGGGCGCCGCAGCGGTGCAGCGCCCGCAACACCGCGACGGCCACCATCAGGCTGAGCCCACCGGCCTGCAGGGCTCCCGCGGTCAGCTGCCAGGCGAGCGACAGGTAGAGGTTGCTGCCGTAGGGGGAAATCCAGCGCCGGCCGCGTCGCCCCCGACCTGCCGTCTGCCACTCCGCCAGACACACCCGGGCACGGTCCAGCGGACAGGATGAGGCCGCCCTCTTGAGATGATCGCTGGTGGAATCAATTTCGTGAAAAACGTCCAGAGCATCCAGATGAGCCGCGGCGTGCGGCGCCAGGAGCGCATGGATGCGATGAGCGTGCAGCGGCTCAAAGGGCTGGGCGAGGCGGTAGCCCTGACCCTGAACCGCGTGCACGTCGAGCCCCAGCTCGGAAAGGTCACGGACGCGTTTCCACACCGCCGCACGACTCACGCCGAGCTGCTGTCCGAGCCATTCTCCGGAACGGAACTGTCCATCGGACAGCAGCTCGACAAGGCGGTAGCGCAACATCATCGGCGCAGTTTAGCACAGCACCGGTCTGCTATGCCGCTAAGATTGTTAGCTTTTTCAAAGTCTGCGGAGCGACTGCGCGGCGACACGGGATGAGCGAAGCGCGCAGTCGACCGGCATATCGGGAGCCTCGACGACAACGGCGTCGAAATAAAGAAAAACCCCCGAGGGCGCGTGCCGCCCGGGGGTTTGGGGGTTAAGAGCCTGGCAGTGTCCTACTTTCACATGGGAACCCCCACACTATCATCGGCGCTGAGCGGTTTCACTTCCGAGTTCGGAATGGGATCGGGTGGTTCACACTCGCTATGGCCGCCAGGCAAACTGGCATGAGGAAAAGAAACAGCGGGGGCAGGCCCCGGTTTTTCCGAAAAACCGGGGTCTGTCCCCGTTTTCCCGGCTCTCCTCAGATTCTGGAAAGCTGTTAAGGCGCTGGGATGTTGCACTCGACCAGCACCCAGATTGCTTGGGTGTTATATGGTCAAGCCTCACGGGCAATTAGTACTGGTTAGCTTCATGCATTGCTGCACTTCCACACCCAGCCTATCAACGTGGTGGTCTTCCACGGCCCTTCAGGGACCTCGAAGGTCCAGTGAGACCTCATCTTAGGGGGGGCTTCCCGCTTAGATGCTTTCAGCGGTTATCCCGTCCGTACATAGCTACCCGGCAGTGCCACTGGCGTGAC
>JASFKW010000010.1:0-53837 GCA_050118435.1 Gammaproteobacteria bacterium | reverse complement strand
CCGGCCGTTCCGGATCCTGGCGGTCAATGTCGAGGAGTCGAAATCGACGGTGTGGAAATTCAGGAAGCTTCTGAACCTCAGCTTCACCACGTTGCTCGACAGCGCCGGTGAGGTGGCCGAAACCTGGGAGGTGGAGCTGTTTCCGAGCAGCTATGTGATCGACGCCGAGGGGCGCCTGAGTTACCGGGTGCGCGGTGCACTGCAATGGGATGACGCGGGCGTCATCACTCTGCTCGAAGCCCTGATGCCGGAGCAGGATCCGGCTGAGACCCTGGCCCTGCAGCGCAAGTACTAACCCAGACCGTAACGTTTCAGCTTGCGGTACATGGTGCGCTCGCTGACGCCGAGCGCCGCCGCGGCCTTGCGGCGGTTGCCATGATACTGGTGCAGCAGCTGAGCGATGTGCTGCGCCTCCACATCCTCCAGCGTTGCGTCGCCCGCCTGCACCATCGGCGCCGGATCGGCGTCCCGCATGTCGGGCTGTCCCACCGGCCGCTCGGGCTGCCGCTGCTCTTTCATGCAGTCGATGACCGTCCGGATCTGCTCCACGTCGATTCGCCCTTGGGGGGAACTGGCCGCCGACACACTGAGAACGTTGCGGAGCTCGCGAATGTTGCCGGGGTAGTGGTACTGCTGCAGCTCGTTCATGGCGTCCAGACTGAGCCAATAGCTCTTGCCGGTCGACTGGGTGATGCGCCCGAGCAGGGCTTCGGCCAGCAGCGGAACATCCGTCAGACGCTCGCGCAGGCTGGGAACCTGGATGTGCATGCAGGCCACGCGGTAATAGAGGTCCTCCCGGAAGGCCCGGGTCGCGATGTCCGCGCCCAGATTCCGATTGGTGGCGCAGATGATCCGGGCGTTGGTCTTCAGCGTCTTGCGGCCGCCCACGCGCCGGTATTCGCCGGTCTCCAGCACCCTCAGCAGCTTGGCCTGCAATCGGGCCGGCATCTCACCGATCTCATCCAGGAACAGCGTCCCGCCGTCGACGATCTCGAACAGACCTTCCTTTTCCCCGACGCTTCCGGTAAAAGCGCCGCGCTCGTGCCCGAACACTTCCGCCTCGAACAGCGACTCGGTGAGGACTGTGCAGTCGAGCGTCAGAAACGCCTTGTCGCTGCGCCGGGAATGCTGGTGGATGAAATGGGCGGCGAGATCCTTGCCGGTGCCGGTCTCGCCCTGCAGCAACACCGGGGCATCTGCCGAGGCCACCAGCTTGAGCTGCTCGAGGGTGCGCAGAAAGACAGTCGAATGACCGATCATCCGCACCTCGTCACTGAACCGATCATCCGGCTCCGAGAGATCTTCGATCGCTTCGCCGATGTAAATCTCGCCGCCCTGCTCATACAGCGGATAGGCCCTGATGCGCACCCGGTGGGCATGGCCCCGGGTGTCGTAGTGGATGTGCAGACAGGAGCACCTGGTGGCACGCTCGTAAATGTGCTGGTATGGACACTCCTGGCCGAGCTTGAAACAGGGTCTGTCGTTCTGATGACTCACCCGATAACAGGGCTGGCCGATCATCTGCGCCCGCGTGGCACCGTAGGTGTGCTCGTAGGCGCTGTTGACGGCAACGATTTTGAAATCGCGATCGATGATCACGAACGGCTGCTCGTGCGTGTCGACCAGCGACTGAAGGTCGATCGTGGCCTTTTCGCCCATCCTTCCCACCCCGCGCGTAGCGGTATGCTCTTTATCGCGCCAGGTCTGACGGATTTGTCATACCTGCCGCCCAGCTTAAGCGTTTGCCTGATAAGTGTAGTACCGAGCTCAGACTCATTCCAGAGTACGGACCAAGAGCGCCCCTCCTCCAGAGCCCATGAGAATCAAACGGTTATTGCAGACGGTGTGGTTGTTCCGGGCGCACTCTTTTTCTTACAGCCTTTGCGAGGCGGCATGACAGGGATCCGCTCCCTGGTGCCGCTGGGTGCTCAGGCAACACCTTCGCCTGAGGGAAAAAAGCGCGGCCAGGCAGCGTCTTGCACCACAATAAAGCAGACGGAATTGGACAGCAGAAAGGGGGTTCCCGTCGCCGCTGCGCTCGAGTTTTGTGCTGACAAGCGCCGTGGTCGTCGCAGAGCGCTTTGAGGGACCCGTGGTTGATGCGGGCGCAGCGCGCTGCAGGGGACACACCCTTCAGTCACCGGGCAGGCGTTGAGGTGGCCGTGGCGCCAGGCTGGACGCCTCCGCGCGGTCTATTCTGAGTGAATTGTGCAAACGTGCGACGAGGGGTCGGGTGTCGGCGTCGAGCCGGGCAGCATGAGACCATGAAAGTCAGCCCGAGGGCACGGTCAGTGGAAATCCGCCGCGACTGGGTTGACAATACGCCGCTGCGAACAGGCGCGAGGCGGCCGACCCATGATTGATGCCACACCCCATCGTGATTCCGTTTCCCGCCCGGTCTGCTGCTCGACCGCTGCGCCTCTTCTGGTCTTCACTGATCTGGACGGCACGCTGCTCGACCACCACAGCTACAGCTTCGCCGCAGCGCTGCCAGCCCTGCGGCGCCTGCGCCGCATGCGCATTCCCCTGATTCCGGTGACCAGCAAAACGCTGGCGGAGCTGCGGCCACTGATGCGCGAGCTGGACAACCCGCACCCCTGTATCGCGGAAAATGGTGGGCTCATCGCCGTACCACCCGACTATTTCCGTGGCTCCGACGCCGCCGCGATGGAAGCCGACTACCGGGTGGTGCGTCTGTCCCCCCCGTACGCCGACCTTCTGAAGGCGGCGCACGGGCTGCGCACCGAGCACGGATTCCGCTTTCGCGGCTTCAGCGACATGAGCACCGCGGAGGTCGCCGAGCACACTGGCCTGACCCCGGCGCAGGCACAGCGCGCGAAGCGGCGTCTGAGCAGTGAGCCGCTGTTGTGGCTCGATACGCCAGCCGCCTTCGAGCGCTTCCGCACTTTGGTCGCATCCCAGGGGCTGCAGCTGGTCCAGGGCGGGCGTTTCTGGCACCTGATGGGGCGCCAGGATAAGGCCAGCGCCATGCGGCGGCTGTGCGAGCACTATCGGGCAAACGGCCTGACGCGTTTTCAGACAGTGGCGCTGGGCGACAGCCCCAATGACATCGCCATGCTGCAGGCTTCGGATATTCCGGTCGTGATACGCCGCAGCGATGGCCGCTGTCTGTCGCTGCCGGAAGGCGGCCCGGTCGCCTGCAGCGAGCTGCCGGGACCCGGCGGCTGGAACCAGATGGTGCTGCACATCCTCGACGCAGCGGACTCGCCCGAGGCGACGGTTAGCGAAAGGAACGCTTGATGGCTGATTTTTTCCAGAACGGCGCGATCACCACCCTGCACAAGCTGCGCGAGCGTCCCATCGAGGAAATCGAGGACGAGCTGGCGGCGTTCTCACACCAGCGCCCCATGGCCCTCATCCTGCCGAGCCTGTATTCGGAGCTCGAAGGCGAAGCGCTTCCCGGCATCGTCGCACAGCTCAGGGGCGCCACCTATATCTCGGATATCATCGTCGGGCTCGACCAGGCCAACCGCGAGCAGTTCCAGGACGCCCGGCGGTTTTTCGGCGCCCTGCCCCAGCGCACCCACATTCTCTGGAACGACGGTCCGCGCCTGAAAGAGCTCGACGCGGCGCTCGCCGAAGAGGAGCTGGCACCCCGACGCGTCGGCAAGGGCCGCAACGCCTGGTACTGTTTCGGCTACGCGCTGGCGCTGGAGCGCTGCGAGGCGGTCGCCCTGCACGACTGCGACATCGTCACCTATGACCGCTCGCTGCCCGCGCGGCTGTTCTATCCGGTCGCCAACCCGACCTTCAACTTCGAGTTCTGCAAGGGCTATTACGCGCGCATCCACGGCAACCGGCTGAGCGGGCGTCTGACACGGTTGTTCTACACGCCGCTGATTCGGGCCATGAAGCGGGTCATCGGGCCGCTGGACTATCTGGACTTCATGGACAAGTTCCGTTATCCGCTGTCGGGTGAATTCTCCCTGCGCCGGGATTTCATCAAGACGCTGCGGATTCCGGGCGACTGGGGCCTGGAGGTCGGTGTGCTCTCCGAGGTCTACCGCAACCTGTCGCGCCACCAGATCTGTCAGGTCGACATCGCCGATCACTACGATCACAAGCACCAGCCGCTGTCGGCCGAAGAGTCGCAGAGCGGGCTGGTGAAAATGAGCGCGGAAATCGCCAAATCGCTGTATCGCAAGCTGGCCACCGAAGGGGTCTCGCTGTCCATGCAGGATTTCCGCTCCATCAAGGCGAGCTATTTCCGTATCGCGCTGGACACCGTCGAGCAGTACTACTATGACGCGCGCATCAATGGCCTGGAGTTTGACCGTCACGCCGAGGAAGGCAGCGTCGACCTGTTCATACAGAGCATCATGCAGGCCGGCGAGTCTTTCCTGACCAGTCCGATGGAGGCCCCCTTCATGCCCAACTGGAACCGGGTGCTGAGCGCCATTCCCGACTTCGGCGGACAGCTGCTGGACGCGGTGGCGGGGGATAATTTGTAACAGGACCGGCAACGTGCCGTTTACGTGGCGACTGCCCGCTCCTTTTGGGCTTCGCTGCGCTCAGCGCCAACCTACGGGTGGCCAGCTCAGGTTAAGCTGGAAGGTGGGCTTCGCTGCGCGCAGGGCCGCAGGTTGGGTTGAGCATCGCGAAGCCCAACAGAAACCAGGACAGAAACCGCCCGCACCGGGTCGTTGGGCTTCGCTGCGCTCGGCGCCAACCTACGGGTGATTGGCTCGCGTTGGTCACGCCCGAGCGTCGCTGAACCAGAAGGCGGCGTAGGGCGGCAGCAGCAGCTCCCCTTTGTCGATCGCAACCGGCGTCTGACCGATCAGCTCCCGGCGGCGCGAGAGATCGGTCGCCAGGTCGCTCACCGCCGCACGTCTTTGCCGGCCGGTAAAGTTGTACACCGCCAGCAGCCGCTGGCTGTGATCGGTTGCCGTGCGCTCCAGGGCGAACAACCCGTCTTCGAGTCTCAGAATGCGCTGAGCAGCGTCCGGATGGAAGGCCGGCTGACGCCGCCGCACCTGCAGAAGGTGCCGGTAACGGCTGAACACCCGCGCCGTGGTGCTGTGCGGCGTCGCCAGCAGGCGCTCCAGCTCCCCGCGGTCCCACTTGCGGCGATTGATCGCGCGCGTCATCCCGGTGCGCTCCACACCGATGTGGTCATTGGGCGTCGCCAGCAGGCTGTGAATGTAGACGGCGGGTATCCCCCTAAACGACAGCGCGACGGTTTGTGACAGCAGGAACGCCGCTATCTGGCGGTCGACATCGCCGCTGGCGCCCGCCCCGCAGGCGTCGAAATAGCTGATATTCAGCTCGTAGGGCGATTCGCTGCCGTCGGTGTCGCGCCGCGTCGAGATGTAGCCGCCGCGCTCGCGCATGGCGTCCAGCAGGGCACGCACCTCGTCCGCCGGCACCAGTCCCTCCAGCGGACGCAGGCCGACGCCGTCGTGCGAAGCGGTAAAGTTTAGGAAACTGCAGCCTTCCGGGAGCACCATGGTTTCGATGCCGCGGGCCCAGGTATACAGATAGCGGGTCACGCCCGCGTGGATGGCGTGCAGCAGCAGCGGCGGCAGGCTGAACTGGTAGACCAGGTGGGCCTCGTCGCCCTGGCCGAAGTAGCTCACGTTTTCCTCGTGCGGAACGTTGGTCTCGGTCAGGATCAAGGCGCCCGGCTCCACCAGCTGCAACAGATCCCGGAACAGTTTCACGAGCGCATGAGTCTGGGGCAGGTGAATGCACCGGGTTCCGACCTCCTTCCACAGGTACGCCACCGCGTCGAGGCGCAGCACCCGGGCGCCGCGGCGGACGTAGTAGAGCATGATGTCGATCATCTCCAGCAGCACGTCCGGGTTCCGGTAGTCGAGGTCGACCTGATCGTTGCTGAAAGTGGCCCAGACGTGCTTCATGCCGCGCGGCGTGCGCACACCCGTCAGCACCGGCGTGCTGCGGGGCCGGGTCACCATCGACAGATTCTCGGTGGGGTCGACTGCGAGGAAATAGTTGCAGGCCGGCTCCTGACCGGCGACGAAGTCAAAGAACCAGAGATTCTCGCGCGAGCAGTGGTTGAGCACCAGGTCGATGACCAGGTCGTAGCACTGCTCCAGTGCCGCGACGTCCTCCCAGCTGCCGAGCTCCGGGTTCACCGCACGGAAATCCGTCACCGCGAAGCCGTCATCCGAGCTCCAGGGGAAAAACGGCAACAGATGGACCATGCTGCATTCGACCGGGAGGTGCCGCCTGAGAAATGCGCGCAAGGTCTGCAGGGGCGCGTGCGCCGGCGACTGGATGCTGTCCCCGTAGGTGATCAGAACGATGTCCCGGTGGCTCCAGCAGGGCTCCTTCACCCGGCGGGTGCGCAGCTGCCGGTGTGTCTCCAGGATACGCGCCAGGCGCCGGCGCAAATACGGGGCCGTCTGCACCCCATACAGATCTTCGAGACGCTGTCCGATACGCTCCAGCGCCGCCGGATCGGCAGGAGACGGGGACGCGCCATCCCCGTTATCGGGAACCGGTTTCATCGCCTTGCACTGATTGCAGCCCTGAAACCCAGCCGACGCCCCGAAACCGGGCGTGTCCGGGCAAAACGCACCCTTTGGTGGACCTGGTCAGAAACCAGCAGGATACGTGCCAGGCGTCTATTCGAAGGGATGCCGCTTGATGATGGTCTCCTCGCGATCCGGGCCGGTGGAAATGATGTCGACGGGCACCCCGCACAGCGCCTCGACCTTGGCGAGATAGTCCCGCGCCCCCTGCGGCAGCTGATCGACCGATTTCACGCCGACCGTGGACGCGCTCCAGCCTGGCATCTCGATGAACACCGGCGTGCACTTCTCGAAGCGATCGGCGCCCAGGGGCGGCACGTCGATCTCCCTTCCGTCGAGCTTGTAGGCCACGCAGATTTTCACCTTTTCCATACCGTCGAGCACGTCGAGCTTGGTGATGCACATGCCGGTGACACTGTTGACTTGCAGCGAGCGGCGCAGGGCGACCGCGTCGAGCCAGCCGCAGCGGCGCTGACGCCCGGTGGTGGCCCCGAATTCGTGCCCCTTTTCGCCCAGGCGCCGCCCGTCCGCGTCGAACAGCTCGGTGGGGAAGGGACCTGCACCCACCCGCGTGGTGTAGGCCTTGACGATGCCGAGCACGTAGTCCAGGGCCCGCGGCCCCACGCCACTCCCGCTGGCGGCTCCGCCGGCAGTGGTGGTCGATGAAGTCACATAGGGATAGGTGCCGTGGTCGATGTCCAGCAGCGCACCCTGGGCACCCTCGAACATGACGCTCCGCCCCTCGGCGCGCAGCCGGTGAAGGGTGCCGGGCACGTCCTCGATCAACGGCGCGATTTCCTCGCCCTGGGCCAGCGCCTCGTCGAGCACCTGCTGGTAATCCACCGTGTCGGTCCTGAAATAGTGGTGCAGCGCAAAGTTGTGGTAGTCCATGACCTCGCGCAGGCGCTCTGTGAAGTGTTTCGGGTCGAGCAGCTCGCCGAGCCGCAGGCCGCGACGCGAGACCTTGTCCTCGTAGGCCGGACCGATGCCACGCCCGGTGGTGCCGATGGCCTTCTTGCCGCGCGCCACTTCGCGAGCCCGGTCCAGGGCGATGTGGTAGGGGAGGATCAGCGGGCAGGACTCGCTGATGCCGAGCCGCTGGCGTGCGGGCACGCCGCTGTCCTCGAGCATACCGATCTCCTCCAGCAGCGCCGTGGGTGACAGCACCACGCCGTTGCCGATCAGACAGCGCACCCCCACCCGCAGGATGCCGGAGGGAATCAGATGCAGGACGGTCTTCTCGCCTTCGATGACCAGCGTATGCCCGGCGTTGTGTCCCCCCTGGAAGCGCACCACCGCCGAGGCCCGATCGGTCAACAGGTCGACAACCTTGCCTTTGCCTTCGTCGCCCCACTGGGTTCCGATTACGACTACGTTCTTACCCATCTGTGCTCAACCCTGTCATTCACATTACTTCGTTTGCGGCGAGTGGATTCTAACCGCGAAGGCGCGCAAAGGCGCGCGAAGGGTATCCCTCCTACACCTGCATCGGCGCTCTTGCTGACGACCGCTGTGCGAGCACAAATGCCGGGCAGTGAAGAATTTTGCTTCAGGGTTAAATCTCCGAGGCCTCCCGGGAGCTCAGCCAATCCCTTCCACCGCCCATTCCGAGCCGTTCCAGCGCAGCACGCGGTCGCAGCCCATTTCGGCGAAGCTGCCCGACTGTCCGGGCAGCAGCTGGATCACCCGCTCGCCCGCGGCGCGCAGCGCGCGCACCTTCTCGGCCAGGGCCGGATCGTCCTCCGCCAGTGCAGCGATGGCGCCGGGCGCGGCCGCAAACTGCCTGGCACCAAGCCGCATCAGGCTGCGCAGGTCGGTGCTGAAGCCGGTCGCGGGCCGGGCGCGCCCGAACACCTTGCCGATGTCGTCGTAGCGTCCGCCGCGGGCGATTTCCTGACCGCGGTCGGCCACGAAGGCGGCGAACACCGCACCGGTGTGAAACTGGTAGCCGCGCAGCTCGGCGAGATCGAAATGCAGCGGCGTGTCCGGCAGACGCCGCTGTGCCAGGCGCGCGATCCGGGTCAGGTTCTCCAGGGCCAGCCGGGCGGCGTCGCCGCTGCCCTGCAGCAGCGCATCGGCGCGCTCCAGCACCTCCGCCCCGCCGTTGAGCGTCGCCAGCCCGGCGAGGCGCTCGCGCTGCACGGTGGTCAGGTCGAGCTGCCGCAGGAAGGTCTCGATTTCGGGAATCGCCTTGCGCTGGAGCGCATCGAACAGCAGCGCCTCCTGGTCCTCATCGAGCACGGCGTCGGCGGCCAGACCGCGAAAGATGCCCACGTGGCCGAGGTCGATGTACAGGTCCTCGATGCCGGTAAAGGCGAGCGTTGCCACCATGAGCTCCAGGATTTCCACATCGCTCTCCGGGCCCGCGTGGCCGAACAGCTCGGCCCCGACCTGCATCAGGCTGCGCGAGCCGGCGAAACCGTCCGGCCGCGTATGCAGCACCGTGCCCAGGTAGCACAGCCGGCTCGGCGCCTCGCGCCGCAACCGGTGGGCATCCATGCGCGCTGCCTGAGGGGTCATGTCCGCGCGCAGCCCCAGCAGCCGGCCGGAAAGCTGATCGATCAGCTTGAAGGTCTGCAGATCCAGATCGTGCCCGGCGCCTGTGAGCAAAGAATCGAGATACTCGATGAAGGGGGGGATGATCAGCTCGTAACCCCAGCTGCTGTACAGATCCAGCAGCCCCCGGCTGAGCTGCTCCAGCTGCCAGGCCTGCGCGGGCAGCAGCTCCTCGATGCCTTCCGGCAACAACCAGCGGTTTTTTGCACTCATCCGACGCTGCCCCGGCGCACCCAGTAGAGGAGCGCAACGCCCACCAACATACTGATCAGGCCCGCGATGCGGATGCTGCGATTGTCCATTTGCAGCATCGCGACGAGCACGCGCCGCATACCGTCCGGGCTCAGAAACGGCATGATTCCCTCGATTACCAGCATCAGGGCCAGCGCCGCCCAGAGGTCATCCCACATCGCATGATCCAAAAAAAAGCCGGACGATGCGGTATCGTCCGGACTCGCATGTCGTCGGCGCCGTTCCGGTGTTATTGCCTGGCGTCGAAATAGTCGAAGAACTCGCTGTCCGGCGACAGCAGCATCAGGTCGCTGCCGCCCTTGAAGGTCTCGTCGTAGGCCTTCAGGCTGCGATGAAACGAATAGAAGTCCTCGTCCTTCCCGTAGGCCCCGGCATAGATCTCGGTTGCCCTGGCGTCGCCCTCACCCCGGATCTGCTCGGCTTCACGATACGCCTCGGCGATCAGCACCTGGCGTTGGCGGTCGGCATTGGCGCGGATCTTCTCGGCTTCCTCGGCGCCGCGCGAGCGGAAGTCCTTCGCCACCCGGGCACGCTCTGCCTGCATGCGTCGATACACCGAGTTACTGACTTCCGAGGGCAGATCGATGCGCTTGATACGCACATCGGCGATCTCGATGCCGATCTGCTGCGCCTGGCGGTTCGCCGCCTGGGTGAGCTCCTCCATGATCATCACGCGCTCACCGGACACCACCTCGTTGACGGTGCGCTTACTGAACTCGCCGCGCATGCCGTCCTTGATGACCTGCTCGATACGCAGCCGGGCGTTGCGCTCGTCGCCCGCCACGGCCTTGTAATAGCGCTCCACATCGCCAATACGCCACATGACGAAGGAGTCGACGATGACGTTTTTCTTTTCCACGGTGAGGAAACGCTCCGGCTCGACGTCCTGGGTGAGCAGACGGGCGTCGAACTTGCGCACGTTGTTGATGAACGGAACCTTGAAGTGCAGCCCGGGCGTGAAGTCGGACTGACGGATTTCGCCCAGCCGGAACATGATGGCCTTTTCCCACTCGGCCACCTGGAACATCGAGAAACCGCCCACCGCCAGCACCACCAGCGCCAGCACCAGTACAAAAGCCTTGGTGTTTGCCATCAGCGTGACTCCCTGGTCCGGCGCGTCGGCCTGAACGATTCTTCGTTGCTCGTCGCCTCGGTGGAGCTGTCCTCGGACTGCTCCGGAGCGGAATACCGCGGCATCTCGCGCGGGCGCTTCAGCAACTGGTCCACCGGCAGGTACATCAGATTACCGGTGGACTCGCTGTCGAGGAACACCTTGCTGGAGCGTGACAGCACCGCCTCCATGGTTTCCAGATACAGGCGCTTGCGGGTGACCTCCGGCGCCTTGTTGTATTCCTCCAGGAGCTGGTTGAAGCGGCTGGCTTCACCCGTGGCCTTGGAGACCAGCGCTTCCCGGTACGCCTCGGCTTCCTGCAGCTGGCGGGCCGCCGTACCGCGCGCCTTCGGAATCACCTCGTTGGCGTAGGCCTCGGCCTCGTTTTTCAGTCGTACCCGATCCTCACGTGCCTTGATGGCGTCGGAGAAGGCACCCTGGACCTCTTCCGGCGGCTGGGCATCCTGCATGTTCACGTCGGACACCAGCAGGCCGCTGTTATACTGGTCCAGGATGCCCTGCATCAGGGCCTTGGTCAGCGCCACCACTTCGGCACGGCCTTCCCCGAGCACGAAATCCATCTTGCTCTTGCCGATGACCTCGCGCAGCGCGCTCTCGCCGCTCTGCTTGAGCACCGCGTCGGGGTCGCGCACGTTGAACAGATACTGGCGCGGATCGTTGACCTGGTACTGCACCGCCAGCTGTATATTGACGATGTTTTCATCGCTGGTGAGCATCAGCGCTTCGCGCGGCACCACCACGCCGGCCTGCCCGCCGCCCGAGGACCGGTAGCCGATTTCGATGAAACGCCGCTGCTCGACATCCACAATCTCGACCCGCTCCACCGGATAAGGGATATGCCAGTGAGGGCCGGGCATGGTGGCCTGGGTGAAGGCACCAAAACGCAACACCACGCCGCGTTTGCCCGCGTCGACAATATAGATACCCGAGAACAGCCAGACTACCAGCACAATAATCGCGACCAGACCGAAGCCGGCAAAACCGGCTTTGCCGCCGCCTCCACCGCCGCGCCCGCGCCCGCGCCCGCCGAACAGGCCGCCGAGCTTCTCCTGCATCTTGCGCACGACTTCGTCCAGGTCGGGTGGACCCTGATCCCCGCGACCGCCCCAGGGATCCTTGTTGTTTCCGCCTCCCGGCTCATTCCAGGCCATGCATGACTCCGTAAACTAGACCGCCAGCGCCGTGTGAGATCGCCGGTTGCAGCCGCAAAACCCCCGCGAATCTGGGGTTGGAGCGGGCTTCACCTGGCGAGGCCTCAGTTGCCAGCCAAAGTGCGAGATTCTAGGGAGCTTGTGCCGCGCCCGCAACACGCGTCCCTCCGCGTTCCGAATACAGGACGAAGTCGAGACCTTCGCGACGGTACAGGGCCTCGAGCTCCCGCGCGCTGATGCTGACCTCAAGCCACCAGCCGCCGCAGGGGTCGGGCTCGTCCGTTATGACCTCGCCGGTGCGGTAGAGGGCCGCCCGCAGGCGGCCGGCGGCGGCCGGGAGCTGCAGCCAGCCGCGCACCTGGTCGGAGAGGAAGAACTCGCGCAGCGCCTGCTCCAGCAGATCGAGCCCGGCCCCGCTGACGGCAGAGCACCAAAGACGGCTTATCTGTCCTTCGACATTGCGCAGCAGGTGGGCCGGCTCAGCGCTCAGGTCACATTTGTTGTAGACCATGATCTGCGGGATGTGCCGGGCGCCGATGTTACTGAGCACCTCATTGACCTGGTCGACGCGGGTCGCCCGCTCCGGGTCGTGGGCGTCGATGACGTGAAGCAGAAGATCGGCTTCCAGCGTTTCCTCCAGGGTGGAACGAAACGCGGCAACCAGCTCGTGGGGCAGCTGGCGCACGAAGCCGACCGTGTCGGCCAGCACCACCGGGCCGAAGCCGGGCAGCTCCAGGCGCCGCAGGGTCGGATCGAGGGTGGCGAAAAGCTGGTCCGCTGCGTACACACCCGCATCACAGAGGCGATTGAACAGCGTGGATTTGCCCGCGTTGGTGTAGCCGACCAGCGACACGGAGGGAACTTCGGCGCGCGCGCGGGCGCGTCGGCCCTGGCCACGCTGGCCGCGCACCTTTTCCAGGCGCTTGTGGATCTGTCTGATGCGGTTGGCCAGCAGCCGCCGGTCCGTCTCAAGCTGAGTCTCACCCGGGCCCCGCAACCCGATGCCGCCCTTCTGGCGCTCCAGGTGAGTCCAGCCCCGCACCAGGCGGGTGGAAAGATGCTCCAGCTGGGCGAGCTCAACCTGCAGCTTGCCTTCGAAGGAGCGCGCCCGCTGGGCAAAAATGTCCAGGATCAGGCCGGTGCGATCGAGTACCCGCGCGAGCAACAGCTTCTCGAGGTTGCGCTCCTGGCTGGGACTGAGCTCATGATTGAAAATCACCACATCAGCCTGCTCGGCAGCCACCAGGTCGCGGATCTGCTCGGCCTTCCCGGAGCCAAGAAAGTAACGCGGCTCCGGTGCGTTGCGGCTCGCCGTCACGGTACCGACCGCCTCTGCACCGGCGGACCGCACCAGGTCGGTGAACTCTAACAGGTCTTCCGGATCGGTCGAGCCCGGAAAATCGACGTGAACGAGAATCGCCCGTTCACCGCTGCGGGGACGTTCAAACAACAGCGTTTCCTGCGCTCAGGCGGATGGGTCGCGAACCGGGCCAGTCGCTGACGCGAGTGACGAGCGGGGCCAACGCCCGCTCCACGGGGCCGCAAACAGACTCAGGCGTTACCCGGTTCCGGACCGTTACCTTCATCGCCGCTCGACAGCCGGACATTGCGCGCCGGCACCACCGTGGAGATGGCGTGCTTGTATACCATCTGGCTTACACTGTTCTTCAACAACACTACGAACTGATCGAAGGATTCTATCTGCCCTTGCAGCTTGATCCCGTTTACCAGGTAAATGGATACCGGAATACGCTCCTTGCGCAGCGTGTTCAGGAAGGGTTCTTGTAGCGACTGCCCTCGGGCCATGTCATTTCTCCTTCTTCTCGTAACGTGCACCAAAATAAGTCTCCTCGCTGGTTTTTGTATTTCATTTTCAGTGACACAGGTTTGGAGAGCCGCTTCCGCTGCGGTTAGCTATTTTTTCACTGCAGCAAAACTATAGCACATTCAAGTGGCTGCTGCGCCAGCCTTTTGTATCACCGCAACCGCCTCGGCGACCGGGTCCGGGCTCAGGGGGTCTATCCAGTGCGCGTCGGGCTCGGCCCGCAGCCAGGTGAGCTGACGCTTGGCGTACTGCCGGGTTGCAATCACAGCGCGTTGGACCCATCCCTGCGCCGACAGTTCCCCATCCAGATGACGCCAGGCCTGGCGATAACCGACGGCGCGCATGGCGGGCAGCTGCCGGTGCAGGTCGCCGCGCGCCCGCAAGCGACTCACCTCGTCCAGGAAGCCCGCCTCAAGCATCCCGAGGAAACGCTGCTCGATGCGCCGGTAGAGCAGCTCACGCTGCGCAGGTGCCACCACGACTTTCAGAAAGCGGTAGGCAGGCCCCGCCGCCCTGCCCCGGCGGCACAGCTCGCTGAGGGACAGACCGCTCAGCTCGTAGACCTCCAGTGCCCGCTGGATCCGTTGCGGATCATTGGGATGGATGCGCTCCGCGGCGGCGGGGTCGACCGCGGCCAGGCGCTCGTGCATCGCCGGCCAGCCAATCCGTTCTGCTTGTGCAGCGAGCTCGGCACGCAGCCCGGGCTCGGCGCCCGGCAGCTCGGAAAGCCCTCGCTCCAGGGCCCGGAAATACAGCATGGTGCCGCCCACCAGCAAGGGCGTGTTGCCGCGGTCACAGATCGACTCCATCTCGCGCAAGGCGTCATCGCGGAACTCCGCAGCCGAATAGGCCTCGGCCGGATCACGGATGTCGATCAGGCGGTGCGGCGCGACGGCCAGCGTCGCGGCGTCCGGCTTTGCGGTGCCGATATCCATGCCGCGGTACACCATCGCCGAATCCACGCTGATGATCTCCAGCGGCAGGCGTCGGACCAGCTCCACGGCGAGCCCCGTCTTACCCGAAGCCGTGGGCCCCATCAGAAAAATGGCCAGCGGGCGGTTCATATAGACGAGTCAGACACTGGGGAAAAATTGTCTAACTATAAAGGAACACGAAGGCACGCAAATGAGGAACATGTTTTCTGTCTTCAGCGAGGGCCTGGACAAAGCGATCGGGCTTGCGCGAGGCCGATATCGCGCACAGTCAGATAGACATGCCGGTCCCCCGGCGCACATAAACCGACGTCATATGTGAATACTCCACCGGCTTAAGTCGGCGGCTCCCGGTTACGGCTGAAAGCCGGATCGATCAGCCATGCGGCCGATTGTGACCGTAGGTTGGCCTGAGCGCGGCGAAGCCCAACAGCGCCGGCTGCTCCCCTCACAGCTTGATTAGCTTCCGATCCGGCACCTCCACAGAAATTGTCCTGGGCTTCGCTACGCTCAGCACCAACCTACTCAACTCCACCGCCTGAAGGCGGGGGTTTACGGATCCCCTACACGGGGACTCTAAATGAATGAACGCTTCGATTTTCCTTCGTGCGCCTTGGTATTCCTTCGTGGTGGATATTGGAGCCTTGTCCAGCTTGTACACCCTGGCCTAGCGGCCGCGCAGGAACCGGGCGTCGAGCTCCTGCAGGCTGAGCTGGATCCAGGTGGGGCGGCCGTGGTTGCACTGGCCGGAGCGCTCGGTGCGCTCCATGTCGCGCAGCAGCGCGTTCATCTCCGCCAGGCTCAGGCGCCGGTTGGCGCGCACCGAACCGTGACAGGCCATGGTGGACAGCAGCTCGTTGATCGCCTCTTCGATCCGGCGGCTGCTGCCGCGGCTGTGCAGATCGGAAAGCACGTCCCGGACCAATGCCGGGATATCCACGTCCGCCAGAAGCGCCGGCACCTGGCGCACCACGAGCTGCTCGGGGCCCTGGCGGTCAATGTCGAAGCCAAGCGCGGAAAACCAGGCTTGGCGGCGTTCGGCCTCCTCGGCCTCGGCGCGCGCCACCGGCATGCTCAGCGGCACCAGCAGGGGCTGTGATCGGATCCCCTGCCCGTGGTAGCTGCGCTTGAGGTGCTCGTAGCTGATGCGCTCATGGGCCGCGTGCATGTCCACCAGCACCAGACCCTCGGCGTTCTCCGCCAGGACGTAGGCACCCTTGAGCTGCGCCAGCGCAAAGCCGAGCGGCGGCGCCGCCTCTGCTTCGTCCTCGGGCACCGGCTCGGGCTCCCGCATCAACGGCGCCGCTGCCGCGGGGCCGCTGCCATGCAGGCGCCGATACTCGCCGAGCTGCTCGGCGACGGCCAGTGGCATGGCAGCCTGGCGCCCCGGCTGCACCGAGCTCTGCATCGGGACCGGCGCCGGAGCCCCCGGCGGTGGTTGCGCCGATGTCGCGGCGCTGTCCGGACGGATTTCGGCCAGCGCCTGGTGAAGGGTGCGAAACAGAAAATCATGCACCAGGCGCGACTCGCGAAAGCGCACCTCGTGTTTGGCCGGATGGGCGTTGACGTCGACAGCCGCCGTATCCAGCTCCAGGTAGAGCACGAAGGCCGGGTGTCGTCCGTGATACAGCACATCCTGGTACGACTGGCGCACCGCGTGCGCCAGCAGCTTGTCCCGCACGGCGCGGCCGTTGACGAAGAAGAACTGCAGGTCCGCCTGGCTGCGGGAGAAGGTGGGCCGGGCGATCCAGCCGTGTAGCCGCAGGTCGGCTGCACTGTGCTCGACGCCGATGACCTGGCTGACGAAAGGCTCGCCGAGCAGTGCCTTCATGCGCTCCAGCTGCGGCTCCGGGCGGTCTCCGGGGCGCAGGTGATACAGCGCCTTGCGCCGGCGACGCACCACCAGCTCCACGCCGGGCCGGCTCAGGGCGATACGCTGTATCACTCCCTCGAGGTGCTTCTGCTCGGTGGTTTCGCTGCGCAGGAACTTGCGCCGCGCCGGCACATTGAAGAACAGGTCGCGCACCTCGACGGTGGTGCCCAGGGGGTGCGCAAGCGGCTGCGGCGCGTCGGCGGCGTCGCTCCCGTCGCCGCGCACCTCCCATCCCCCGGTGTCCTCGGCCTGGCGCGACTGCACCAGCAGGCGCGATACCGAGGCAATGCTGGGGAGCGCCTCGCCGCGAAAGCCCAGACTGGCCACGTGCTCCAGATCATCCAGGGAGCGAATCTTGCTGGTGGCGTGTCGGGACAGGGCCAGCGCAAGATCGTCGCGGTGTATCCCGTGGCCGTCATCCCGAACCCGGATCAGCCGCTTGCCGCCGTCCTCAATATCAATCTCGATCCGCTGCGCGCCGGCGTCCAGGCTGTTCTCCAGCAGCTCCTTCAGCACGGAGGCCGGGCGCTCGACCACCTCGCCAGCGGCGATCTGGTTGATGAGCTGCGGATCAAGGGCGTGAATGCGTGTCAAATCGGTCCATCCGCGGTGCTTCCGATGCACCCGGGCCGCTATGGTAACTGCAAAGCCGGCTGCAGGTGAAATCGGGCTGTCCGGTGGACGGCACTCTTTGTTGACCACGAAGGAAGACAAAGGGACACGAAGGGAAAACACGGGTTCTCTGGGTATGCTCTTCGAACACCCCCCGCCGGTGAAATCAGTGTGCCTTTGTGTCCCTTTGTGTTCCTTTGTGGTTAAGAGATTTCCGCTCGCGGATTGACAACGGCACGCTAGCCATCCGAAGCGGGGATGGTCAGTACCTTGCCCACCAGGAGGTTGTCGCTCTTCAGCTTGTTGGTGGCACGCAGGGAGTTCAGGCTGACGCCGTAGCGTTGCGCGATATGGCTCAGCGTGTCGCCACGGCGAATGATGTGCTGGCGCGGCGTCGACGCCATCACCGTGCCGGCCGGCGGATTGGAGGCAAAATAGCTGCGCACGCCGTTGAGAATCGCTCGCGCCACCTGCTGCTGGTGCCGGGCACTGCGCAGGCGCTGCTCCTCACTCGGGTTGGAAATAAACGCGGTCTCGACCAGCAGGGAAGGGATATCGGGCGATTTCAGCACCACAAAACCCGCATGCTGAACCTGTTTCTTGTGCACCCTGCCGATGTGCTTCATCTCGGCAAGCACATTGTCGGCCACCGCCACACTGGCTTCGAGGGTGGCGGTCTGCGCGAGATCCAGCAGCACCTCGGCGAGCAGGTCGTCCTTGTCGTCAAGGCTGACGCCGCCGACCAGGTCGGCCGCATTTTCACGCGCCGCCAGCCAGCGGGCCATCTCCGACGAGGCGCCGCGCTGTGACAGCACATACACCGACGAGCCCCGCGCCCGGCTGTCCCGGAAAGCGTCTGCGTGGATGGAGATGAACAGGTCGGCACGGGCCCTGCGCGCCTTCTCGATGCGCTTGCGCAGACCGACGTAGTAGTCCCCGTCGCGGATCAGCACGGGTCGCAGGCCCGGCTCCTTCTCGATCAGGGCGGCCAGCCGGCGCGCGATGGACAGGACCACATCTTTCTCACGGGTACCCTTGCGGCCGCGCGCGCCGGGGTCTTCGCCGCCGTGACCGGCGTCGATGGCGACCACCAGATCGCGCAGCTTGCCGGGCGCGGTGGAAGACTTGACCTGTTTCGGCTCAACGGCCGCGGCACCCGCAGAGGTTCCGGTGAACAGATCGATCACCAGCCGGTGGCCGTACTGCCGATTGGGTTTAAGCACGAAGCTCTTGGGCTTGACCGGACCCCCGAGATCGAGCACCAGACGCAGGTCGGTTTTGTTGCGGGACCCACTGCGCAGGCGCCTGACCACCCCGCCCGCGTCCAGGCTCTCCGCCAGGCCGCGCTCGATGCCGGCGTCTTCCACGTCGACCACCAGGCGGTGGGGCGCCTCGAGGGTGAACAGCTTGTGCTGCACCGGACCGCTGACGTCGAACACCACCCGGGTACTGTCCGGCGCCGCCCACAACCGCACACCCTGCACCTGCAATTGACCGGCGCTCGCCAGGGACGAAACCAGTACCAGAAAAAGGCAAAGCAGTCGCATCAACGCGCGATCCCCCCAACCGTCAGAGCGTTCAGGGTAATTACTACATCATCCTCGGATGAAATTCAAATAAATTCTAAGGAATCGCAGTGAGCTAGCTGTATTTTCTGGAAATTAAATTAATAGCCGGCGGCAGGCCCGTTGAACTGTTGCATGACCACAACAACAAGCGAAGTCGAGAAGGGAGGCAGGAGAAGACCGGGCGGCGGGCGGCCGGCTCACTCGAGACACTGGAGCACGGCTTCGCCGCGGCGCGTTGCACTTTCCAGGCGCACCCGCCGGCCGCTGTGCTCGATCTGCAGATGCACGCGCAGATCGGGCCCTGGCAGAAATCCTGCGCCCCGCTCCGGCCACTCGATCAGACAGAGCTGCTCGCCGTCGAACAGCTCACGGACGCCGATCCATTCCAGCTCCTCGGGATCGGCGAGTCGGTACAGGTCGAGGTGATAGATGAGGCCGCGCCGAGCGTGGTACGGCTCGACCAGCGTGTAGGTCGGACTTCTGACCGGTCCCGTGCACCCCGCAGCGCGCAGGAAGCCGCGCACCAGCGTCGTCTTTCCCGCGCCCAGATCTCCGTGCAGAAACACGACCAGGCCGGCCCCGCAGCAATCGGCGAGCCGGGCTCCGAAACCCTCCGTGGCATGCGCATCGGCCAGAAACTGCTCGACCGCGCTCATCCACCGGCGACCCCGGGCGGATTGACCAGGCCGCGCAGCACCGGAATCAGATCGCTGGCCAGCAACCCGCGCTCTCCGCCGGCGACAGCGGCGTCGTCGGCCGCGACGGCGTGCACCCAGACCGCCGTCACCCCGGCCTCGAAAAGCGACAGCCCCTGCGCCAGGAGGGCGCCGAGCACACCGCTCAACACATCCCCCATGCCGCCGCTGGCCATGCCGGGATTGCCGCGCGGACACAGGCGCAGCTCCCGGTCTTCGGCCGCCACGAGGCTGCCCGCACCCTTGAGCACCACGCTCCCGCCATAGCGCGCTGCCAGCGCTTCGGCCGCAGCGAAGCGGTTGCGCTGAATCTCCCCCGACGCGCACCCCAGCAGCCGGCCCGCCTCGCCCGGGTGCGGTGTCAGGATCCAGTGGCCGCGCTTCAGCGGATCCCGGGCGAGCAGGTTGAGCGCATCGGCGTCCACCACCAGCGGCAGTGGGCTGTCCAGGACCGACCCGAGCAGCTGCTGAGCCCAGCGGCTGCGTCCCAGGCCGGGCCCGATGACCACCACCGTCGCCCGACCCAACAGGGGCAGAAGCTCGGCGGGGGCTTCCACGCCGTGGACCATGAGCTCGGGGCAGCCGCAATTCAGCCCTGCGGCGTGGGCCGCACGCGTGGCAACCGAAACCAGGCCGGCGCCGCAGCGCGCCGCGGCTTCCCCGGCCAGTCGCGCGGCGCCGGTCATCCCCGCATCACCCCCCACCACCAGCACGTGGCCGAAGTTGCCCTTGTGGGCATCCCGTCGCCGCGGTCCCAGCAAGCCCTCCAGCGGCGGTCGACGAACGAGCCGCACGGTCGCGCGCTGGCTGCGGTGGACCTCGTCGGGCACGGCTAGGTCCGAAAACTCGACGCTGCCGGCGTAGTGCGGCCCCGCGCCGGTGTACAGCCCGCGCTTGCGACCGATGAAGGTGACCGTGGCCTGGGCCACTACGGCGGCGCCGAGCACAACGCCGGTATCGGCATCCAGTCCGCTCGGGATATCCACTGCGAGGACGGGCGCGGCGTGCCGATTGAGGGCGTCGATCGCTTCCCGGTAGCGGCCCTGCACCTGCCGGTCCAGACCGGTTCCCAACAGTGCGTCCACCAGCAGCTGTGCCGAGGGCGGCAAAGCGCCGCCGAAGGTCTCGACACGGCCGCCGCCGGCCGACCAGTCGGCCGCCGCACGGGCGGCGTCACCGTGCAGCCGCGCCGGGTCGGCCAGACACTGCAGCGTTACCTCGACACCGGCGTCGCGCAGCAGCCGCGCCAGCACAAAGCCATCCCCACCGTTGTTGCCGGACCCGCACAGGATGCACACGCGCTTCAGCCGTGGCCAGCGGCGCGACACCGCGTCGGCCAGCGCGGCACCGGCGCGACACATCAATTCGTAGCCCTCGATGCCGCATTCCTGGATGGCGACCCGGTCGAGATCACGCACCTGCGCGGCGGTGTAGAGAGGAATGTCGTTGGCTTCCGGCATACAATGTCCAGCAGTCTCAGCCCCAGTGCGCCACGATACCGTGAAGCTTTCGCCCAGATCCAGCCCGGCCGACGCCACCGCCCGCGCGGCGACGCCCGATTTCGCCGCGCTGGCCCGGCGTATCAAACAGTGGGGCCGGGAGCTCGGCTTCCAACAGCTGGGCATCACCGATGCCGAGGTTGGTGAAGACGAAAGGCGCCTGTGCGCCTGGCTGCGCGCGGGACGCCACGGCGCGATGGGCTACATGGCACGCCACGGACGGCTGCGCAGCCGTCCGCGGGAGCTGGTGCCCGGCACGCTGCGGATCATTTCCGCCCGCATGGACTACTGGCCGGGCCCGGCCCGTGACGCCCACGCCGTCCTCGAAGAGCCCGCGCGCGGCTACGTGTCGCGCTACGCCCTGGGCCGCGACTACCACAAGCTGATACGCCGACGCCTGCAGCGGCTCGCCCAGCGGATTGCGCGGGTGGCGGGTCCGTTCGGTTATCGCGCCTTCGCCGACAGCGCGCCAGTGCTGGAAAAGGCCCTCGCCCGCGATGCCGGGCTGGGCTGGATCGGCAAGCACACCAACCTGATCAACGACAGGGCCGGGTCGTGGTTCTTTCTCGGCGAGCTGTTCACCGACCTGCCCCTGCCCGTCGATGCGCCCGCGCGGCCTCACTGCGGCACCTGCCGGGCATGCCTGGACATCTGCCCCACCCAAGCCATTGTCGCCCCGTACGAGCTCGACGCACGACGCTGCATCTCCTATCTCACCATCGAGCTGCAGGGTTCCATTCCGGAACCGCTGCGCGGTGCAATCGGCAACCGAATCTACGGGTGCGACGACTGCCAGCTGGTGTGCCCCTGGAACCGCTTCGCCCGCCCGGCCGCTGAAAGCGGCTTCCTGCCCCGCCACCGGCTCGACAACCCGACGCTGGTCGGCCTGTTCCGCTGGAGCGAGCAGGAATTCCTGCGGCGACTCGAGGGCTCCGCGATCAGGCGCATCGGCCATGTACTCTGGCTGCGCAACATCGCCGTCGCGCTCGGGAACGCGCCCGCGGACCCCGCGGTCGAGGAGGCCCTGTGCGAGCGGCTGCACCATCCCTCGGAGCTGGTCCGCGAGCACGTCGTCTGGGCGCTCCAGCGACAGCGTGGGCGTTCCTCCCCCTAGCCCCCACGCCGACCCTTCAGCTGCAGGGCCCGGTCGTAGAGCTCGCGCTTGTTGCGGCCCGTGATGCGCGCGGCGAGCTTGGCGGCGAGCTTGACCGGCAGTTCTTCCAGCAGCAGCGCGAGCAGTCTTTCTTCGTCTCCGCCCAGCTCGGCATGTTGACCCGGCGGGCATCCGGCGACCAGCACCACCAGTTCCCCTTTTTGCTGATTGCTGTCCGCGGCCACGTGCCGGGCGAGTGATGCGAGACTGCCGTCGCTGATGGTCTCGAACTGCTTGGTGAGCTCGCGCGCCAGGACCGCCGGTCGCTCGGGGCCGAAGATCTCGGACAAGTCCTGCAGGGCATCGACGATTCGATGGCTGGACTCGTAGAATATCAGGGTTCGGCTTTCCCTCTGCAGCTCGGCCAGACGTGCGCGCCGCGCGCTCCGTTTAGCGGGAAGGAAGCCTTCGAACGCGAACCGGTCCGTGGCGAGACCGGAGGCGGACAGAGCACATATCGCGGCATTCGGACCCGGCACCGGTACCACCTGCACACCGGCTTCACGCGCCAGTCGCACCAGACTGAAACCCGGGTCGCTGATCAACGGTGTACCGGCGTCAGAAATCACCGCCAGCGTGGCTCCCGCAAGCAGCTGCTCGACCAGCCGCGGCGCTACATCGCGCTCATTGTGCTCGTGCAGGGCGAGCAACGGCGTGTGCAGGGCGAAATGCTGCATCAGTCTCTTACTGTGCCGTGTATCTTCGGCGGCAATGCGATCGACACTGCGCAACACCTCGACGGCACGCGGGCTCATATCGCCCAGATTGCCGATCGGGGTCGCCACCACATAGAGACAGCCGGATTGTGCTGAAGATGCCACGCAATCGTTCATGTTTGCCCTGCAGGGTCGAGGGGCGTGCTCAACGGCGAAAGCACATGCATATCCTGTCATTCCTCATTAGAATACGGGGCTCTTTCCGACCCCATCTGACGCACGGTGCCCGTGAAACGACTGTACATTCTGCTTTGTGTTGTGGTGCTCGTGGCCGCCGGCTGCGCGCGCGCACCGCAACGTGCCGAACCGTCGCTCGCTGACAGGCTCGCGCCGGCGGCAGAGCGTTTCGTTGAGCAGGGCGACTATTTTGCGGCCGCTCAACTGTATCTCAATGCCGCCGAGACCGCGCCGCAAGCCCAGCGTCCCGGCCTGCGTCTGCATGCCGGAGAATATCTCTCCGGAGGCGAGCTGTGGGAAGAGCTCGGTGGCCTGCTCACGGGCATCGATCCCGGGCGGCTCGACCCCCTGGAGCAGGCCCGCTTTCAGGTCCTGGCGGCCGAGGTGCTGGTCTCGCGCCAGCAGCCCGAGCCGGCGTTGCAGCGATTGAGCACCATCAGCAACCCCGAGGTGCTGCCCGATCAGGGGCAGCGTTATTACCAGGTGCGCGCCCGTGCCTACGCCATGCAGGGGAATGCGCTCGAGGCCGCGCGCCAGCTGTTGCGGCTGGACGGCATCATCCGCGACCCCGGCCAGCGACTCGACAATCAGTACCGGATCTGGGAATACTTGTCCACCCTGAGCACACCCGCGCTGAAACAGTTGCAGACGAGCCCCCCGCCGGATCCTCTGAGCGGCTGGATCGAGCTCATCCTCATCAGCCGCGACACGCGCGGCGAGCCCCGACGCTGGAACGACGCGCTGTATGACTGGCGCGCCCGTTACCCCGCCCACCCGGCCGAGGCCGCCCTGCTGCCGGATCTGTTTAAAAAGGTCGAGCAGGCGGGCGAGCGCCCCGAGCACATCGCAGTACTACTGCCGTTGACGGGGCGCGCCGCGGAATCGGCCCGTGCGATCCGCGACGGCGTCCTCGCGGCTTACTACCAGGACCACGCGGCCCGTCCGGAGCTGTACTTCTACGACACCGGCGAAGGCGGCCGCAGGGTCTGGGCGGTCTATCACGAGGCGGTGCAGAACGGAGCGGAATTCGTGATTGGTCCGCTGCTCAAGCAGGGCGTGGAGCAACTGGCCGCGTTTCCGGATCTGCCGGTTCCGGTGCTGGCGCTGAACCAGATCGAGGCCCGTCGCAGCACCGAAGCGACCACGGCACCGATCGCCACCGCCGCGGCTGACAATCCCGGCCATCCGGCCGGCGATCCCACAGACACCGCTGCCGCCGGCAGCACGCCCGCTCCGCCGCTCGACGCACCGGTGCGCGACCAACCGCTGTACCAGTTCGGCCTGGCCCCCGAGGATGAGGCGCGCCAGACCGCCGAGCGCCTGTTCAACGAGGGCCGCCGCCACGTCATCGCGCTGGTGCCGGACACGGCCTGGGGGGAGCGGGTGCTGGCGGCATTCCGGGAGCATTTCACGGCTCTGGGCGGGACCGTGCTGGAGACCGGGCGCTATCCGCCGGACAGCGCCGACTTCAAGGAGCCTATGCAGGAGATCCTCAACCTCGACGACAGCGCGCAGCGTCATCGGGCGCTGGAGCGACGCCTCGGCCAGAACCTCGAATACGAGGCGCGGCGCCGCCAGGACGTGGAAGCGTTCTTCGTGCTCGGATTTCCCGAACGGGTGCGCCTGATACGCCCCCAGCTGCGCTTCCACCGTGCCGGCGACATTCCCGTGTTCAGCACCTCGCATGTCTACACCGCCAGCCCCAATCCGGCAATGGACCGTGACATGGACGGGCTGTACTTCTGTGACATGCCCTGGGTGCTCGATGAAGAGGGAGACTGGGCGGCAAAACGCAAACGCCTGTCGGCGCTCTGGCCCGAGCGCAGCCAGCGTTACCAGCGTCTGTTTGCGCTGGGTGTGGATGCCTATGACGTAATACCCAGGCTGAACACGCTGAGCCTTCCCGGATTCGGCGCCTTCCCCGGCGCGACGGGTGTGCTCAGCCTTGACCACGACGACACGCTGCACCGCGCACTGGAATGGGCGCAGTTCAGAGACGGTCTGCCACACAGGCTTGCAGACGGGTCGCAGCCCTTGTCCATGGAGGGACAGAATGAACCGCAAGGCCACGGGGGACCGCGCTGAGGAGCTGGCCTGTCGCTATCTGAAACAGCGAGGACTGCGGCTCCTGAGCAGAAACTACCGCTGCCGACGCGGCGAAATCGACCTCATCATGCGCGACGGCGACAGTCTGGTCTTCGTTGAGGTACGATATCGGCGTCAAACGGCGTTTGGTCGGGCTGCCGAAACCGTCTCGGCGACCAAACAGGCCCGTATAATCCATTGTGCACATTGGTACATCAATCAACACGGGGCATGGAACAAGCCCGCACGCTTTGACGTAGTATGCATCGAAGGCGATCTCGACCGGGGCGTCGTCCAATGGCTACGCGACGCGTTTCACCCCCACGGCTGACCCCCCGCAGACTGAATCTCGACAGGAGAATAGACGCATGACAGGACGCGGTTTGTTTCTCGGCACGCTGCTGGCGACGCTGGTGTCGATCAGCGGCTGCGCGCCCATTGTCGTCGGCGGCGCTGCCACCACGGCGAGCATTGCGCACGACCGGCGCACCACGGGCAGCGTGATCGAAGATCAGGCCATCGAGATGCGCATCAAGAACGCACTAACCCGCGATGCCGAGATCGACGAGCAGGCCCACATCAACGTCACCAGCTACAACGGCATCGTGCTGCTGTCCGGCGAGGCGCCCAGCGAGGCTCTGCGTGCCCGTGCCGGACAGATCGCACGCGAGGACGAAGAGAGCCGGCGGGTGCACAATGAGATCCAGATCGCCGCACCCAGCGCCATGATGGCCCGATCCAGCGACACCTGGATCACGACCAAGGTCAAGTCCGCCCTGTTCGGTGTCGGCATCGACGGCTTCGACCCCACCCGGGTAAAGGTCGTGACCGAAAACGGCACCGTCTTTCTGATGGGGATCCTGACCCAGGGGGAAGGGTCGGCGGTTATCGACCAGGCCCGACAGGTCAGCGGCGTGCAGCGCATCGTGAAACTGTTCGAGTATACCGATTAGCGGTCAGCTTGAGTCATGGCCCACCCATTCCGCCACCGTCGCCTTGCGCGCAGATCCGTCTCAGGCCACCGTCCCACACCGCTACCCGACGCCGCGGCGGGTGCCCAGCTCGCCCGTGCCGCGCAGCGCTGCGGCAGATCCGGCTCATGCAGCCTGAATTCCTCAAGGAGCTGAAAACGCTGCTCGGTGAGCCGCAGCTGCTTACCGACCCTGCCGAATGCCGCACCTACGGCTACGACAACAGCACGCTGCAGGGGCAGCCACTGGCAGTGGCGCTGCCGGAAACGCACGGGCAGGTGGCAGAGGTCGTGGGCTGCTGCTATCGCCACGGGATAAATCTGCTGGCCCGCGGACAGGGCACCGGAACCACCGGGGCAACGGTGCCGGTGGACGACCGCTCCCTGGTGCTGTCCCTGCAGCGCATGAACCGGATTCTCCGCCTCGACCGCGACAACCGGCTGATGGTGGTCGAGCCGGGGGTGAGCAACCAGGCGGTGCAGGACGCCGCAGCGACCGAAGGCTTCTTCTGGCCGCCCGATCCGACCAGCGCGGCCGTCTGCACCGTAGGCGGCAATCTGGCCTACAACTCGGCGGGACCGCGGGCCGTCAAGTACGGGACGCCACGGGAAAACACCCTGGCCCTGCGAGCCGTCACCGGCACCGGCCAGACCATCCGCACCGGCGCGCGAACCAGCAAGGGCGTGGTGGGCTACGACCTGACCCGCCTGCTCATCGGATCCGAGGGCACACTGGCGATCATCACCGAAGCCACACTCAGGCTCACGCCCCTGCAGCCGGCCAGGCGGATGCTGCGCGCCGAATACCGCGATATGCACGCCGCCGCCGCCGCGGTGGCGGAAATCATGGCGCAGCCGGTCACGCCCTGCGCGCTCGAGTTCATGGACGGCAATGCCATCGACATGGTCCGCGGCGAAGTGCCCGCCGACCTGCACCCTGAAGCCGGCGCACTGCTCATCATCGAGATCGACGGGATGGAAAGCCAGCTCGACGTCATCGGTAGCACGATCGCCGAAGCCGCAGGCGTCGAAGGCTGCCTGAGCATCCGCCAGGCCCAGACCGCCCGTGACGCCGCGGCCCTGTGGGAGGTTCGCAAGGCCCTGTCACCGGCGCTGCGGCGGATGGCCCCGAAAAAGATCAATGAAGACGTGGTGGTGCCGGTTTCACGCATGCCCGAGCTGGTCGACCGACTGTCCGAGCTCGCCCGGCGGCACGACATACAGATTGTCAACTTCGGCCATGCCGGCAACGGGAACCTGCACGTCAATCTGCTCTACGACCCGGACCGAGCGACCCAGCAGGCGCGTGCCGAAGCCTGTCTGGAGGACGTCTTCGCCGCGGTGCTGGAAATGGACGGCACGATTTCCGGCGAGCACGGCATCGGGCTCGTGAAGCGCGCCTGGGTGGCAAAGGAGCTGGACGCCCACAGTCTGGCGCTGATGCACGCCATCAAACGCCAGTTCGACCCGAAAGGTATCCTGAATCCCGGCAAGGCGTTGCCGCCGCCCGACTAAATCTCTTTCGATGTGCTATTGAAGCGCGTCGAGCCGACGGCACCAGCCCGGGGTGCGGCGCAGACCTTCCTCGAGCTGCACCGCGGGTCGCCAGTCGAGCACCTTCTGCAGCGCGTCGTTATCGCACACCCAGTCGGAATGGCGGAGCTCGCGGAGCTTCTCGGGGGTCAGCATAGGAGCGTAACCGAGCCAGCGCGCCAAGGCGCGGTTGACCTGCGCGGGGATCGCCAGCAGGTCGGGAGGCAGGGCGATCTGATGCACCCGTCGCTGGCACAGGGCGGCCGCCGCATCGCATGCATCGTTCCAGCTGTAACCACCGGGGCGACCGTCGTGGAGGCTGTACACGCCGTTCGGGACCGCCCCCTGCTCCAACCAGGCGAGCACGGCATGCGCCAGGTCTTCCACGAACAGGACGGAAAAGCGCGCGTCCCTTGGGCCTGGCAGAAGCGCCAGACCCCGGCCCATGAGCCTGAACAGCGGCAGCAGCTCGCGATCGCCCGGCCCGTATACCGCGGGCGGGCGCAGCACCACCCACTCCAGCCCCTGCGCCTGTTGCTCCAGCACCTGCTCGCCCCGCCGCTTGCTCGCGGCGTAAAAGGACAGCCGGGGTTCTCGCGCCGCCAGCGACGACAGACACAGGATACGGGGCGGCCTGGCGCTGACCCGAACAGCGCGGATGAGATTTGCCACCCCATCGACGTTGACGCAATCAAATGCCCGCTGCCGGGCGCCCCGCACTGCGCCCGCGCAATGGACCACGGCCGCGCTGTCATCGATCAACCGGCCGAGGGCGACCGGATCCCCGAGGTCACCCACCACCTGCGCGTCGATCCAGGGTGCGAGCGGCCGCGCGCGCTCCGGCGATCGCACCAGCACCCGTGGCGCCCAGCCGCCGTCGTGCAGTATTCGACACAGGGTCCGGCCGATGAAGCCGCTGGCCCCGGTGATGGCGACGCGTTTTGACATGCTGTGGTGGGTGCTGGGGAAAGCCGATCAAACCCGCGTGGAGTGGCTTGGCGGCGAGATCGTCCTTGACCGAGCCGCTACACCGAGCTTTGCTTGAGCTCCAGCGCGTCGGACATCCGCTCCGCCAGACGCACGATGTCGTGCGACTCAATGAAGTTCTGCCGGGCCTTGGAACGCGACAGCTTGCCGGACGAGGTGCGCGGCAAGGTATGCAGCGGCACCAGCTCGACATAGACATCGATCCCGAGCTCGAGATGCACGAGACGGTTAAGCCGGTTTATGAGGTCGGTCCGCTTGGCCGGATCCGATTCCCGGCACTGAACCACCAGCACGCAGATCTCGTCGCCGCTGGGGTTGGGAACGGAAAAGGCCAGCGCGTCGCCGATGCGCACCTCGGGCTGATGCTCCGCGAGGTATTCCAGGTCCTGTGGCCAGATGTTGCGCCCATTGATGATGATCAGGTCCTTCTTGCGCCCGGTGATGATCAGACTGCCGTTGACGCGGTAGCCCACGTCTCCGGTATTGAGCCAGCCGTCCTCCGTGAGCGCGGCCGCCGTCTCCTCGGGCGCGTTGAAGTAGCCCGACATCACGCTCGGTCCCCGCACAAAGATGGAGCCGCTCAGTCGATCCGGGAGCACCTTGCCGTCGTCGCCCCGAATCTCCACCTCGTAATCGGGCAGCGGCGTGCCGCAGTCGACGAAGCACCGGGTGCGGCCGGGATTCTCCGACAGGTGAATCGGCAGCGCTTCCTGATGGTCGGAATGGTGATCACCGTCCACGCAGTCGATCGCGTGCCCCTGAAACAGCGGCGCAAAGCTGATGGCCAGCGAGCACTCGGCCATGCCATAGCAGGCCAGGAAGGCCTTCTCGTCAAAGCCCGCCGGCTTGAGCGCCCGCGCAAAGCGGGTCAGGGTTTCGGAGCGGATCATTTCCGCACCGACGCCGGCCACACGCCAGTTGCTGAGATCGTACTTGTCCGCCTCGCCCGGCCGCAGACGACGCGTGCAGAGCTCGTAACCGAACGGCGGCCCGAAGGAAATGGTGGCGCGGGTCTGCGTCATCAGGTTGAGCCACTGGCGCGGGCGCATGGCAAACTCGCGGGTGTCCAGATAGTCAACCGACACCTGGGATGCCAGCGGCACCAGCACCAGACCCACCAGACCCATGTCGTGATAGAACGGCAGCCAGGAGAAGCAGCGGTCACCCGGGCCGATCTTCACGCCGTGACGGATGATGCCGGCCAGGTTACTCATGACCGAGCGCTGCTCGATCACCACACCGCGAGGGAAACGTGTGCTCCCGGAGGTGTACTGGATGTACGCCACATCGCCGGGCTGCACCGGCTGGAATTCGACATCGGCTTCGGGCAAAGCATCGAAGCTGGCAGGCTCCCCGATCAGCTTCAGGTCCAGCCCCTCACCCGCTTCCTCGAGGAACGCGGAATAGCCTTCGGGCGCCATGGCGACCGTGGCCTGGCTGCTGGCCAGCAGGCCGCGCAGCTGCGTCACATAGACCGAGTGGCCGCCGAGATTCACCGAGGCTGGCAGGGAAACGGGGATCAGCCCCGCGTACTGGCAGGCGAAGAAGAAACGCAGGAAGTGCGG
The DNA here is from genome assembly GCA_050118435.1 of Gammaproteobacteria bacterium. Classification (GTDB taxonomy): domain Bacteria; phylum Pseudomonadota; class Gammaproteobacteria; order DSM-19610; family DSM-19610; genus Thiogranum. The sequence goes on along the minus strand of JASFKW010000010.1, from coordinate 24,038 downwards.
ATTGGTCTCTGCCACCAGCGCAACCCGATCGCCCTTCTGCAGCCCCATGCCCAGGAGCTTGCGCGCCAGCACACGGGCCTCGCGCCGCAACACAGCGTAGGGCAGGGTCGCGTAGATCTCCCCCCTGCCCGTGTAGAAGTTCGCACCGGTCTCGCCCTGGGCTGCATAATCCAGAGCATCAGCCAGAGTACCGAAATCCGCGGCACGAAACGGCAGAGTATGTAGAGTTGGTGTCGATTCTGTGCCCAAGAGCTTATCCCTTTGAGGTTTGCTATATCCGGTTCCCATGACTCCGCCAGGAACACCCCAAGAAAATGCAGTCAAGTCACGGCCAGCGCGAGTCTATACAAAATACGCGGTATTTACAGCCTCGAGCCACTTCGAAATCGCCAGCCTCTACCTCGGTAGTTGCTTTTGCGCAACGGACTTGTCCGCATTTTGCAATCCCGCCAGTCGGGATTGAATTATTCCTAAAATAGGAGAAAAACTCAACACTTTTCCTCCCTGTTTTTTGAGATCCCGTTGGCACTCAGTGACAAATGTCGTCATTGCGCAACATCCGAAGGGCCACAAAGGACCGCTGCGGCCGGCTCGCGGCCAGCCGTTGCGCCGCCACGCTCGCGCAGCTGCCAAGCAATATGCAAGCCAGCTTCTGGGAGTGCGCCGCCCTGCGCTGCATGCCGGTGTTCCCCGGGCAGGCCGACGCCCCCTGTCTTGCGGCGCTGGCGGGCATACCGACAGCCGCGTATGATCGGCACCCTCGCCCCCAACCCAGTGAGCCTCAATGCAGCAAAACCGGCATGAGCTTCTCGTCCGGGCGGTGCAGGACGGCAGGGCGCTGCGGCATTTTCTGCGGCTGCCCCAGACGCTCTACGCCCGGGACCCGCACTGGATCGCGCCGCTGCGATTCGAGCAAAGGCAGCGCTACGGCAAGAAAAACCCTTTTTTTCAGCATGCTAGATGGGCATCCTGGGTTGCCTACCGCGCCCAGAAAGCGGTGGGGCGCATCAGCGCCCAGATCGACCAGCTGCACCTGGACCGCTATCGGGACGGCACCGGACACTTCGGCAGCCTGGAAGCCGAGGACGATCCGCAGGTGTTCCAGGCGCTGTTCCAGGCGGCGGAGAGCTGGCTGCGCGACGAGGGCATGCGGCGGGTCACAGGACCGTTCAACCTCTCCATCAACGAGGAATGCGGCCTGCTGGTCGATGGCTTCGATACCCCGCCCTGCGTCATGATGGGGCATGCCCGCCCCTATTACGGGCGGCACATCGAGGCGCTGGGCTTCGGCAAGGTGCGGGACCTCTTTGCCTACCGCATCGCGCCGGATTTCGACGTACCCCGCGTCATGCGCACGCTCGCCGACAAGGCGGCAGACCGCGTCCGGGTGCGGCCGCTCAACCGTCAGGCGCTGACCTCCGAGCTGCAGCTGCTACGCGATATCTTCAACGACGCCTGGTCGGAAAACTGGGGCTTCGTGCCTTTCACAGAAGCGGAATTCAACGAAGTCGGCAAGGCCATGACGCTGCTGCTCGACGACGACTTCGTGCAGATCGCTGAAGTGGAGGGCGAGCCGGCCGCGATGATCATCGCCCTGCCCAACGTCAACGAGGCGATCGGCGACCTGCAGGGCCGCCTGCTCCCATTCGGCTGGGCCCGACTGCTCTGGCGGCTGAAGGTGCGCTATCCGCAGTCGGCCCGGATTCCGCTGATGGGCGTACGCAAACGCTACCAGCGCAGTCGTCTGGGCCCCACCCTGGCATTTATGGTCATCGACGCGCTACGCGCGCCGGTCATGCGCCGCGGCGTGCGCGAAGTCGAAATGTCCTGGATCCTCGAGGACAACTCCGCCATGCGCGGCATGATTGAATCCCTCGGCGGCATGGCGTACAAACGCTACCGCATCTACGAAAAGCAGCTCCGCGCCTGACCATGCGACCCACTCGAACAGCCCTGAGCCGCGCCCCGGGCGAGAAAGGCGGACGGGGGAGCCGATACCGCCTGCACCGGGCGCGCTGAGGTGTCCCTTTCGACACAGGGGAGCGACTTTGCCGCCGTGGTGCTGGCGGGGGACCGGCGACCCGATGATCCGCTGGTAAGACACACCGGCGCCTGCTGCAAGGCGCTGGTGGCCATCGACGGCACGCCCATGCTGCAGAGTGTGGTGGCCGTCCTTGAGCACAGCGGCTTGGTCCGCCAGGTGCTGCTCTCGGGACCCAGCCGGCGCTGCCTGGAAACGGTTCCGTGGCTCAAGGCTGCACTGAAGGATGGCCGCATCCAGTGGCTGGAGCCACAGGCCAGCCCCAGCACCAGTGCCTATGCGGCCATGCAGCGCCTGCCGGCGGGCACACCGGTGCTGGTGACCACGGCCGATCACCCGCTGCTGCGGCCGGAAATCGTGGATCATTTTCTGCGCGCAGCGCTCGACACCCACGCCGACGTGGTCGTCGGCCTGAGCCGCTTTTCCTCCATCCGCGACAGATTCCCGGATGTCAGAAAGACCGTGTTGCGCTTCAGGGACGGGGGCTTCTGCGGCTGCAACCTTTTCGCCTTCCTGACCCCCCGCTCGCGCCGTGTGGCCGATGCCTGGCGGCGTGTGGAGCAGCAGCGCAAGAGCCCGCTGCGCGTTATGGGCCAGCTGGGGTGGCGGTCGGTGCTCGGCTACGTGCTGGGCCGTCTGTCCCTGGACAGGGCGCTGGACGAGCTCTCACGGCGTATGCAGGTCCGGATCCGCCCGGTGATTCTGCCGTTTCCGGAAGCCGCAATCGACGTCGACTCCATTGCCGATCAGCGGCTGGTCGAATCGCTGGAAGGCACCAGGAGATGATGCTCGTGCTCCAGTTGGAACCGCGCCTCGTCGGGTCGGTAGCCCCGCACCGTCACCTGCACTGACCAGCCGGCCGCCTCGGGGCTGATTCTGTACAGGTAGTACTGCGCCCGCCTGCCCTCCCGCGCGCCGCTCGCCGACGCCGAAGGGATCCCGAACACCGGGATGCGCCGCCTGCCCAGCCGCAGCTCCGTGTGCAGGCTGCGGTGCATGTGACCGTGCAGCACCAGATCCGCGCCGGCCCGCTCCAGCACGGCGCACAGAGCCTCGGCGTCGGTCAGGCGCTTGCGCCAGCCTTCGTCTTCACGCCTGGGGGGATGGTGCAACATCAGGATTCGAAACAGGCGCTCTGCGGCCGTCCGGCTCAGCAGCACCTCGAGGCGCTCGAGCTGTGCCCGCCCCAGCGAGCCGGTGGCGAGAAACGGCGCGGTGGCCCGGGCGCTGGAAAGCCCGATCAGCGCGACACCGTTCCTGACCCGCAGGCTGGGAAAGATGCTGTCACCGGTGGCGTCGGCGGCGGGCTCATCCGAGCGCATGAACGGCTCCCAGAGCGAGAAGGTCGCCGACCAGGAGGCGCGGGCGTAGGCGTCGTGGTTTCCCGGCACCACGGTGATGCGTTCGGCGGCGCCCAGGCGCTCGAGCCACACGCGTGCCTGGTGAAACTCGTCCGGCAGTCCGGTGTGGGTGAGGTCACCGGTGATCACGATGTGCTCGGGGCGCGTGTGATCGAGGTCCTCGATCAGCAGGTCCAGCACCTCGACCCGGTGCTCGGCGCGGCGCCTGCGGCGCCAGGAAAGGTAGCCGAGCGCCCGTTTGCTCAGCAACTGCCGCCAGCGCACGCCGTCGAGCGAGGAGAGGTGCGGATCGGACAGGTGCGCGAAATACAGTCCGCCGGGTGAGGAATGGGCCATTTGGTGATTCACACTTACTTGTTTTAGGATGCCCCACCGTCCATCGATGCCCGGATCGCCCGCCCACTTGAAGCCCCGCAGCCCCTCGACCCGCAAGACCGGACTCATCACCAACCCTCACAGCCGCCGCAACCGGGCGGGTCTGGGGGCGCTGAGCGCGATTGTCTCAGATCGTGCCAACATCCTCCATCGGGTGACCGAAAGGCCGGAGCAGATCATCGACGCGCTGCGCGAATTCGCTGCGGACGGTGTCGGCGTGCTCGCCATCAACGGGGGCGACGGGACGACCGCCCGGGTGCTGACCGAGCTGATCGAGAGGCGACCCTTTGCGCGCCTGCCCGCCGTCGTCCTGCTGCCCGGCGGCACCACCAACGCAAATGCCGGCGACCTGGGCCTGCGGGGCGACCTGGCGCGGGCCGCAAGCACCCTGGCGAGCTGGGCGGGCGGCAAGACGGGCCGCACGCAGACGCTGAGGCGCGCCATCCTGCGCATCGAGGGCGCAACCTGCGTGGAGCCCCTCTGCGGCCTGTTCTTCGGTGCCGGCAGCGTGATCGGGGGCATAGAGTACTGCCAGAGTTCCCTCCACGCCCGTGGCATCGGCGACTCCATCGGACCGGGACTGGCGGTGCTGAGAGTGCTGTGGGGCATGTTCCGCAACGAGCCGCGTTTTGCCGCCCCGACGGAAATGCGCCTGGAGCTCGCGCCGGCGCCCGAAGCGTGCTCCAGACAGGTGCTGCTGCTGATGATCACCACCCTCGACCGGCTCATACTGCGCATGCGGCCCTACTGGGGCGGCGAAAGCGGCCCCCTGCACTGCACCTGGATCGAGCAGCCCGCCCGAAGCCTGATGCGCCTGTTTCCTTCCGTGCTGCGCGGCAAACCGGCCGCAGGGGCAACGCCGGCGCACGGTTATTTCAGTCACAACTGCGCGCAGATGCGCCTGTGGTTCGACGGCACGTTCACGCTCGATGGCGAGATGTACCAGGCCAGCCGCGAAACCGGGCCGCTTACCGTCAGCAGTGGCGGTGAGCTCGAGTTCCTGCGCATCGACCGGTGACCTAGAGCCTAAAAGTGAGCCCGACGCCTTCCAGCCACCAGAGACTTGGCCAGACCATCGCCGGGCTGGTAGGCGTTCCGGAGCACCCCGCGCTCCGGCACCTGGTCGACGCGCTGAAGGCCCGTTACGGCGGCTGTGTGGCGGCGGTTCTGTTCTACGGCTCCTGCCTGCGCAGCGAAGACCCTTACGACGGTCTGGTCGACCTGTATCTCGTCGTCGATGATTACCGCTGTGTCAACGGCGGGTGGCTGAAGGCGGTCTGGAATCGTGCCCTGCCCCCCAACGTGTTCTATACCGAAATCGACCACGAAAACCGGACACTGCGCTGCAAGTACGCCGTGCTGTCGCTCGCCGACCTGAAGCGCGGGACTTCGGCGCGCTGGTATCACTCGTACTTCTGGGGCCGTTTCAGCCAGCCGACGGCGGTTGCCTTCGCCCGCGACGCCGCCACGGGCGCGGCCCTGGAACTCAGCCTGGGCCGGGCGGCGGTGACGTTCCTGAACCGGGTGCTGCCGCGCCTGCCGGCCGAGGGAAGCGTGCAATCGCTGTGGGAGGGCGGCCTGCGACTGAGCTACCGCGCGGAGCTGCGCGCCGAAGGCGCATCTCGCGCGCGGCTTATCACACGCTCCAACCCGGCTTACTACGAGACGGTGACACGCGCCGCCGCCCCACTGCTGCGCTACTCCTTGGAAATCGAGCCTTCGACCGAGGACACCCGGTACCGGGCGGCAATCCCCGCCCCGCGTCGCGCCGCCGGCCGGGCCGGGTGGCTGGTGCGTATCGGGCAGGGCAAGCTGTTGTCGGTGGCCCGGCTGCTGAAGGCGCTGTTCACCTTTGCAGGCGGCCTGGATTACATCGCCTGGAAACTGGAGCGCCATTCGGGCGTGCCGGTGGAGATTCCCGAGAAGGTGCGCCGCTACCCGCTGATCTTCGTCTGGGGCATGTTCTGGAAGCTGTACCGGCGCGGCGTTTTCCGCTAATTTGCGGGAGACGTTGACAATACTGGGAGAGCCGTGGTGCCCTGCCGCGCGCCGACGGCTACGCCGCGAGAGTCCGGCAGCGCTGCGGCCGCCTCGCGCGTCGACAGGGATAAAGTCCCTTTTTGAACCATGAACGACAGCAAGGCCAATCCCCGCATCTGGCTCGTCATCGGCGACAAGCTCGGCGACAACGCCCAGATCGAAATCATCGCTGAGGCGCTGGACATACCATTTGAAACCCGCCGCGTGCTGCCGAAACCGCAGTTCGTGCTGGGCAAGCCCCGCTTCATGCCCTCGCTCTATCACCTGGACCTGGAGCGCTCGGACCGACTTGAGCCGCCCTGGCCCGACTTCATTCTCACCATCGGGCGCAGGCCGTCAATGGCCGCATTGTGGATCCAGCAGCAGTCCGGTGGGCACAGCCGCATCATCCTGCTGGGCAGACCCAAGAAGTGGATCGAGCGCTTCGAGCTGGTCATCCTGCCCAGTCAGTACCAGGTCCCCGCGAGATCCAACGTGCTGCAGCTCAATCTTCCCCTCATGCGTCCCAATGAGGCGGCCGTGGAAGCGGCCGCAGAACACTGGCGGGCGCGCCTCGGACGTCTGCAAAGACCGCTGACGGCCCTCTTCGTCGGGGGACAGACGAAACCGTTCAGGTTCGACGCCGACGCCGCAGCCCGGCTGATCGACGACGCCCGACGCGTCAGGCAGGGCAGCGGCGGCACCCTGTACATTTCAACCAGCCGCCGCACACCGGCGGAGGTGACCGAGGCATTGAGGCAGTCCAGGGACGCTGCGACGCGGCTGTACCTCTGGGACCCGGAGCACCCCGAGGACAACCCCTACCTGGGCCTCCTGGGGCTGGCCGACCGGTTCATCGTCACCGGAGACAGCGTTTCGATGATGGTCGAGGTCGCCCGGCGCGGCAAGCCGCTGGCGATTTTCCCGCTGCCCTTCCAGCGCGACCTTGCCACCCGAATCCGGCGCCGGCTGTCGGCCGCCGGCTCCCAGGGCAGGTCTGCCCGGGGTCTCGGGCGCCTGCTGACGGGCCTCGCCCGCTCGGGCGTCGCCGGCTATACGCGTGACCTGACGGCCATTCATCGGTTCCTTTACCTGCGGCGGCTCGCGGTCCCCCTGGGCGAGCCGTTTCTACTCGGCGGCAACAAGGCGGAGGACGAGCTCGAACGGGTGGTCAGCCGGGTCCGGGCAATCCTCGCAATGACCAATTAAGCAGCTTCCTCAGCTGCAATAACAGGCTCTAATTGGTCCGCAGGCGGCCGCCGGAGCTGATCCCGATCAGCCGCTTGAGCCGCCACAGCAACCGGCTGCGCTTGTCCCTGTAGTTTGCGACGCGTTTGGGTTGAACCCAGCTAAGCTGCACCATGCGCCGCGGTCCTTCGAAGGGCTTGTGACCGTGATAGGAATGGTCGCAGCGCCGAAAGGCCAGCAGCGTCCCGGCAACCGGCGGCACCTCCTCGATGCAGTCCTCGATATCGTCAGCGGATCGGAGCAGTCGCAGACGCCCGCCTTCGTGGGGCCACTCCGGGTTGAAATAGATCAGCACGGTGATGATCTTGGTCCTGGAATCGGTGTGGATGTTGCCGTCGTTCTTCTCGCACAGACCGCGCACCGTGATGACGGCGGGCTTGCCCTCCAGGTCCACGCCGAACTTGGCGCTGACGGCCGCCCGCAGCTTCGGTCCATTGAGCTCCTCGACAAAGCGCTCGAAGGCTTCGCCGAAATCCAGCTCGTCGAGCCGATAGTTTCTGGGCCGATCGATGGCCGGATAGTCGGTATTGATCCGTTGCGCATCGCGCGCGGCGATGAACGACGGCACCACCAGAAAATCAAAGGGGTCAGCATTCAGTCTGGCGGAACGCAACGCGTCGAGATCAAGCAGGGCCATCTGTCGTCGACAAGCCTCTCTGTGGCGGAACACCTGGACGGTTAATGTATCACATCCACCCGGCGGGTATACTTGGCGCTCCTGCAGGCCCCCTGGCGACTCGGAACGACGGCATGACACAACCGGCCTCGAGCCCTTGCCCGATCTGTGACGGCCGCGGCGAGCACGATTTTTCCAGCACCGACCTGATGTTCGGCGGCAGCACGCTGTACGACTACCATCGCTGCACGCGATGTGGTCTGATTTATCAGCATCCGATACCGGACCCCGAGACCATTGCCGGCTTCTATCCGGATTCATACTCGATTTACCGGGAGCCGTCGCACCCGCGTTTTTCCAAGGGGGCACTGCTGACGCTGAAATCCGCACTCGGCTACCGGCACCTCGCCGTCGAGCCGGCCGCTGGCCTTCTCGAACGCCTGCGCCGTCCACGGGTGGTTCCCGAAGTGGTGCCCTACGTGCCGCGTGGCAGGGCCCTGGATATCGGCTGCGGAAACGGTGAATATCTGCTGCGGCTCGAGTCCATCGGCTGGCAGTGCCAGGGTGTGGAATTCAACGACAAGGCCGTATCGATCTGCCGGGCCAATGGACTCGACGTGTTCCAGGGCGAGCTGAAGGCCGCCGCCTTCCCTTCAGGGCGTTTCGATTTTGTGACCGCCAATCACCTGATCGAGCACGTCCCGGCACCGCACGAGCTGATGAGCGAAATTGCACGCATCACCAAGGCCGGAGGCAAAGTGCTGATCAGAACTCCGAACAGCGAATCCCTGGCACGCAGCTGGTTCGGCGTATACTGGTTCGCCAACGAGGTACCGCGTCACCTGATGCTGTATTCGGCGCACAACCTGCGGATGCTGGCCGCCGCGCATGGGCTGGCGGCGGAAAGCATTTCGACACCGGTCAAGCCGAAGCTGTTGCTGAGAAGCCTGGACTACAGGCTGGGGAACCGCGCCCAGCCTTCGGAGCAGCGCAAGATCCTGAAGTGGATGGCGAAGCTCTACGCCCCCGCCGCGAGGCTCAGGGGTCGGGGCGATGAGCTGTTCGCGCTTTTCAGCAAAGGCTGACAGGCGCACGCCTCAGAGGCTCTCGAACAGGGTTCTCCAGCGTCGGGCGATGACCGGCGCACTGAACCGGTCCTCGATCAGCCGTCTCGCGCAGTGAACGTGGTCGCCTATGGCGTCCCGCCTCTGCAGGTAGACCTCGAGACCCTGTTCCCAGTTGTCCAGAAACGCGCACTCCTGAAACGCCCGGTAACTGGGAATGCTGTCCGCCACCACCCCCAGCCCGAGGCTCAGGGACAGCGCGATCCGGTTGTTGGTCTTCACCTGCGTGAAGGCGTTGACATCGATCGGTATCAGCGCGATCTGGTGCAGCTCGAGCGCTGCAAAGAAGGTGTGCGCGCTCCAATCGAGGTAGTGCAGCGGAATGCGCCAGCCGGCGAACACCCGGGCAAAGACTTCCCGCGAGTTGCTGATCACAGTCAGGGTCACCGGGCGCTCCCGGCCGATGCGCTCCAGCAACGGGCGAAGCTTTTCCATGTGCGAAAGACCCGAGTCGCCATAGCTTGCCTTGTGGTTGCCGAACCAGACCAGATGCGCCGCCCCACGCCCCGCGCCGCCATTGAGAAAGCGGCGCAGCTCCAGCAGTCGGTACTGCGCCTTCAGCCGACCGAACACATCCAGGGCCGGCCCCTTGAGCCGCTCCTCCACCGCATCCTCGATGACCCACAGCGGCTTGAGGGTAGCGAAATTCCTGCGCACCACGCCCGCCAGCGCCTCGCTGGACACGACCCATTGATCGGCGAGCTCGAACATCTGTCTGAGCCGGGCGACCCGCTGGGGGCCCAGCAGAAAATGGTTGTCGCAGAGATCGAACACGACCCGGATGCCCCGCTGCCTGAGCCGGCGCGCAATCGCGATGTCCTTTTCGGTGTAGGCCTTCGAGAACACCACCGCTTCATAGCCGCTTTCGCGCCTTTCGCGATACAGCTCTACCGGCACCTGCTGCGCGCGCAGCTCGCGAATCATGTTCAGACAGCGAATCCGCGCGCTCGCCACACGCGCTTCGTAGTTCTGCGGTTTCCAGCCGATTCGGCGCGATTTGCTCATTTCGATCGGATTATCCGCCCCGAGATCCACCGGACAGCAGGAGTCGGGACAAGAGGGCCGCATGGCGCCATGCCCGGTTCTGGATTCACGACAACCCTCAGTCCGCGGAATCGCTCCCTGCGCCCGCGGGGCGAGAGCCCCGGACGCGGACAAACGGGCTGGGCTATCGCCTTCAAAGAGCCAGGATGATATCGACGCCCCGTCGCCCTGCCAAGTCTTGCAGGTGCCGCTCCTGCGCGACTCCCGCACGGCGGGCAATTCGGTATAATCGGCGCTCTGTCTCAGGAGCCGGGGCCGCAGCTTCGGGTGGAAAAACGGTCCGTTGTCATCTCCAGCGCATAACACCCGATCTCCCACATCGTCCGGGGTCCGCACGATCGAAAAGCGTGTCAGGCAGTACACGCTGGCGGCTTATCTGGTGTTCGTGGCGGGCTACTTCCTGACCACGAACGCCGTCGACCAGTACAAATTCCTGGTCGGTTTCGTGTTCGTACCCGGCCTGCTGCTTCTGCCACGCCTTTACCGCGTGCTGAGCGACGATGTTGTACTGCAGCTGGCAGGCGTCTACCTGCTCTATCTGCTGTTCACTGGCCTCTGGGCCCCGTCGCCCGACTATGCGGCGCTTGCGACTAGCGCCCTGCAGGCCGGACTCATCCTGTTTTTCATGGCGCTGACGGCGTTTCTGAGCGGTTGTGAGCCGAAGTGGTTCGACGTCGTCCTGGCGTGCGCGATTCTGATCGCGGCGGGAAACGCCCTTCTTTCGATCCTGCTCTGGGAGGATCTAGGCAATTTCACGGTATCCAGACTGGTCGGTCTCGGCACCCTCAGGGAACCCAATTCGGCGGGCGCGGTGTATGGTCTTTATGGTCTGCTGGCGATCGGCTGGCTCGGCAGAACAAAATCACGGCCGCTCAAAGCAGCGCTTTACCTCAGCGGATTCGTCCTGCTCGCCTTCCTGCTCCTGACCCAGTCCAGAGGTGCCATCATCGCCGCCGTCGTGGGGCTGGCCCTGCTCCTGGTGCTGAACCTCCGTGACCGGCCGCTCATTCACCTGCTGGCCCTGCTGGCTTCCGTGGCTGTTTCACTTTTGCTGAGCCCGGAATTGGACGATCGTTCCCTGCTGCGCAGCCTGACCTGGGACATCCGACTGGATTTCTGGGCCGACAGCATCCCGCACATCGCCGACGCGCCGCTGTTCGGCAGCGGTTATCTCTCCGGCCTGACGGTCCATTCCGACATTTCCGGCGAAGAATACACCAACTGGCACAACTCGTATCTGGCGGCGTTGCGCGACGGCGGGCTCATCGGGCTCACCCTGTTACTGGGCTTCCTCGCCGTGGCGCTGCATCGGGCCTGGCGGATCGGACGCGCCACCGGTGACTATGCCCTCCTGGCGCTGCTGTGTTTCGGGCTGATCTATATGCTCAGCAACACCGACGCCCTGATCACCCGGCCGCGGGAGCTGTGGCCCGTGCTCTGGTTCCCCCTGGGATTGCTCGCCGCCCGGCCGCAGCCAGCCGCCCGGCGAGAGCGCGTTGGATCGAGAGAGATCGCAGCTACGGAGTCTCGGTGAAGCGATGACGACCGCCCCGGGCCAGCCGCTTCGCGAGGGCATCCTCCATTGGTGGCTCACCAAGAACCATCAACACCGTATTTTTTCGAGACTCGACATCAGATGCATCCCCGACCTGAGAAACCTGCGGCGTCTGCGGCCGCGCTCCGAAGTCACCGGAATCCGACAATGAACCCGTCGCGGCAGCACGGGTCCGCGCGCGCACGGGTCGCCGTGTGCATTTGCACCCATCGCCGACCCGCAAGCCTCGCCCTTCTGCTCCTGGGCCTGGCCGCACAGCAATTCCGGCACACCTCGCGTCCCCTGATCAGCGTAGTCGTGACGGACAATGAGGGTAGCGAGCAGATCAAAGAGCTGTGTCACGACTTCGGCCGGGGTTGTTTCGACAGCCTGCTGTATGTCCACGAGCCGCGCCGGGGCATCTCCCACGCCAGGAACACCTGTCTGGACAACATTCCGGACGGCACCGATTTCGTCGCCATGATCGACGATGACGAGGTGCCGGCGCAGGACTGGCTCGAGCAGCTGCTGGTAGCGCAGCGGGAAAGCGGCGCGGACGTCGTCATCGGCCCGACCACCCCCACCTTCGAGTCGCAAACGCCGGCGTGGGTGGCCCTGTCGGGCTTTTTCAAGAAACCCCGGGACCAGGACAGCCTGGTTCACCTCCAGGCCGACCCCGCCGCCGCGACCTGCAACGCACTGGTCAGATCGCGTCCGCTGGCCACGAGCGGCGTGCGTTTTCATCCCCGGCTGGCACTGAGCGGCGGCGAAGACGCGCTTTTCTTCCGCGAGCTCAGACACGCCGGCTGCACCTTCGCCTGGTCAGCGCACGCCCGGGTGTTCGAGACCATTCCGCCGCAAAAAGCCAGGCTCGCTTACATGCTGAGAGAGGAATTCCGGCGCGGCAACGTCCGCATCTTTCTGAATCGCTTCATGGAGGGTCGGGTCCGCGGCCCGGCCGGTCCGGTGAAGACCGCTCGCGTCCGGGAGGGGCGGCGCGCCGTTAAACGCATTCTCTGCGGCCTGGGAGGTGTGCTGGGATCGCTGCCGCGCTGGTCCACGCGGCGCGACCGGATGGCAATGAGCGCCGCGCGCATCGCCAGGGGCGTGGGCATGCTCTCGGGGCTGCTCGGCATCCGAAACCGGCACTACCAGTAAAAACGCGGGACGCACCGCGCAGAAAACCTCAGTCGTCGAGGGCGTTGAGAAACTCCCGCTTGAAGTACTTCCGGTCGCCCTTGGCGCTCCAGATATAGCTGTCGTCGCGGCACTCCCAATCGGCCAGCTCCTGGGACAGCTCGGCCACACGAAACCCCGGCTCCCCCTCGCTGTAGAGCCGCCACACCTGATAGATGACCAGCTGGTCGACGTGATAGTGGAGCTCCCGGCTCAGCAACCAGGCGACCACGACCGCCACGTCTCTGATGTAGCGTCGGCCCAACGGCGTGGGCATGATGAACAGAGCGGAGGCGAGCACCTTCCTCCAATCCAGCGTGTTGGACAGACGTAGGTAAACACCGACGTCCCGGCCCGACACCTGGTCAAACTTGTCTTCCAGCGACTTGACCACCACGCCGTCCGCGTCGAGGCCGAGTACCGGCGCGTGGCAGGCCTCCACCAGCTGGTGGAGGCGCACGAACCTGACCGCCGCCAGGAAGTACCAGCGCCGCGGCGCGCTGAGACTGTCTAAGTCCAGGTCATCCCATGTGTAGGTCAGCAGGCCACCGGTCTCGCTCTCCGCAAAGCGCTCGAGCTGTTGGCGATAGGCGTCGGACAGCCGGTTCAGGTGCAGATGAATATTGAAGCCCTTGGAATTTTTCAGGGCGCTCCTGACCAGGTGAATACCGAAGCTGCGGTAGTAGTCCTCGTCGCAGGACAGGAACAGCACACCCTTTTCCACGCCGGAGGGGAAACGCCCCGAGAGGCTCTCGCGGTAGCGCTTCAGCGCGGAAGTGGAAAACAGCCGAAACGGCCACGCAGACCACCGGTTGCGACCTGTCATGAATACCAGCCAGGACAGCAGCCGCGCCTTCTGCCGGGGTATCCAGGGAAAATCCTTCTTACTCATTAACCTTTCCGCGTTGCTGCATCGCGACGCAGGGCAACCGCCTTTTCGCCGGGAGTCGCGTAAGCCGGCCGACATGAACTGTCGAGAGGACCGCCGCAGGCGTCCCGCGCGGCATCCCCATCCGGTCGCCCCGGACAGCACTGTGCCCCATGGTCGGGATCGCTTCGCCCCTTCGAGCCCCGACGACGAGCCAATCCGGTCTGGCCCAGGGAAGGTCCTGATTAATCCGGCATCGAGGGCAGGCAGGGCGCCGAAGGATACCCTTCGTTAGGGTGGCAATCGGCAAGCGACTGGCTGTAAATCCCCGGCTGGTCCTCTGCGTCCCTAGCGACGGCCGCGCTCGAATGAGTCAGGCAGCCTCGAATGTTAGGCCCGGTACCGGGCGCTATGGTATCATCAAACGCTTTTCGGCGGGGCGTCCGGTAGTCGGCGGTGGCTCCGGCGGCGCTCATCCGGACGATTTGAACTGGTCATGCACACGCTCATCAAGAAGCTCACGCGATTCCTGGTCCTCGGGCTGCTGTTTTTTTTGCCCCGAGAAAGAAAGATCCGCATCGAGCGCTGGCTGCGGGGCAAGGAAGAATTCCGCAAGCTCAGGCTCGCCGATTGCGTAATCGTTTCCTTCGGCAAAAGCGGTCGCACCTGGGTGCGCGTGATGCTGTCACGGTTTTATCAGCTCAGGCACGGGCTCTCGGAGCGGCATCTGATCGGCTTCGACAATCTGCACAAGAAGAACCCCGCCATCCCCCGGCTGTTCTTCACCCACGACAACTACATCAAGGACTACACCGGCAACCGTGATTCCAAAGCCGATTTTTACGACAGAAAGGTCATCCTGCTGGTGCGCGACCCACTGGATACGGCGGTGTCCCAGTTCTTCCAGTGGAAGTACCGCATGCGCCCCGGCAAGAAGACACTCAACAAGTACCCGAGTCACGGCAGCGAGACGTCGGTGTACGATTTCGTCATGGACCCCGACGCCGGCCTGCCCAAGATCATCGACTACCTGAATCTGTGGGCGGCCGAATCCAGCAAAATCGGCAGCCTCCTGATCGTGCGCTACGAGGACCTGCGCGACGACACGGCGGGTGCGCTGCAGCGCATCGTCGACTTCATCGGGACGCCCGGCACCGAGTCCGAGATCCGGGAGGCCGTGCGCTTCGCATCCATCGAGAACATGCGCCGAATGGAGGAGCGCAAGACCTTCTGGCTGAGCGGCAACCGCATGGTGGCCAAGGACCGCAGGAATCCCAACTCCTACAAGGTGCGCAAGGCCAAGGTCGGCGGATACCGGGACTACTTCGACGACGGCCAGATCGAGCGAATGCAACAGCTGGTCGCCGGGCGCCTGGACCCGGTGTTCGGCTACACCCCGCGCACGCATCCCCCCGAGGAAGCCGCGAGCGCCTGACCCACACCGTCGTGGCCTTGGGGTCATCCGGGCCAGTCTGGTAACATTTCGCCAGTCCCGCAATTTCGAGGTCGAAACATCGATGGACCACGCCGTATTCATCCAGACCAATCACAAGCAGATCGTCGGCGCGCTGGTCGCCGAATACGCGCTGCGTCGCAACTCGCAGCACAATGACAAATTCGACGTGCGCATCATCGACACCCGCGACTATCCCTTTTTTGCGGCGCGCGAAGGCCAACTGTATCTGCGCGACGGTGTCAAGCGCACCTGGCTGAACGACGACCTCCAGTCATTCACGCCCACCCGCTTCCTGCCGCCCGAGCTGATGGGCTACCAGGGCCGCGCGGTGGTCATCGACCCCGATATTTTTGCCGTCGCCGACATATGGGAGCTGCTGTCCCGTGACATGCAGGGGAAAGCCATCATGTGCCGGCCGCGCTCCGGTACCAAAGGCATCATCGACCGTTGCCTGGCCAGCAGCGTGATGCTGCTCGATTGCGCCAGACTCACTCACTGGAAAGTGGAGCAGCAGTTCAACGAGCTGTTTGAGCTCAAGCGCGATTACATGCCCTGGATCTGCCTGCGCATGGAAGACCGCGACAGCATCGGCCTGTTCGAGAATGAGTGGAACGATTTCGACAGGCTGACGCCGAAGACCAAGATGCTGCACGTCACGCGTCGCAAGACCCAACCCTGGAAGGCCGGACTGCCCATCGACTGGCGTCCCGCGGAGCGCTTCCGCCTGTTCCCACCGGTGGCCTGGCTGATGCGGGCTCGGCGCCACGTGTTCGGCGAATACGCTCTGCTCGGCAAGTACAAGGAGCACCCGGATTACAACCAGACCCGGCTGTTCTTCGGCCTGCTGAAGGAGTGCGTGGAAAAAGGCATTGTCACCGAAGACATGCTGCGCGAGGAAATGCGCCAGAATCACGTGCGCCACGACGCCCTCGAAGTGCTGGAGCACACGCCCGATCTGGCTCCGCCCGGCCATCCGCCGCTGAAGCTGTCGGCGGCCTGAGCGCCCTGGTCGGGAAAGCCCCGATCAAGCCGGTAGGTCGGGCTGAGCCCGATTAAGCCGGTAGGTTGGGCTGAGCAGCGCGAAGCCCAACGAGCTGACCTCACTACGCTCACACACCGTATGCCCAGCCACTCCGGCGACCCGGCGAGCGCCAACCGGGCTTAATTGATCCAGATCAATTATTCGCGCCCCGCGAGTGGCTAGTATGCGGCGGACTTTTCTGCCCGCCAGGAGGCCGCGACATGGATCATTGCGTCTTTATCCAGACCAATCACAAGCAGATCACCGGCGCCATCGTCGCCGAATATGCGCTGCGCCGCTATTCACGGAACAACGACAAGTTCGACGTGCGGATCATCCATAAGAAGGACTATCCCTACTTCGATGCGCGCGAGGGGCAGTTGTACCTGCGCGACGGTGTGAAGCGCACCTGGCTCAACGACGACCTGCAGTCCTTTACCCTCACTCGTTTCATGCCGCCCGAGCTGATGGGCTACCAGGGCCGCGCGGTAGTCATCGACCCCGACATCTTCGCCGCCACCGATATCTGGGAGCTGCTGTCGCGCGACATGCAGGGCAAGGCGATTCTGTGCCGGCCGCGCTCGGGCACCAAGGGCGTGATAGACCGCTGCCTCGCGAGCAGCGTGATGCTGCTCGACTGCGCCCGGCTCACCCACTGGAGCGTGGAGCAGTGGTTCAACGAGCTGTTCGAATTCAAGCGTGACTACATGCCGTGGATCTGCCTCAAATACGAGGACCGCGACACCATCGGCCTGTTCGAGAACGAGTGGAACGACTTCGACAAGCTCACGCCCCACACCCGGATGCTGCACACCACGCGCCGCAAGACCCAGCCGTGGAAGGCAGGCCTGCCGATCGACTGGCGTCCCGCGGAGAAATTCCGTCTGTTCCCGCCGGTCGCCTGGCTGATGCGCGCCCGCCGGCACCTGTTCGGCGAGTACGCGCTGCTGGGTCACTACAAGGTGCACCCGGACAAGAACCAGGAGAGCTTCTTCTTCGGTCTGCTCAAGGAGTGCCTCGACCAGGGCATCATCTCCGAGGACTTCGTTCGCGAGCAGATGCGGCTGAACCATGTGCGACACGACGCCTTCGAGGTGCTGGAGCGCACGCCGGATCTGCCGCCGGCGCCCCTGCATCCGCTGGCACCGCCCCAGCGCCAGGCGGCCTGAAGAACGCCGCGCATCCCCGCCGCACGTGCGGCGGGGATGACAGGCTCAGCCGGATTCGAACAGCGCACGCACCCGTGCGCTGGCTCTCTCCAGATCCCGGGGCGGGACGATGGTGGCTTGCTCCGGGAAGCGCTCGCCCAGCCACACGGCCCGGCCACTGTGAACCAGCGCGCGCTGGATGTTGCCGACGTCACGGCGCATGCGCCGCGGGCCCAGGCGCATGGCGAGCCGGTGACTCAGTGGACGGAAACGGAAGCTGTACGGCCGCAGCCACCAGGGGCGTGCGCCGCCCTCCTTCCCCTGTGCAGGATTATCGCCGGGATCGAATATATACAGCGGGTGGCGGGTCGCAGCCGCCTCGGCCAGCATAGACATGCTCTCGCCCGTGACCACCAGGTGATCCGCCAGGGCCAGGTAGGCGAGATAGGGATTGTCCCGCCCGCCGCCGCGCCAGCGGTGAATATGCGCCGGGACCCTGATCTGGCTCACCATGGCCCTGAAAAACGCGTCCGGGGTGCGCGCACTGTCGGTAACCAGCAACGATCCGCCGCGCTCGCGCGCCATCGCGTCGGCGAGCCTGCCGAGCGCCACGCCCTTGGCCGGCGTAAAAACGAAGGGACCGCTGTTACCGCCGACCAGCACCGCCACCCGCGGGGGCGGCAGGTCCGCGAGGCGGCCGCGCCAATGCCCGGCGGCAACCGCCAGGCGCTCGGGTGTCACGGCGTGCAGGGGCAGCTGGTTGTGCAGCACGTTATCTCGCCGCGGCAGGAAGTACTGCGGCGTGGTCACGATGAGATCGAAATGATCCAGATCCGCCCAGGGTCGGCCGACGTGGACCAGCCGACTGCGTCCCCCCGAGGCACGCCGGGTCCAGCGGGCAACCGGCTCGTTGCGGCGGCCCGCGGTGAGGATGAGATCCGGCCAGGGCGGACGCAGCGCGCTGGAGGTGACCGGATCGATGCCCGCCAGGGTGACACCGAGCAGGCGGTTGGTGAGCAGCTCGTAACGGCGGTATTGGAACCGCTTGACCTCGAATGGCCATCCAAGGGCACCGGCGAGCGCCAGCAGCTGACTGTTATCGCCGGCTTTGTGGCCCGTCAGCACCCAGGTCAGAGGGCCTGTATTGTCGCTCGCCGCCGTATCGTTCATGCGCCCCTCCGCAGCCGGCGAGCTTACCGCAACGGCTGAGAATCTGCAGCGCAAATCGTTTACCATTTGACCTCCGGCAAAGCCTGCCGGCAGGAGGCCTCTTTGGTTTTAAGCCGCTACATCGCCGCCGAGATCGCCAAACCGCTGGTGCTGGGTGTAAGCCTGCTGGTGATCGTGTTCACCGGCTACAGCTCGGCGGTCAGGCTGGGCCAGGCCTCCGAAGGTTTTATCGAGCTGCCCGCCGTCGCCCGCCTGATCGGCCTCAATACCATTGTGGCGCTCGAGGTGCTGCTGCCGACGGCGCTCTACCTGTCGATCATCTCCAGTGTCAGCCGTTTTTACCGCGACTCGGAAATGGCCGCCATGCGGGCGGCCGGCGTCGGCGAGACCCGCATTCTGCGCTCGACAATGCTGCTGTCGCTTGCCATCGCCGTCCTGGTGGGGTTCATTTCGATCTACGGTCGGCCCTGGGCGTACCGGGAGATCTACCGCATCGAAGCCGAGGCACGCGCCGAATTCGACATCCGCAAGATACAGCCGAGACAGTTCATCGAGCTCCAGGACAGCAAGTACGTGCTGTTCGCGCGCGACGTGGACAAGAAAACCGGCGGGCTGGAAGAAGTCTTCCTGCAGACGGAGCTGGGCGACAAGGTCCAGGTGCTGTACGCGCAGGAGGCCTTCCTGCCCCCGGTGCGCTTCGGCGAGGCGCGCAGCTTTCAGCTGTTCGACGGTCACGGCTACCTGCTGGATCGCCTCGGCCATCAGGACATCACGCTGCGCTACAAGGAAATGGTCGTGCACATCCCCACCGAGCAGCTCGACACCAGCTACCGCAGGAAGGCCGAGCCCACCCTCAATCTCTACAGATCCGACGCCCCGAAGGATGTCGCCGAATTCCAGTGGCGACTCTCGACACCGCTGGCGACCCTGACGCTGGCGTTGCTCGCCGTGCCGCTGAGTCGCAGCGCGCCGCGGGAGGGCCGCCACCGCAGTTTTTTCCTGGCTATCCTGGTGTACGTCGGTCTGTTCAACATGACCAGCGTCGCGCGCACCTGGGTCGAGGATGAGAGGATCCGCGC
The DNA here is from genome assembly GCA_050118435.1 of Gammaproteobacteria bacterium. Lineage (GTDB taxonomy): Bacteria > Pseudomonadota > Gammaproteobacteria > DSM-19610 > DSM-19610 > Thiogranum. The sequence goes on along the minus strand of JASFKW010000010.1, from coordinate 4,758 downwards.
CTTCCCCGGTATCTGGTGGGTGTATGTCTTTCCGCTGGCGCTCTTTGCCGTGCTGATGATCGCCCCGAGATGGGCGCACCGGAACCGCTGAGATGGGACGCCTGGACCGCTACATTGCCGGGAGCCTGCTCAAGGGTTGGTTTCTGATGTGGCTGATTATCTCCGCCATCTTCAGCCTGCTCGCCTTTGTCGACGAGCTGGAGCGCGTCACGGAGCTCTACCGGGTGCCGGACGTGGTGAGGTTCATTATCTACACACTGCCGCAGCGCTCGATGGATCTGATCCCGGTGATCAGCCTGCTGGGCACCATGGTCGCCCTGGCGGCGATGAACAAGAACAGCGAAATCATTGCCATGCGTACGGCGGGGATGTCGTTGCGGCATTTCTTTCGCGCCGTCGCAGTACCGGCAGCGTTGCTGGTCGTGGGGCTCTACGCGGTCACGGAATACGTTTCGGCGCCGCTGTACCGGCAGGCGGAGACCGAGAAGAGCATAATCCGGGAGGGCCGGGCGAACCTGCTCGAGGGTAAAGGACTGTGGTCGGCCAGCGACTACCGTTTCTTCAATGTGCGTACCCTCCGCCACGGCAATGTGCCGACCGGCATCTACCTCTACCAGTTCAGTCCCGACGGCCGGCTGCTCGACTTCATCTTCGCCCAGCGCGCCAATCCGACACGCAACCGGGAGTGGCGGCTGATGAATGTGCAGCACAAGACCCTGATGAATGGAAAGCTGCAGAGCAGCCACAAGGCCTACATCGAGACCGGTCCGTTCTGGTCAACCGACGAGCTGCCGATCGTGCCGCTGTCGATCATGGGTATGACCCTGACGGGGTTGTATGAATATGCCGGCTACCTGCGCGACACCAATCAGAAATGGAAAGCGGTACAGCAGCTGTTCTGGCAGAAGGTCGCACTGCCCCTGACCGCCGGTGCCATGGTGCTGCTCGCCGCGCCCATCGGCGCCGCGGTCAGCACCCAGCGCGCCTCGAGCTTCGGTAAGAAGCTGGCCGTGGGAGCCGGCGCCGGCATCGTCTTCTACCTGGCCTCGCAGATCATCAACACGGCGGGCACGCTGGTCGGTATGCCGGCGCCGCTGGTTGCCTTCATTCCCATGTCGCTGGTGCTGATTGCGTCGGCGGTCCTGTTCTACCGCCTGCGCTGATTTGTCGCACCTCGCCCCAGCAGGCATAATTCGCAGCCAGATGCCCCCTCAAGCCGCAGTCATCCCCCGGCCCGCCTGAGCAGACCCCATGCATCTGATGTCGACCTTTTTCAGGGCCTATCCCTTCCAGACCTTCGTCATGCTGGTGGCCCTGCTCTTCGCTGGCGTGGCCGAAGGCATCGGTCTGTCGGCGTTGCTGCCGCTGATCAACGTCGCGATCAAGGCGGACCGCCAGGACGGGCCAGCTCAGGATCAGAACGAATTCGAGCGCGTTGTGACCGACATCCTCTCCGGACTCGGCGTCCAGCCCACCATCGGCGTGCTCCTCAGCATCATCGTGCTCGGTGTGACCGTCAAGAGCCTGTTGCTGCTGGTGGCCAACAAACGGGTCGGCTACACCGCGGCACAGGTCGCCACCGACCTGCGCCTGGAGATGCTGCGGGTCATTCTCAGAACCAAATGGGAGTACTTCATTCACCAGCCGGTGGGACGCCTGACCAACAGCCTGGCCACCGAAGCGCAGCGCTCCTCGGAAGCCTTCGTCAACGGTGTGACCGTGATCACCTTCTCCATCCAGGCGCTGATCTACGGCCTGGTCGCCGTCGCGGTCTCCTGGAAAGCCACCCTGATCGGCCTCGGCGCCGGCACCGTGATCATCGGGATTTCACACTTCCTGGTGCGTATGGCGAAAAAGGCGGGGAAAAAGCAGACCGGCCTGCTGATCTCACTGCTGTCGCGCCTGACCGACACCCTGCTGTCGGTCAAGCCCCTCAAGGCCATGGGTCGGGAGCATCTGGTCGACGGCGTGCTGGCGATGGAGACCAACCGCCTGAACAAGGCCCTGCGGCGCCAGGTCTTCAGCAGCGCGCTGCTGAACGCCGCACAGGAGGAAATGTCCACCATCGTCATCGCAGTGGGAATGTTCGTGGCGCTGGTGCAGTTCGATATGCCGCTGGCGACGGTGATGATCCTGGTGGTGGCGCTGGGCCGGATGCTGGCCCATTTCGGCAAGGTACAGAAACAGTATCAGAAGCTAATGATCGGCGAGAGCGCGTTCTGGTCGATGCGGCGCACCATAGACGCGGCGCGCCGAGCCGAGGAGCTGCTGCCAAGTAAGGGTACCGTGCCCGCCTTTGCCCACAGTATACGCCTCGAGGATGTCAGCTTCGCTTACGAAGCTACGCCGGTTCTCGACCGCCTGTCACTGGAGATCCCCAGCGGGTCGCTCACCGCCCTCATCGGGCCTTCGGGCTCGGGCAAGACCACCATCATCGACCTCGTCATCGGGCTGCTGCAGCCGCAATCCGGCCGTGTGCTGGTCGATGACACGCCGCTGTCGGCCGTCGACCTCAAGGCCTGGCGTCATATGATCGGCTATGTGCCGCAGGAGACCATCCTGCTGCACGACAGCGTGCACCACAACGTGACACTCGGTGATACGGCCGTCAGCATGGAAGACGTGGAGTACGCCCTGCGCGGCGCCGGAGCCTGGGAGTTTACCGCCGCCCTTCCCGAGGGTGTACACAGCACAGTCGGTGAGCGCGGTGGCCGTCTCTCGGGTGGCCAGCGGCAGAGAATCATGATCGCCAGGGCGCTGGCCCACCGTCCCCGCCTGCTGATCCTGGACGAGGCCACGAGCGCCCTGGATCCAGCCAGCGAAGCGGAGATCCGCAAGACCCTCGAGCAGCTGCGCGGCGAGCTGACCATCCTCGCCATCTCGCATCAGACCGGACTGGTGGAATCCGCGGACCGGGTGTACCGCCTCGAGCGGGGTCGGGTGCAGGCGGTCGCAAGGGAAACTCCGCTATCCCGTCTCGGGGAATAGCCCGCGCACGCGGGCGACCGCGCACTCGAGGTCATCCGCGGCCGCGCCCGCGACGGGTGGAAACCGGTCGCCGAGCCAGGTCACACGGCCCTCCGACAGCAGCCGGCGGTGAACCAGACGGATATCCCGGCTGAGCCGTCGCGGTCCGAAGCGCATCAGCCAGCTGTAGGTCAGCGCCGCCAGGCGGAAATCGACCTCGACTTTGACCCCGGGTCGCATCGGATAGCCGTAACCGCCCAGCGGCGCCATGTAGACGGGCTTGCCGGTGGCACAGGCCTCGCTCAGCATGGACACGCTGTCGGCGGTCACCACCAGCGCGTCGGCGTGGGCGAGCATGCCGAAATAGGGATTTGCCCGGTCGCTGGGACGCCACCGGTACAGGTAGCAGGGCACCGAGGTGTGCGCCTCGAACGCACGCACCGCGGAGAGAGGGGTGCGCGCGCTGGTCGAAACCAGCAACGACCCGCCGCGCCGGCCCGCCATGCGGCTGACCTCGCGGGCGATGCCCGCCGCGCACCGAGGTCCCAGGGTATAGGGCCCGCTGTTGCCGCCCAGGATGACGGTGATGCGCGGCTCGGACAGCCCGGCGAAAGCCGGCGCCCAGGTGCGGGCCGCCTCGGCCAGCCGCTCGCGGGTCACACCGTGGAGGGTCGCCGCGTTCTGCAGCACCCGCTGGTGCTCGGGCACGCGGTACTGCGGTGTGGTGATGATCAGGTCGAAGTGCTCGGGCCGGGCCCAGGGGCGGCCAACGTGAACAATGCGGGTCCGCCCCCCCGCCTGGGCCCGGACCCAGCGGCACACGGGTTCGTTGCGCATGCCGGCGCTGATCACCAGATCCGGCCAGGGTGGCGCCAGGGAACTCGAGCGCTCCAAGCGCACCCCGCGCAGATCGCTGCCCCTGAGCAGGCTGGTGCGGAATTCCGTCTTGCGGTAGCTCAGCCGCTTGAGCTCATAAGGCCAGCCCAGCGCTTCGGCGAGCGCCATAATCTGGCTGCGCTCGCCGGCCCGGTAGGCGCTGATCAGCCACACCCGCGGCGGGGCCGCCGGGCTCGGCGCGGACGGAGGCGCAGCGGGGACGACAGGACGGTTCATACGGGCAAAGGCAGGGCCGGACCCATGGCGCCGCCGCTCAACTCCAAGTACAATTCAGCGATTTCGAATCTAGCGACTTGATCCCACCGGCGCAAGCGCTGTCCGACCATCACGCTTTGAATCCGGGTAAGCTCGTGCCATGCCTGATTACAATGATTTTCTGTCACGCATCTACGAGATCCTGAAACCGTTCGCCAAGCACGGGCTCATCCTCAACGAGGACAGCGAGCTGGTGACCGAGCTGGGCCTCACCTCCCTGCAGGTCATGGAGCTCATCGAGCAGATCGAGGACCATTTCGAAATCTCGGTTCCGCTCAACATTCTGCCCGACATCCGCACCATCCGCGACCTGGCGCAGCGACTGGAGCAACTGGCCAACTGATCCATGAGCCTGTTCGACAAATTTGAGCCCATCCTGCAGATCCGAGCCGAGCTGGAGGCGCTCGGCATCATGCCCTTCGGCGCGGTCACGGAGAAGATACTTTCGCCCACCGAAGCGATCGTCGACGGTCACAAGGTCATACTCGCGGGCACCAACAACTACCTCGGACTGACCTTCGAACCCGACTGCATCGCGGCGGCGAAACAGGCCGTGGAGGAGCAGGGCACCGGCACCACCGGCTCGCGCATGGCCAACGGCACCTTCGCGGCACACCTCGCGCTGGAGCGGGAGCTGGC
>JASFKW010000009.1:0-56641 GCA_050118435.1 Gammaproteobacteria bacterium | reverse complement strand
ACCCGCAGCGAGGCGCCCGGCTGTCCCGGCGGGCGCGTGGGCCGGGATTACCTGGCTGAGAAAATTCGGGAGCTCAACCAGCGGTTCTACGTCTGTGGACCGCCGGGCTTTGTGGAAGCAGTCAACGGCGCGCTGCAGGCGCTCGGGGCCAGCCCCGAGGCGCTGGTATTCGAGCGCTGAGGCGGCAAAGCGGCGCATCAGCGGGCAGGGCAACTGTGGCCGAGGAGATAAAGACCATGGCGAGCGAAGGACTTCACGAGAACCGAAAGGACCTCAGCCGGGAAACCCGGGACATGCACCGGGCTCTGGTTTCTTTGGGCGAAGAGCTGGAAGCAGTGGACTGGTATCGGCAGCGGGCCGACGCCTGCGGTGACGAGGAGCTGAGAGCCATTCTCCTGCACAACATGCGCGAGGAGATGGAGCACGCATCGATGTTGATCGAGTGGCTGCGCCGCAACGACGAGGATTTCCGGGGTCACATCAAGGACTATCTGTTCACCGAGGCACCCATCACCGAAATCGAGGACGAAGGTGGGGAAGCCGGTGAAGACACGGACGAGGGCGCAGAAGCGCAAAGCGACGGGGTCAAAGCCCCGGGCTTCACCATAGGATCATTGAAGGAGTGAGTACCATGGATCACCTGAACCGTGAGCAGGCCCCCTTCCCTTCCGAGCTCTGGGAACAGATCGACGCGGCGGCTGTCCACGCGGCCAAGAAGTACCTGACGGGACGACGCTTCCTCGACCTCGAAGGACCCTACGGCCTCGGTCTGACGGCGCTGGAGCTGGGCGCAGATGACTACTGCCGCGAGGCGGCGGCAGACGAGGCGGGCGCCGTGGTCAGCCGGGCCATCGCGGTTCCGATGCTGCGCAAGTCGTTCCGGCTGAGCACCCGGCGCCTGGCGGCGTACCTGGACAAGAGCATGCCCGTGAGCCTCGCCGAGGTGGAAGACGCCGCCGAAGCGGTCGCCCGGCGTGAGGAGGAGTTCATCTACTTCGGTCAGACCGACTTCGGCATCGAGGGGCTGCTCACCGCCGAGGGGAACCAGAAGGTGAAATGCGGCGACTGGAAGGATCTGGACACGGCACTGAACGATGTCCTGGCCGCGGTCACCGCGCTGGACGAGGCGGGGTTCCACGGCGCCTACGCCCTCGCCCTGCCGCCGCTGCAATACAACAACCTGTTCCGGCATTACGAGAACACCGACATGTTGCAGGTTGAGCACCTCAAGTCGCTCTGTACCAACGGCGTCTACAAGGCGGCGGTGGACCAGCCGGTGCTGGTCGACGACCACGCCGGCGTGCTGGTAATCGGGCAGGACATGCGGGTGGGCTACGCGGGCACCGACGGCATCCACTATCAGCTGTTCGTGTGCGAAAGCCTGGTGCTGCGGCTCGACGAGCCCGAAGCCGTCTGCTTGCTGTCCTCTGACTGAGCGTCGGGCGATCTGGCTGCGCGAGCGGTGCCCGCCCGGGCAGGGTCGGCTATTCGCGCTCGCCGCGATATCTGATGAGCACGAAGGAGCGGGGCTCCATGGCGTAGCGATCGTCGAGCTCGGCGTCTCCTTCGGCCTCCACCCCGACGTTTTCCCGCGCGGTGTCGATGACCACGCTCCCGGCATGCAGGCTGTGCCCCTGCGGCAGGACGAACTCCGCGGTCTGCTCCGAGGCATTCAGCATCACCAGAAAACTGTCATCCGGCTCGCGCTCGCCGTGCTCGGTCAGGTGATAGTGCCCCGGCTCGCCGCTCAATAGAAAGGCAATGGCCTTGGCCGAGCCGTTGCTCCAGTCTTCGTCTGCCATTTCCTGACCGTCCGCCCGCCACCAGGTGATATCCTTGATGTCGGTGCCGGGAATCGCTTCACCGCGAAAAAAGCGGTGACGGTGGAACACGATGTGCCGACGCCGCAGGTGGATCAGCCTGCGGACGAAGTCCTGCAGGCGCGCACCGGTCTCTCCGATGTCCTCCCAGTCGAGCCAGGTGGTCTCGTTGTCCTGGCAGTAAGCATTGTTGTTGCCCTGCTGCGTGCGGCCGACTTCGTCACCGGCCAGCAGCATGGGCAGGCCCTGGGAGAGCAGCAGGGTGGCCATGAGGTTGCGCATCTGCTGCTCACGCAGCTGCAGAATCTGCGCATCGTCCGTGGCCCCTTCCGCGCCACAGTTCCAGCTGTGGTTGTTGTCGGTGCCGTCGCGGTTGTCCTCGCCGTTGGCCTCATTGTGCTTGTGGTTGTAGCTCACCAGGTCGCGGAGGGTGAAGCCGTCGTGCGCCGTGACGAAGTTCACGCTGGCCCAGGGGCGCCGGCCACGACGATTGTAAATGTCGCTCGACCCGGTCAAGCGTGAGGCCAGCTCCGGCAACTGACCCTCGTCGCCTTTCCAGAAGCGCCGCACCGTGTCGCGATAGCGATCGTTCCACTCCGCCCAGCGGGGCGGGAAGCTCCCCACCTGGTAGCCGCCGTGCCCGGTATCCCAGGGCTCGGCGATCAGCTTGACGGTCGCCAGCAGCGGATCCTGCGCCACGGTGTCGAGAAAACTCGCATTCTCCCGATATTCGCCATCGACGCGCGCCAGTGTCGTGGCCAGGTCGAAGCGAAAGCCATCCACCTTCATCTCCTCGACCCAGTAGCGCAGCGAATCGGTCACCATCCTCAACACGTAGGGGTGGCGCAGCTCCAGGGCGTTTCCGGTCCCCGTGAAATCGTTGTAGTAGCGCTCCTCCCCCTCCATGAGGTAGTAATAGGATTTGTTGTCGATGCCGCGCAGCGACAGCGTGGGCCCCAAGTGGTTGCCCTCGGCCGTGTGGTTGTAGACCACGTCGAGAATCACCTCGATCCCGGAGCCGTGCATCAGCTGCACAAAGGTCTTGAATTCATCGATGCTGTTGCCGGCCAGGTACTCCGGGTGCGGCGCGAAGAAGCCGATGGAGTTGTAGCCCCAGTAGTTGCGCACACCCCGGTCGATGAGCACACGGTCGTGCAGGAAGGCGTGCACCGGGAGCAGCTCCACGGCGGTGACCCCGAGGTCTCTCAGGTATTCCACCAGGGCCGACACCGACAGGCCGGCGAAGGTCCCCCGCACCGATGCCGGCACCTCGGGGTGGCGCATGGTGAAGCCGCGCACGTGCATTTCGTAGATGATGCTCGCGTGCCAGGGCGTTCTGGGCGGTGCCCCTCCCCCCCACGTGAATGCCGGGTCGATGACACGGCAGCGAGGCATGAAGCGCACACTGTTGCGGGTGTCGAAAGACAGGTCCTGTCGCTCGTGGCCGAGAGTATAGCCGAACAGCGCATCGTTCCACCGCAGGTTCCCGTGCAGCGACTTGGCATAGGGGTCCAGCAACAGTTTGTGATGATTGAAGCGGTGACCGTTTTGGGGATCGTAGGGACCGTAGACACGGTAGGCGTACAGCTGGCCGGCGCGAACGTCGGGGAAATAACCGTGCCAGATCTCGTGCGTATATTCCGGCAGCGGGATACGGTCGACTTCGCGATTGCCTCTGGCATCGAACAGGCACAGCTCCACTTTTTCGGCGTGCGCCGAAAAGATCGCGAAATTGGTGCCGGAACCGTCCCAGGTCGCACCCAGCGGATACGGCAGACCCGGCCAGACCCGTTGTTTCCGGTGCGGCATTGTCTTCCTGCGCTCGATCAAATACGCGGTGCTGGAGCCGTCTCCCGGCCATCAGAGCGCGGGAGAGTCAGCCCGTCCAGCGGCAAAACCCTACTTTACCCCCTGCGCAACGACAATAACAGAATTCAAAGCAGCAGCGCGGCTGCCCCGCGTCAGCGCTCTGACGCCCCTATGGTCTATAGTTAGACACATGTCTCGCCAGAGGAGCATGGTCATGGCCCAACTCAAAGCGCACTGTCTTTGCACCCCTTGCCCACGACACGGTCTCAAGGCACTGCTGGCCGCCTTCCTCGGCCTGGTGCTGCTCGCCGCGGCCCTGCCCCGCGATGCGGCCGCCCACCAGGATGAGGGCATCGTCAAGGTCGTCTATCACGCGGACTTTGCCGACCCGCGCCGCTTCAGCGCGATGCTCACCAGCATCAACAACATGGTGACCACCTATAAGAACGATCTGATCGAATACGACATCCGGATCGTGTTCGTGGCTCACGGTGTCCGCTTCGTGACCGACGACAAGCTGGCCGACACACCGTTTGTCGAAGACCCGGCGCTGGCGGAACGGCGTGACAACCTGAAGGGCCGCTTGTTGAGCCTCCACGAGGTGCACGGGGTGGGCCTAGAGTTGTGCGACATCACGCGCTCCCAGATCCAGCTGCCCGAAGACAAGGTGTACAAGGGCGTTGAAATGGTCACTTCGGGCGTGGTGCGGATCGCCGAGCTGCAGCGCGACAACTTCGCCTATATCAAGATCGAGTAGCGCCCTTCATCTCACTGACAGGCTTACACCGCGGGCGCGACCGGCGAAGTCCCGATAGCGGCGCTCTCGGGGTCGGCCGACACCGCGATGCCGCGGCGGAAACACCACACCGCCGGTGTGCACCCGGCTCGGCAGCCGCAGCCCACGACGAATCGCGGGCGTGCCGAGGTCTGCCCGAGGGGTGCCTGCGGCCCCGCACCTCCCTCAGCTGAAGGTATCGCTCATGATGCTTTTGAACCAGCTGCGCGCGTACTGCGCCTCCTTGGCGCGGTAACGCTCAGACACATCGCTGGGTGACGTGCCGCCGGCGCCCGGAATGGCCGTGATCTTGCCGTCAGACAGCTCGTATACCGCGGCGACCGAAACGCCGTAGTCGGGTGCAACGATGCTGTAGCAGGTGTTCACGTAAGATGGCTCCGGCGCTTCCAGGCCGTTGGCTTCGGCGACAATGGCGGCCGCGCACACCTTGCCCTGGGAATTGGCGGAATACCCGGACTTTGGCATGGCGCCGGCGATGCAGGAATCGCCGATGACGTGCACGTTCTTATGCAGGGTGGATTCGAAGGTCTTCTGGTTCACCGGACACCAGCCCGATTCGTCGGTAAGCCCCGCGGCGGCGGCAATGCCGGCCGCCTTCTGGGGCGGAATCAGATTGATGACATCACCCTTGAAGGTCTCCACCATCGCCGTGAGCTGCATCTTGTCTGCATCGACGGCTTCGACCGTGCCGCCGTCTGCCGCCGACACCCATTCGATCATGTCGCCGTAGAACTTCTTCCACCCGGTCATGAACAGCGCCTGCTTGGCGAACTTGTCCTTGGCATCCAGAATGATGACTTTGGACCTGGGCTTGTGGTGCTTGAGATAGTGTGCAATCTGAGCCGCACGCTCGTAGGGGCCTGGCGGACAGCGGAACGGATTGGGCGGCGCGACGATATACACTACGCCCCCGTCTTTCAAGTCCTTGATCTGCTTGCGCAGCTTCAACGTCTGCGGGCCCGCCTTCCAAGCGTGCGGGATGCGTTCCGCGACCTCGGCGTCATAACCCTCGATGGCGTCCCAGCGGAAATCCACACCAGGCGAAAGCACCAGCTTGTCATACTTGTAGAGGTTGCCACTGCTGCCCTTGAGCGATTGTCTGGCCGGGTTGATTGAAACCACCTCGTCTCCGACCACGGCCACGCCGCGTTTCGAAAGCCCGCGGTAGCCAAAGGTCAGACTATCCAGATCGCGCTCGCCGCTCAGCACTTCGTTGCTGAGCGGGCAGGACACGAATTTCTTGTCCTGCTCGATCAGCCTGACGTTGATAGCGGGATCCATCAGCTTGATGTACTTGGCCGCGATGGCACCGCCGTAACCGCCGCCCACCACCACGACGCGCGCCTTATCTTTGGCGGGGAACGCCGCCAGGGGCCAGCCGGCGAATCCACCGGCGAGCGAGACCGCACCCGCCGCCCTGATGAAATCTCTACGATTGATGCTGGACATGATGTCGACCCCTCTCAGTTCTGGCTGGCGTAGTAATGGCTCAGCGCCTCCAACTCCTCGTGCGATAACTTCTGCACCCGCTCGCGCATCTCCAGGGGCTGTATCCCTTCGTAATCGATATCGTGCAGGTCACGAAGCTGCATGTAGAGATAAGGCTGCCACTGACCGGCAAGACGAGGAACCTCGTTCCGTCCGCTGCGCCCTCCATCCGCGTGGCACGACTCGCACTGCGCCTCATGGATCTCCTGGCCCTGAGCAGCCAGCCTGCTGTTGACGTTTTCAGAGGCCGAACGCCACTCCTTCTGGCTGAAAAACGACGCAATCGCTGCAATCTCCTGCTCGGAATAGCCCTTGGCAATGCGTTCCATGATGGTCGAGGGTCTGGCCCCGGAGCGGAAATCCATCATGGCCTTTGTGATGTAGCGTTTATCCATGCCGCCGATACTCGGCATCAGCTCACCGGCGCTGTGACCATAGGTGCCGTGGCAACCGGCGCAGGTGTTGGCAAGCATGTTGCCGGAACGCGGAACCTCTGCTGCCACCGCGTATTGCACGGCACATAACAGCAGAACGAATAACTGACTCGGTTTCATGTGCATCTCCTTCCGGCAACGGTCGGTGGCTCGGCCGCCGGAGCTCAGCGAACGTCGCCCTCGCGGTTCACGGCACGGCCTTCCAGCCAGGCCACCAGTTGATCGAGATCGGCCGCCGCCTGAGGCTTGCGGCTGCGCGCTTCGTTCAGGGCGGCCCGCGCCGGCCCGTACTGCCCAAGATGAACGTACGCAATACCGAGCCCGATGAAGGCGTCGCCGTTGTTCTCCAGATCCAGTCCGATCGCGGTCTGAAACCTGTTGACCGCGGCCGCATACTCCTGCTTCAGCAGCAGCATCCCTCCCACGCGGGCGTGCAGCCGCGCGGACCGGGGCGCCTCTTCGGACAGCTCGCGGTAGACGGCGAGCGCGCGGTCGATCTCCCCTTGCTGCGCAAGGCGCTCGGCCTGTGCGAGCTCCAGCTCAGTGGGTCCGGTCGCGTAGCCGTCCGCCTGGGCCGAGCCGACGCAGATCACCGCCATGAATGCCAGCAGATAAAGTCTCATGAGGGGCCCTGTACGGATCTGGTGGGCCGGCACCGCGCCGCGCCGGCCCAGCCTCCTTGTTTACTTCAACGCACCTTTGCCGTAGCGCTCTTCAAAACCTTTGCGAACCTTTTCGAGCTGCTCCTTGCTGAGTCCCTCGAAATACCAGGTGTGACCCTCGTGGGGCTTGAAGTGCTTGGCGAGCAGGGCTTCGGCCTTCTTGTCGTTTCCATCCTTGTGGCGCACCACTTCCTTGAGCTCGGGAATGAACTCGAAGTAGGTGTGCTTGGCGACGTCATAGATGCCGTGCCACCAGGCATAATCCGGACCGCTCATGGAAGCGCCGTGGCGGGCGCGGCGACCTTCGTGGTGCCAGATCTCCCACCAGACCCATTCGATTCTGTCATCGAAGGGGGTCTTGGTAATGTACCCTTCGTCTTTGAGCTCCCCCATGATGGCGGCGATCGGCTTGGCGAACTTCTCGTTGTAGAGCACGACCAGGTTGTCGAACTGGATATAGTGTCCCTCCACCACGCTGTCGCTGTGGCAGGCGCGACAGACGCTCTTCATCTTGTCCCTGCGATCCTCCCAGGTCAGCACCTCCACGACACGGGAGCCATTGGCCTGGTCGCCCACCTTCGGTACGGGCTTGCCTTCGGGAACGTCGAACTCATCGCCATTTTCCAGGCGCACCAGATTGATCTTCACCGAGACCGGGGGGCGCAGAGTCCAGGAAATGCGATCGCCGACGTTGTGGGTCTTGCCTTCGCTGCCGCCGGCGCTCATGTGGCAGCTCGCACAGGTGGGCGCCGCCGAGTAGTCGATGCCCGCGACCCATTTGTCGGATTCCAGGTTCATCTCGTCGACCTTGGCTCGGTAAATGATGCCGTGCTTGGATTCGTTGTAGACCTCGATCTGGGGATGATCCGGTCCGACGTGGCACTTGCCACAGGTATCCGGTGTGCGCGCCTGCGCCTTGGAGAAGCGGTGCCGTGCGTGACAGGCGGTGCATGAACCCTTGGAGCCGTCGGGATTGATACGACCGATGCCGGTGTTGGGCCAGCTTCCGGGTGTCGGCTTGCCCTCGTCGTCGATTTCCACCACGGCACCGTGACACTGGCGGCAACCTACGTTGACCGCAGCCGGGCCACCCACCACCTCACCGAGCAGGTTGTCCAGCGAAGCCAGGATCTGTCCGCCCTTGGCGTGGTGCGAGCCATCCATTTCCTGAAACTCGGTGGAATGGCATTTCGAGCAGTCCTTCGGGGTGACGATGATGGATATCATTTTCCCTTCGTGCTCGAAGCCGTCGGTGTCCCCTTCCTGGACCGCATGACAGTCGAGACAGTTCACGCCACGCTGACCGTGCTGACTGTTGTTCCATTCCTCGGCAAGCCCCGGTGTCTCCGCCCGGTGGCACTCGACGCATCTGGCGCCTTCCGGGTCACCCCAGTCTTTTCCGATCTCGCCAGGTGGACGCGCCGCCTGGACGCCACTCGCGTACGCGATCAGAAACACACAGGCAATGAGCGCTTCGACCAGGCTCCTGCCCTTCAATAGCGGCGTGCTTGGCATGTCGACTCCTCCTCGGTTGCAGCAATCTCCGGCCCACCGGCGCGCAGCGACCGGCGCAGCATGGGGCTTTCTTTGTTTATGCACCTGAATTATCAGGCGTCTCGCAGCAGGTAAACCTTGATTGGCATCAAGACTGAAAAAAATAGACATGCGTCCAGCTGGGTCTATAGTTCCTGTTAGCCGAGCTTGTTTGACGCAGATCAACACCCGAGAAAGGCCTTGACTTAAATCAAGGATAGCGCGGCGCTGTTTCCTTATTCATTTGTGCAGTTTCAGAGAAGGCTCGCGACGAAACCCTGTCGCCAGAACGAGAGGCAAGAGGATGACAGAGGCAGACCAGGCCCGGGCGCGCGCCTCAATCCGGCGTTTTCCGCTGTTCGCAGCACTGGACAACGCACAGCTGGATTTTCTCTCGGACGGCACACGCATCTTGCGCGCGGCACGGGGCGATATCCTCTGCGACGGTCAGGCAGCGCCCGCCGGCTTCTACGGCGTGCTGGACGGACGGCTGAAACTCGCCCTCCTGTCGCCGGGCGGCAGGGAGCACGTTTTCGACATACTCCAGCCGGGTATGAGCTTCGGGGAATACAGCATTCAGAAGGGCGCGCCCTGCCCGCTGTATGCCGAGGCGCTGATGAGAACCGAGTTGCTGTTCCTCGGCCGCGATCAGATGCTGTCGGCCATGGAGCGCTGGCCCCAACTCGGGCTCAGTCTGGTGAACACGCTGAGCGACCGCATGCACCGGCTGCTCAACAATCTTGCGACCTGCTGCCTGCAGTCAGCCAGCGAGCGGGTCGCGAGCTACCTGCTCTCCGAGATCAAGGTCAACGGCGATCGGCACGCCGTTGGCACCGTCACCTTGCCGGCCTGCAAGGCGATCGTGGCCTGCAGCCTGGATCTGAGCCCCGAAACGTTCTCGCGCGAGCTCCACCAGCTCGAGCGCGACGGTGTGCTGCTCGTCAACCGGCGCAGCATTCACATTTTTGATCTGGACAGACTGCGCCGGCTGGCCACCTGAGGCCGAAGAGACGCCCGGCCGCGTCTGTGGCACACTGACACGCGCAGCCCTCGGCTCCGCGGGTCGGGGGCCGGGGCTCCCCCGGGCACGTGGCCCGGCTGCAGGCCAATCGCCGGAACCTCAGCGCCGCCAATAGGCTCTCACGATGCCGGCTTCCTCGGTGTACTGAATCTCCAGATCCCCCTCGTAGGCCCGGGTGACGGCCTCGCCGACACCGCGCGGCAGATGCACGTCGGTAAAGGTGATCAGCAGGCCGTCCTCCTGATCTTCGATACTCATCAGACGCTTCATCGGGTGCTCGGCCCGCTGGCTCTCGACCTTGTTGTGGATCAGATTGAGAATCTCCTCACGGTGCTGGGCCAGGAAATCGCCTTGCAGCGTCAGGAAGCCCGCCGGCACGTGATCCCGCACGCGGCGGCAGGCCGGGCACAGCTCGCTGTTGGCGCCTTCGGGCGGTTCGCTTTGCCATTGCCAGCGTCCGTCGGCGAACACCACGCCGCATTCCGGACAGACCGTGGGCTCCACGAGCTTGCTCCGTGTCATGTAAGGGTCGTGCACCCGCTCCTTGATCAGTCGGTCGCGTCTGCCATGCTCGAGGCTGTCTTTACCGGTCATTGGAGTCTCCCTGTTAGGATGGCTTGCTGCTGGCCGCGGCACCTGGCCACCGGCCCCCTCCCCATGCTTCATTTATAGACACCGGCGGTCCTCTGATTCAATGAATTTTGTCAATATCGGGCCCGCCACCACAGCCTCCGGTTTCCCGGTGAGCGAGTTGACGGATTTCAATGCCGCGACCGGGGCGACCTTGATAGGGTCTGGCCATGTTCACCCCGCACAGGCGGCAAGCCACAGCCACGCGGAAAGGCTGCGGCGCGCGCCATCAACGAGCTGAGAGTGAACCGGGATCGAGGGAGCGCGAGGACATGGAAGCGCCCGCGGATCTTGCCGATGTCTGGTCGGAGCTGGCCGGACCGGGTGGACGAATCCTGCACCTGATACTTGACGGAGCTGCGGTCTGCGCGACCCGCAAAGCCACAGGACGGCGCTGGAGGCCGCCCGCACCCCGGAGCTCGACCGCAAGGTCGCCGCCATCAAAGATGATGGATCACCTCCTGCCCGCGCTGCTCGAACACCGACCCGAGGTTCTGGTGGTGAGCGCGGACCACTCCACCCCAGCCGCCATGGGCGGCCACAGCTGGCACCCGGTGCCGGTGCTGATCCACGCCAAGACCGCGCGTTCCGAGGCGGTAGAGCACTTCGACGAGTACCGGTGTTGCAACGGCTCGCTGGGCCTGCGCCCGGTGTGCACCTCACATGGGCCTGGCGCCGGCGCAGGCGGGGCGACTGAAAAACTTCGGCGCCTGAGCGCCGCCGAGAGCGACACCCGCTGCAATTGAAATTCATCAATGACAGGCCATGACCCCCACCTATGATCGAACCTGCAGCGCCAGCGCGACTCCCGCGCCGGGATGCGACTGCGAACCGGGAACCCACCGTGGCCGTACACAATGCCGAGATCGCCGCACTGTTCGAGCGCCTGGCCGACCTGCTGGAGATAGAGGGTGCCAATCCGTTCCGGGTGCGCGCCTACCGCAACGCGGCGCGCATCGCCGCCAACCATTCGAAGAGCCTCGCCGACATGGTCGCCGCCGGCGAGGACCTCTCCGAGCTGCCCGAGATCGGAAAGGACCTGGCGAAGAAGATCGCGACCGTTGTCGCGACGGGCAAGCTGCCTTTGCTCGAGGAAGTCGAGGCACGCACTCCGGCGGCGCTCAGCGAGCTGATGAAAATCGAAGCCCTGGGGCCGAAGCGGGTCAAGACTCTTCACCGTGAGCTCGACATCCGTGGCCTCGACGATCTCAAGCGCGCTGCGCGCAGCGGGCGCATCCGTACGCTGCCCGGCTTCGGCGCCAAGACGGAGCGCCTCATCCGCGAACGGGTCGAACGCTTTACCGGGGCACCGCAACGCATCAAGCTCGCGGTCGCAGAAGACATTGCCATTCCCCTGGTGAGCTACCTGGAGGGCATCGACGGCGTCAAGCAGGTGACCGTCGCCGGAAGCTTCCGCCGCCGCAAGGAAACCGTGGGTGACATGGACATTCTGGTCACGGCGCGCAGGGGCTCGAAGGTGATCGAGCGCTTCGTGCGCTACGAGGAGGTCGACGAGGTGATCTCGCAGGGCAAAACACGCTCCACGGTGCGGCTGCGGTCGGGCCTGCAGGTTGATCTGCGCCTGGTGCCGCAGGTGAGCTACGGCGCCGCCCTGCACTATTTCACGGGCTCCAAGGCACACAACATCGCAGTACGCAAAATCGGCGTCAGCAAGGGCTACAAGATCAACGAATACGGCGTGTTCGAGGGTGAGCGACGCATCGCGGGCAAGGCGGAGGCAGAGGTGTACCGCAAGGTCGGTCTGCGCTTCATCGAGCCCGAGCTGCGTGAAGACCGCGGAGAGATCGAGGCGGCGCGGCGCAACCGTCTGCCGCATCTGGTCCGCCTCGAGGATATCCGCGGTGACCTGCACTGTCACACCCGCGCCACCGACGGTCACCATTCGCTCCCGCAGATGGTGGAAGCGGCCGCCGAGCGCGGTTACGAGTACCTGGCCATCACGGAGCACTCCCAGCACGTGCGGGTGGCCCACGGGCTGGACAAGCAGCGCCTGCTCGAGCAGATCCGGGCGATAGACCGACTCAACGAAAAGGGCGGTGACATCCTGGTACTGAAGTCCATCGAGCTCGACATTCTCGAAGACGGCAAGCTGGACCTGCCCGACAGCGTGCTTAAACAGCTGGACCTCACAGTGTGCTCGGTTCACTACAAATTCAATCTGCCGCGCGGCAAACAGACCGAGCGCATTCTGCGCGCCATGGACAACCCGTATTTCAATGTCCTGGCACACCCCAGCGGCCGGCTGATCAACGAGCGTGAGCCCTACGACGTGGACATGGAGAAAATCATGGAGGCCGCGAAGGCGCGCAACTGCTTTCTCGAAGTGAATTCCCAGCCCGACCGGCTGGATCTCACCGACGACGCGTGCAGGCTGGCGAGGGACATTGGCGTCGGCCTCGTCATCTCGACCGATGCCCACAGCACCAGCGATCTGGCCCTTATGCGCCTGGGCGTCGGCCAGGCACGCCGCGGCTGGATCGAGGCGGGCGAAGTCCTCAATACACGACCGCTGCAGGAGCTGAGAAAACTCCTGCAACGCCACTGATACCCGGGAGTACACGACATGAAACTCGATGTGCGCGCCTTCGCCCTGACCTGTGGCCTCCTGTGGGGCTTCGGCCTGTTTCTGATGACCTGGTGGATCATCGCTTTCGACGGCACGGCCGTCGATGCAGGCCCGATCGGTCAGCTCTACCGCGGTTACAGCATCACGCCCGCCGGCAGCATCGTCGGCCTCGTCTGGGCCTTCGTCGACGGGCTCATCGGCGGCGCCATATTCGCGTGGCTGTACAATCTGCTGGCCGCACGACGTACCGGCACCTGAGGGTCCGCCGGTAGCGCCTTTAACGAAATATCGGTGTCGCCCGGTTCGGTCTGCGCTCGTCGACATGGCCCCGGGAGGATGCTGATGTACCGACGCAGATGCAGTCGCTGCCCAACAGCGAACGCTCACGTCGGGTGATGTTCGCCGTTCACTGGTGCCACGAGACACACAGGAGTGCCGACATGAAATACAAGCCCCTCGGTTTATGGCTGCTCTGGTGCGCCCTGCCGGTCGCCGCCGCGCAGACACCGGGCAGGGTGTGCACCGACCCCTGCCTGAAGGCCGCCATCGCCGCGCTGTACATCCATAGCCCCTTTCTGAGCCCGTTTCGCATCGACATCAGCGTGGAAAACGCCGTGGCGACGCTCGAGGGAACGGTCTCCGATCCGGGCGAGCGCGCCCTGGCCGGCGAAATCGCCGCCGGGCTGGACGGTGTCAGCAGCGTGATCAACCGCATCCGCGTCGCCCCTCCCGCCGGAGCGACCTCCGCGATGGCGCCGCTCGCCTGCGCGGCCGACGACGAGACCCTCGTCGACCGGGTGGAAGCACAGCTGCACTGGCACCGCCCGACCCACGGCATGAAGCTGCAGGTGTCGGCCGAGGACGGCATCGTGACCCTGCACGGTGTGGCCGGCGACGCGCAGCAGGCCGAGCTGGCGCGGCTGATCGCGCTGAACACCTGCGGCGTCAAGCAGGTCGTCAGCCGGCTGACGACGGGCGAGCCCTAGGGACCATGCCCGAGCTGCCCGACGTGGAGGTGTACCGGCGTTATCTGAACGCTACTGCGCTGCATCAGGCGATCGCACACACAAGCACGGAAGACGCGTCGATCCTCTCCGGCATCTCCCCCCAGGGCCTGGGCCGGGCGCTCGCTCACCGGAGCTTCGAGTCCACCGGCCGCCACGGGAAGTATCTGCTCATTGCGTTGCAGCGCGGCGGCTGGCTGGTGCTGCACTTCGGCATGACGGGAACGCTCAAGTACTTCCGCAACGGGGGCGAGGCGCCGCGGTATACCCGGGCGCTGTTCAGCTTCGACAATGGCTTCAACCTGGCCTACGCCGCGCCGCGCAGGCTCGGCTCCATCAGGCTCGTCGACAGTCCCAAGGAGCTGGTGAAATCGCAGCGGCTCGGACCGGATGCGCTCGATGTGACACTCGACCAGCTCCGGAAGCTGGCCGCCGGCCGACGCGGCGCGGTCAAATCCTGGCTCATGGATCAACAGGCGATGGCGGGCATCGGCAACGTCTATTCCGACGAGATTCTGTTTCAGGCGCGCATCCACCCCAGGACGCTGGTCAGCCGGCTCGACGGCGGTGCTTTGAAGCGGCTGCACGCGACGCTGCGAAAGGTGCTGGAGACTGCCATCGCGGCCCAGGCCGAGCCCGCGCGGATGCCCGCGGGCTTTCTGCTGCCGCATCGAAGCCCGGGCGGCGCCTGTCCCCGGTGCGGCGAGTCGCTCGAGACCCTGCGCAGCGGGGGTCGCACCGCCTGGTACTGCCCTGCCTGCCAGGGCGCCCGGCCCGACCGGACAGCCTAGAATTCGCAGCCGGGCACGAGGCCCGGCATCAGCAATGCTCAAACGGAGAGCGGATATGACGGACACAGGCGACTACGTCGCGCGCATGCAGGCACGGCTCGATGAATGGAATGACCGCATTGAAAAACTCGAAGCGGCGCTGGTCCACCAGCAGGCCACGGGGCGGGTCGGCACCGACGAGCTGCTGATCCTGGTCAACAACCTGCGCCGACAGCAGAGCGCGGTGCGCGAGGCGATCCAGGCAATGCGCGCCGCCCGGGATCAGCATCGCCAGCAGCTCGAAGACGAGATCAGCCTGAAGATGGACGACATGCGGGACACTCTGGACAAGGCCACGGGCCTGCTGCGGCCGGACTGATAGGGGCTGGAGGCTCAGGGCTCCTCGGGCAGCTCGGCGGTACCGAGGGCGACACCCGCTGCACCGGCCATACCCTTGACGATCTCCCACTCCGTCTTGATCAGCTTCAGGGTGCGCTGCCACTGCTCGAATTCGTCCGGACGGGCGACATAAGCCTGCTGGCGCAGGACCTCGTAGCAGTCCAGGGCCCGGGTCGCCGTCGCAGGCAGAGAAAAAGCTTGGGCGGTCCTGCGGGCCGCCTCGCGCAGCGCCTGCCGCTGCTGCGGCGGCAGACCGGCCAGCCACTGCAGGGCGGACGCGAAGACCTCGGCGTTTTCCTCCCGCAGGAGCCGGCCATTGCGCTCGTCTTCGACCACCTCCCGCACGCCGGAGGCCTCCAGTGCCACCACCGGCACCCTCGCCGCCATGGCCTCGGTCAGCACCATGCCCTGGGTCTCGGTCTTGGACGCGAAGGCGAACGCATCCATGGCGTGGTAGGCGTCGCTGAGCCGCGCGTGGTCCAGCACGCCGAGCAGGTGCAGCCGGCGCTCGTGCCCCACCCTCGCCACGGCGGCACGGATGTGGCGCTCAGAAGGGCCGCTGCCCGCCACCACGAGGTGCGCGTCGTCGTTGTGGCTGAGAAATCGGGCTAGCGCCTGCGCGAGGAATTCCAGGTTCTTTTCGGGCGCCAGCCGGCCCACGTGTCCGACCACGAAAGCGTGGCGCGGGATGCCGTGGCCGGCGCGGAACCGGGCTCCGTCACCGCGGGCGAAGCGATCCAGATCCACGCCGGTCGGCACCACCGTGACCGGCGCTGTGACGCCGCGCTCCCTGATCAGCGCGGCGATGCTCTCGCTGGGCGCAAAAACGCGGTCGGCAAGGTTGGCGTAACGCGTGGCCAGCTCGATCACGAAACGCGCCAGGGTCGGAGAATCGCCCGGGACGTAGTGGGTGTAGCGCTCGTACAGCGTGTGGTGGGTGAAGACCAGCGGCAGCTCGCGGTAGCGGGCGATGCGCAGCGCCGTCATCCCCAGAAGATAGGGATGGTGGGCGTGCACGATGTGCGGACCGAAGCCGTTCAGCGCCTCGGTCAGCAGACCACGCACCGGCAGCACCACGGAGAAGTCGCTGCCGTTGAAGTTCTGGATCGCCGGGATGCGCACCACATCCGATCCGTCCCCGGCTCTGTTGCCGAACTCCGGGGCGACCACCAGCACGCGGTGGCCCCGGCGCCGGTATTCCTCACTGAACGCGGACACCGAGCGCGCCACGCCACCCACGTGCGGGGTGTAGGTGTTGGTCACCATGACGATGTTCATGCTTCGCCTCCCACCGGCAGCTCGACACTGTGCTCGCCCTGCGCGCAGACCACCGGCTCGAGCCACGGCAGTCGCACTTCCACCCTGGGCGGATGCCCGTGCCATCGCCCCGTCCAGCGCACACTGACCCGCGACGTCTCAGGGTTGAGCTCGATGTGCAGCGACAGCGGACCGAAGGCGGTCGGTGCAGGTCCGAAGCTGATCGCGGCGTCCGGCGCCAGCCAGCGCCTGGCGACGCCGGCGCCCAGCACCAGGGCGTCGCCTTCCTCGCGCACCAGACAGTGCCTCAGCATGAGCACCCACTCCGCCGCCGCCCACACGTGCTGTCCGTCGCCCATACAGCCCCCGCCCGTGCGCGGGTGAATGGCCTCCGGCCACTGACCCGTGGCCGAAGCCAACCCCGCCACAGTGTCCATCAGCTCCAGGTAGCGGGGGTCACCGGCCCGCAACAGGACCTGGGCCACGTGCAGGGTGAGATAGGCGTTGACGCCGGAATGGATCATATCCTGGAAGAAACCACCCTTGAAGAAACAGCGCTCGAGCAGAAACTCGACGGTGCCGAGCAACCGCGCATCGTCCGGCGTACACTGCTGCAGCGGGTAGCCGATGGCCAGCGACCCGACGGCGCCCGAATCCAGCCTGCGGTAGGGCGAGGCCGGCATGGCCGAGCAGCCCAGCCGGCGCGCTGCGACCGCCAGACTGCGGTCCACCGCGCCGCGGAACAGACCGGCCTCGCGCCTGAATCCGACGCCGGCCGAAGCGTCGGAAAAACCGACCAGCCAAGCCGCGGCCTCCAGACCGGCGATGGCCCAGAAATCGTCCCAGTAATAATAGTCGTTGGGCCCCAGGTGCTCGGCGCTGAAGCCGGCGGGCAGCAGGCCGGCGTGCGGCGCCTCGCCGTCATCGAGGCGCTTGCGGATGATCCACTGGGCACCACGCCTGATCGCCTCCTGCCAGTCCGGCTTCGGCGCCCGTCCGGTGAGCTCGCAGAAGCGCCGCATGATCCAGAGCGCTTCGCCGTTGGAGTCCCATTCCCCCTCCTGCGAATGAAAATAGCCGGTGGCGTTCTGCCGGAACGGGAAGCGGTCCAAGGCGCGCTCGGCACGCTCGACCAGTCCGGCGCACAGCAGACCGTGGATGATGAAAGCGGCGTCGCGGAACCAGAAGCGCTTGTAGGTGTAAGGCCCGGGATAGACGTCCTGCGGGGAATGCAATATCAGCGTGCGCACGGCCGTGCGGTACAGCGATTCGAGACGCGGCTCTGGCAGTTGCAGCCGGCAGTGCCCCTGGAGGCTGTCGCGCCACGCGGCCGCACTGACAGGTGGGCTGTCGCCGCCCGACGTCAGCGGCACCTGGACCCCAACCCTGCGCTCACTCCCGGACGGCACATTGAACATGGCCGCCGCCGTCACCATGCCCACGTCACACTGCACCGTGCCCTGTTCGGCCAGCTCGCGCAAATGGATGTGCACATCGCCGGCGCGGTAGTCAGATCCGTGATGGCGGTCGGCCGGTGCACTGAAGGTGATGCGGCGCGCGCCGTCGACGGTCCATGCGTTGCGCTGGGCAGAAAGCTCGGCGCGCTGAATGAAGCTGATTCCTTCCGGGTTGTAGGGACGCAGGCCCACTATCACCCAACCCCCGCCGTCGGCCTGCGCCCGCAGCTGCAGGTGACAGACTGGAACACCCCGGTCGGCCTGTACCCAGACCCGGGTTTGGAGCGACAGGCCCTGCGTCGCCGTCCCGGTGACCACCGTCAGCTCGTCTTCCAGGCGCTGCGAAGCCTGGGGCGCGCGCGACGGCAGCAGCTGGCGTCCGTCTCGTGCCATCACCCAGCAGTCGAGCGACCAGCCGTCCAGGAAGGGCGTGAGCAGGCCGCGCGGGTCGACAATGGGCAGCTCTTCGACGTCCGGCAGCCCCACCGCCGTCCAGTTCCGCTGCGTCAGGTTGACGTGCGTGACGGTGAAGGCACGGGGCACGAATGCGTCGTCCCCGGGATCGAACTGGCGCTCGACCCAGTAGGGCCAGACCCAGTCCAGATTGTGCTGAATGACCCGGCTGTTGATCAGGCCGCGGGCGTGGAACACCACGCCCGCGCGCAGCAGCTCGACGGGCTCCCCCACTTCCGAGGGCTGCGCGAAACGATGCAGCCGCGCCAGCAGGGCGATGGGGTCGAGGAAACCGTGTGCCTGCGCCACCCGCCGGATCAGGAACCGCCAGGGCAGCCATTTCATCCAGGGCATCAACGCGCCCCCGGCATGAGCCGGCCGCGTGCGCCGGAGACCGCCCTGTGTCTGAGCTCACCCCCGCCCGGTGTGTCGCAGAGCAGGCCGACGGCCGCCCGGGCGGTCAACGTGTGGCGCGGCTGCGCACCGCCGGCAGACCACCCTGTTTCAAACCCTGCACCCATGCACTCACCGTTGCATCGCACTCCGGCGGCGTAGTCACTACTGATGATGATGCATCGGATCCCTTGCGACAGTTGCGTCCAGCGCGGATCTCGACTTCCGCCCGCAATATTCCGGTCGCGGGCCGGCGTCCTCATTGAAATTTCGCAATCCCCGGGCTCTCGGCGGACGGCCCCCGGCGGCGGTTCCGGGCTGCGCTGGTATAGTGTCCCCCTCGGGACGCGGGCGCAGCGAGCGACGGCCACGGCGGGGCGCGGCCGGTGCGGCGCTCCGGGGCTCATCTCGAATCGTCAGTATCCATGTCCATGGAACCCGAACCCGGCACGGAGGTTCATCGCCATGCGCAACATTTCGCGACGAGATTTTCTGGTCCTCCTGGCGGCGACCGCGCCGGGGCTGGCGACCGGGCTGGCCGCGGGCGACCAGAGCGGCGCGGTCGCGGATCGAAGCCCCCGCGTGGGCATCGCCCTTGGCGCCGGCGGCGCCAACGGGCTCGCGCACATACTCATGCTGGAGGCCCTGGATGAAATGGACATCCGGCCGCATCGGGTTTCCGGCTCCAGCATCGGGGCGGTGATCGGGGCGATGTACGCGTCCGGTATGACCGGCCGCGCGATACACCGCCTGGTGGACCGTTTCCTGATCTCGTCGGACGAGGGGGTGTTCGAGCAGCTCGCGGACCGCGACGCCCTGCGCTGGATGGAGTTTATCGAAATCGAGCTGGGCAGCGGCGGTCTGGTCAGCAGCCAGGGCTTCCTGTCCTTTGTCTACGAAACCATACACAAGGACGACTTCGAAAGCCTGAACATTCCGCTCAGCATCGCCGCGGCCGATTTCTGGGAGCGCGAGCCGGTGAGGCTCGACGCAGGCCCGCTGCTGCCGGCCATCAGCGCGAGCATGGCGCTGCCCGGCGTGTTTCAGCCGGTGGTCATCGGCGACCGTGTGCTCGTCGATGGCGGGACGGTCAATCCGGTGCCCTACGACCTGCTCGACGACTGCGAGGTGGTGATCGCCGTCGATGTCATCGGGGAGCGCTCCCGGGCTCCAGGCGGAATACCGGGTTATTTCGAGACCATCTTCAACTCGGCCAAGATCATGCAGAAGGCCATCATGGCAGAGAAGCTGCGCCGGCGGGCGCCCGATATCTACATCCGGCCCCGGATCGTCGACGTGCGGGCCCTGGAATTCTACAAGGCCGAACAGGTGTTCGGACAGGCTGCCCCGGCCAAGCGCGAGCTGAAACGGCGCCTGCGGCGGCTACTCAAAGCGCACCCGTCTTCCTGAGCCCGGCCCTGCTCCGGCATTGACATTTTTCATTGTTAGGGGGGCCTCGGAGGCTCAGGCTGAAGCTCGAGCGGACCGGCCGCCAAACCATCATGGCCGGCCCATCGCGGCTGCGCGCCAGAGCAAGCCGGGTGAAACCCGCCGCGCGCGTATCGGGCGGTCCGGGGCACCGCCGGGCTTACGCGGCCCGAGAAGACCCGGGCGCCCTTCCAGGCCGCCGCACCGGACTCTCAGACGGGAAGGCAACCGAGGAGGAAAACAAGATGCAGATACCCCAGACACGCAGGAAACCGGCGCCGATGCACCGCAGCCTGGCCCGCCGTTTCCCGCACACGATCAATCGAATGATGTTGATGCTGGCTGTGGCCGTGGTCGCCGTGCTGGCCCTTTCGACCATGGCCACCGCGGCTCCATTGCGCCTGGCACAGGCGACCGCCGAAGGGCAGCAGGAGGCGATGCCGGCAATGACGAGTGGCGGTGCCGAAAGCGCCGCTGAAGGGCAGGCCGCGCATCGCCCGGCGTCGGAAGAAGGCACCGAGACCGGGCCCGGGGAGAGCGAGGCGCCCAAGGGTGAGAGCACGGGCATGATGGGCCGGGGAATGATGGGTCGCGGCATGATGTCCGGCCGACAGGGCATGGGCATGATGGGCATGCACGGCGGCAAAAAGGCCTGTGCCAAGAAGCACGGAGGGCACAAATACTACAAGTATTACAAGCGCATCAAGAAGCAGCTCGATCGGATCGAAAAACGCCAGATCCTCATCGAGACCATGCTGCGCGAGCAGATGCTCGGCGGAGAGTGAGCACCATCGCAACCGTCCCTTCTGCGGCGAGGCGAAGCGCGTGTCGCTTCCCGCGCCACGGGAGCGCTCCATGCGGATAGCACAATACACCGGAGTGGGCGTCTACGCTGCCCTCCTGCCGGGCCCACGCGCTCGCGCCACGACGGCGGCACAGGAGTCGCGACAAAGCGGATCGCTCACGGGACCGCTGGAGCGATGAGACTCGCGCCTGAGGCTCGTCGGCCCGGGATATCCCGCGGAGGGTCAACTGCGTGAACACCGAAGACAGCTCAGGAGCGGTTCCGCCTCCCGCCCTGAGCCCCGTGGCGGCGAAGCCATGACCACCGCCGAGCCCGAAACCGAGCTTTCCCCCGAGCGCTTCGACGCGGTGATTTTCGACCTCGACGGTGTCGTGACCCGGACCGCGCTCCTGCACGCGCGCGCCTGGAAGCGCATCTTCGACGATTATCTCGCCCGCCGCAGTGACAAAGCCGGGAACCGGCACTACCGCCCCTTCGACAGCGATGAGGATTACCGTCGCTACGTGGACGGAAAACCGCGCTACGAGGGGGTAGAGAGCTTCCTCGCCTCGCGCAACATCGAGCTGCCCTATGGCGCCCCGACGGATGGCCCCGACGAGGAGACGGTGTGCGGGCTTGGGAACCGTAAGAACGCGCTGTTCCGCGAGCTGCTGCAACACGAGGGCGCGGAAGTCTATGCCTCATCCATCGCCCTGATACGCCGACTGCGTGAGGCCGGTTTCCTGACCGCCGTAGTGTCGTCGAGCCGCAACTGCGCTGCTGTGCTGCACTCGGTCGGTGCCGAGGATCTGTTCGACGCCCGCGTCGACGGGGTCGACGCCGAGCGACAGGACCTGCGGGGCAAGCCGGCCCCGGACATTTTTCTGGAGGCCGCTCGCCGCCTCGGCGTAGCTCCCGGGCGCGCGGTGGTGGTCGAGGACGCGATGGCCGGTGTCAGGGCCGCTCGTGCCGGCGAATTCGGCCGCGTCATCGGCGTCGACCGGTCGGGCAAGGCCGAGGTCTTGCGCAGTCGAGGCGCCGACCTGGTGGTCGAGGACCTGTCCGCGCTTTCGGTGAAGGCGCCGCGGGCCTTCGGGTCCGAACAATCGGTCCCTTCGGCGCTGGAGCGGCTCGATGAGATTCTGCAGCGGGCGGCGGGGCGTCGCACGGTGATCTTTCTCGATTATGACGGAACCCTGACCCCGATCGTCGAGCGTCCCGAGCAGGCGCGCCTGGCCCCGAGGATGCGCAGGACGCTGGAACGGCTCGCCGATCGCTACACGGTTGCCATCATCAGCGGGCGCGATCTGCACGACGTGCGCCAACGGGTGGGCCTTGAAAACCCGTTCTATGCCGGCAGCCACGGCTTCGACATCGCCGGACCGCGGGGCAGCGGACAGGCGCCGCCGGAGGCCGAAGCGGCCCTGCCGGAGCTGGACGCAGCGGAAACCGAGCTGCGCGAGGCACTGAGGGCGGTCGACGGCGTGCTGATCGAGCGCAAGCGGTTTGGTGTCGCCGTGCACTACCGGCTGGTCGAGGAGGCGCAGGTGCCCGGGGTGAAGCGCGCGGTCGAGCAGGTTCTGGAGCGACACTGCGCGCTGCGCCTGGGTACCGGCAAGAAAATCCGTGAGCTGCTTCCGGACGTCGAGTGGAACAAAGGTGCCGCCGTGGGCTGGCTGCTGAACACCCTGGGGCTCGAGGGCGAAAAAACCTTTGCCCTGTACATCGGCGACGACACCACCGACGAGGACGCATTCGCCGCGTTGCGCGAGGGCGGCAGCGGCGTGGGTATCGCGGTGCTCGACCGGCCCCGCCCTACCCGCGCACACTACCGCCTGAGCACCGTCGAGGAAGTCCAGGAGCTGCTCGAAGCGCTGGCCGCAGCGGCGGAATCGTCCCATGAGTGACTGGACCCTCGAATACGAAGGCTTCGATTCGGCCGGCGAGCCGCTCCGCGAGGCGCTCTGTACCCTGGGCAACGGTTACTTCGCGAGCCGCGGTGCCGCCCCCGAGAGCCGCGCCGACGGTGTGCACTATCCCGGCACCTATGTCGCCGGCTGCTACAACCGCCTGCGCAGCGATGTCGCCGGAGAGGTGATCGAAAACGAAAGCCTGGTCAATGTACCCAACTGGCTGCCGCTGGCTTTCCGGATCGATGACGGCGACTGGCTCGAGCCGGCCGACGTCGAGCTGCTGTCATTGCGCCAGACGCTGGACATCAGGCACGCGCTGCTGAAACGCAGCCTGCGGTTCCGCGACAGCGCAGGTCGCTGCACCCGGCTGGAGGAAACGCGGCTGGTGCACATCGGCCTGCCCCACATCGCCGCCCTTCTGACCCTGATCCACGCCGAAGACTGGTCCGGCAGCATCGAGGTCCGCAGCGGCCTCGACGGCGGCGTGACCAACAGCGGCGTGGAGCGCTATCGGGAGCTCAACGGCCGCCACCTCAGGCCGCTGGAGGCGCGCCTCGGCAATGCTGGCACCCTGTTCCTGCTGGCCGAAACCAATCAGTCGCACATCCGCATCGCCCAGGCGGCGCACACGCGTCTGTGGCGCGACGGCGAGCCACTCGATCCCAAGCCTGTCGTCGAGCAGTCGCCGGTTCGCGTCGCCCATCGCTACCGCCTGGAGCTGCATCGGGGTCAGTGGCTGCAGATCGAGAAAGTGGCCGCGCTGTACACCTCGCGCGACCGCGCCATTTCGGAAGCCGGCCTGGAAGCACGCAAGGCGGCCGCGGAGGCGGACCGCTTCGGCGACCTCGCCGCGGACCACAGGCTTCGCTGGGAGCAGCTGTGGCGGCGCTTCGACTTCGATATCCGGCATGCGGACCCACGGGCGCAGGCACATACGGCTCGCATATTGCGGCTGCACATCCTCCACCTGTTGCAGACCACTTCGCTGAATGTGATCGACCTCGACGCGGGCATACCTGCGCGCGGTCTGCACGGCGAAGCCTATCGCGGCCACATCTTCTGGGATGAGCTTTTCGTGTTTCCGCTGTTCAACCTGCGGATGCCGGAAATCACCCGTGCCCTGCTGCTCTATCGCTACCGTCGTCTCGGCGAGGCGCGCCGCGCCGCACGCGAGGCCGGCTTCCGCGGTGCCATGTATCCCTGGCAGAGCGGCAGCAACGGGCGCGAGGAAAGCCAGCGGCTGCACCTCAACCCCAGGTCCGGGCGCTGGATATCCGACCACTCGCGCCTGCAGCGCCACATCAACGCTGCCATCGCGTACAACGTCTGGCAGTACTATGAGGTCACCGCCGATACGGAGTTTCTGTCCTTCTACGGAGCCGAGATGATGCTCGAAATCGCCCGCTTCTGGGCCAGCGCGGCGAGCTGGAGCCCGTCGCTGGAGCGCTACGAGATACGCGGCGTCATGGGTCCGGACGAATATCACGACGCCTACCCCGGCGCCGGACAGCCCGGGCTCGACAACAATGCCTACACCAATCTGATGGCGGTGTGGGTGCTTTGCCGGGCGCTGCGGCTGCGCGACGTGCTTTCCGGCCAGCGTTTCGAGGAATTAGCCGGCCAGCTCGATCTCGGCGCCGACGAGCTCGCGCACTGGGAACAGGTCAGCCGCAGGATGCGCATCGCCTTCCACGACCACGGGATCATCAGCCAGTTCGAAGGCTACGAGAAGCTCGAGGAGCTCGACTGGGAGGGTTACCGGGAGAAATACGGCGACATGCAGCGCCTGGACCGCATTCTGGAGGCCGAGGGCGATACGCCGAACCGCTACAAGGCCTCCAAGCAGGCCGATGTGCTGATGCTGTTCTACCTGTTTTCCGCTGAAGAGCTCGCGGAGCTGTTCCGGTACCTGGGCTACGGCTTCGAGTACGAAACCATCCCCCGCAACGTCGACTACTACGTCCAGCGCACCTCGCACGGCTCCACCCTGAGCCGGGTCGTCCACGCCTGGGTGCTAGCCCGGGCCGACCGGCCGGGCGCCTGGCACCTGTTCGGGCAGGCCCTGGAGAGCGACATCGGCGACGTCCAGGGCGGCACCACGCCCGAGGGGATCCACGCCGGCGCCATGGCGGGTACGGTCGATCTCGTGCAGCGGTGTTTCACCGGCATCGAAACCCGCGGGGACGTGCTGTGGCTGAATCCGGCGCTGCCCAGCCAGCTCGAGAGCCTGAGCCTGAACATTCGTTACCGCGGTCAGCTGCTGAACCTGCACCTGACCGACGCCCGGGTGAGCATCACGGCACAGCGCTCCGGTGAACAGCCCGTTGCCATCGGGATCCACACCCAGGTCCATCGGCTGGAGCCGGGAGAAACGCGGGAATTCGGGCTCGGGGCGTCTGCGCGCTGACTACTGCTGCGTCATGCGACGCAGCGCGCCGTCGTCCAGACGGTACAGCTCGGTGGTATCCACGTTCATGGCATCGAGCACGTGGTCTCGCTTGAAACCGGCGAGAATCCGGCTCACGCTTTCAGGGGTGACACCCAGTACCGCCGCCATGTCCTCACAGGTGAGCAGCTCCACCACGCGCGAGGAGTCGCCGTACTCAAAGGCGGACAAAAAGCGGATCAGGCGCGCCAGGCGGGCCTTGATCGGTCCGGTCGAGAACTCCGAGATCCACAGGTCCGCCTCGCGCAGGTGCTCGTGCCACTTCTCGAGCAGCTGACAGTACTGCTGTGGATCGTCCTGTTTGAGTGCCGAGAGCCGGGTGGTCGCGATGCGATAGACCTGCACGTCGTCAACCGCGACCGCCGTGTGCTCGTGGGGCTGGTGCAGCAATCCGCCCAGGCCGATCCAGGCACCCCGGCCGTGCAGCCTCACAATTCGGGCCCTGCCGTTGGGCAGGTAGCTCAGGAGCTTGACCAGACCGCTGCCGATGACGAACACCGTGTCCGCCGGGTCACCCTCGTGGTAGATCACTTCGCGTGCGGCAAAGGTCTTCGGCCTGCTGACACGCACGAGCGGTTCCGGATTGAGCCTGCCCGGGGCCGCAGCGGGACCGTCGATCTCGATCTGCCGTTTCAACATGTGATACCTCCTTGACTGCGAATCTAGCTGGCGGCTTCCAGCGGCAGGAGGGGTGTGATCCCTCGCGTCAGGGCAGCATGATAAAGGCCGGGCGAAAGATTCTCCGCCAGCAGCACACCCACGCCCCGCGGAGATACATGAATGACGATGGCCCGGGTGTGCCAGCGCGCGGCGCTGCCGGGCGCGTGCAGAGTCACCTGCAGAATCTGGTTCCGGCTGAGTCGCGGGTGGCTGAATCCGAGAAAAAGACCCTCCCTGCAGATGTTGCGCGTGGTTGCCGTCACCCTTTGCGCCCCCGCGATGCGCAGCTCTGCGCACAGTGTGGCGGCGACCCTGTGACTGTATCGATGCTCCATGTCCATCCTGTCGCATGACGGAACGTCCGGTGCAGTGGCTGGACCAAGGTCCTGACGGCACCTCAGGCCCGCCTCGGCCGGCAGACGCGCCGCCGATCCCATCCGTTAGTGAAAAAATAGATACTGGACAGGAGATTGGCTAGGTGAGCGGATACCTAGGTATTAATACCTGCATGCGGGTGTCGGGGTGGCGTCAATGGTAATTGTTTTTATAATCTGCAGGATAGGTATATAATGTGATGTTATTTATAGGAATGCTGGCAGCAGACGGCCGCAACCGGACAGGGCGTTCGAGGCCACGCGAGCAGCCACCGGCCCGGGGGCGGAGCTAGCCGAGGCCGACATCCTCTGCCTCCACCTCATGACCGAGCAGCCTGGCGACCCTCCCCAGCTCCACCGGGTTTTCCACGTTCAGTTTTCTGATTGCGCCGGCACGGTATTTTTCCACGGTGCGAAAACTGATTCCCAGATGCCGGGCGATCTCTTTGTTGGTGTAGCCGACGGCGACCAGCCGGATGGTCTGGCGCTCGCGCGGCGTCAACCCGGCAATGCGCGCCTGCAGGCCGCGGGAAGCGTTGCTCTCCTCGCTCTGACGGCGATCCCGCTCCAGCGCTTCACCGATCCGCGCCAGCAGCAGCTCAGCGCTCACGGGTTTTTCCAGGTAGTCGACGGCGCCCTGCTTCACCGCCCGGACCGCGCTCTTCACACTTGCGTAGCCGGTCAGAAACAGCACCGGGATATCGATGCCGCGCGCTTCCATCTCCGCCTGCAGCCCCAGGCCGTTGATACCCGGCAGGCGCATATCGATCACTGCACAGCCGCGCGCGGCCGCGTCGCAGACGCTCAGGAACTGTTCGGCCGAAGCGCAGCACCGAACCCGCAGACCCTGCTCGCGCAGATTCAGCGCGAGGGCGTTGAGAACCTGCTGGTCGTCATCCACCAGGTAGACCGTAGGCGCATTTTGTGTCAAACCCCTCACTCCGCTCCCAGGTGCCGTCCGAGCTCTGTTCTGAATTGCACTCCGGCCATTGACAGAAGTCAATGCCTGCGCAGCCGCCCCTGTCGATACTTCCCGCTATGTCACAGACCACTGAATGGGTGCGCGATCTCGCCGGCCTGGGCAGCGACGACGTCGCCCTGGTCGGCGGCAAGAACGCCTCGCTCGGCGAGTTGATCCAGCACCTGCAGGATGCGGGAATCCGGGTGCCGGGCGGCTTCGCCACCACCTCGGACGCCTACTGGCGTTTTCTGGACAGCAACGGGCTGCGCGAGCGCATCGGCGAGACGCTCCAGGCGCTGCAGCGCGAGGAAATGACGCTCGACGAGGCCGGCGCCGCCATTCGCGACATGATCCGCAAGGGCAAGTGGCCGGGGGAAATTGCAGCGGCCATCCGGCAGGCGTACGGCGCGCTGGCGGGTGGAGGCAGAGCGCCCGACACCGCCGTCGCGGTGCGCAGCAGCGCCACCGCGGAAGACCTGCCCGAGGCCAGCTTCGCCGGACAACAGGAGACCTACCTCAACATTCGCGGCGCGCGGGCCCTGCTCAACGCCTGCCGGCGCTGCTACGCCTCGCTGTTTACCGACCGCGCCATTGCGTACCGGAAGAACCATGGATTCGACCACATGAAGGTTGCGCTGTCGGTGGGGGTACAGCGTATGGTCCGCGCTGACACCGGTGGCGCCGGAGTGATGTTCTCCATCGATACCGAGACCGGGTTCGCCGGCGCCGTTCTGATCAATGCGGCCTGGGGTCTCGGCGAAACCGTGGTCCAGGGCACGGTGGACCCGGATGAATACATGGTGTTCAAGCCGCTGCTCGAGACGCCCGCCTGCCGCCCCATCATCGAGAAATCCATCGGCGGCAAGGAAAAAAAGCTGGTCTACAGCGACAGCGCGCGAAAGCCGACGCGCATGGAAAAGACCGGGGCGGAGGAGCGCAACCGGGCGGTGCTCGACAACGAGTCGATTCTGACCCTGGCGCGCTGGGCCACGGCCATCGAGGCACACTACGGACGTCCCATGGACATCGAGTGGGCGCGCGACGGCGACAGCGGAGACCTCTACGTCGTGCAGGCCAGGCCGGAAACGGTGCAGTCGCGCAAGCAGGCCCACGGGCTCAAGACCTACCGGATCAGGGACCGGGGGCCCCGTCTGGTCAGCGGGCTGAGCGTCGGCGATGCCGTGGCGGCCGGCCGGGTCTGCAAGCTGCACAACGCCTCGGAGATTGACAGGTTCAAGGACGACGCCGTGCTGGTCACCGGGATGACGGACCCGGACTGGGTCCCGATCATGAAACGCGCCGCGGCCATCGTCACCGATCACGGCGGCCGCACCTCGCACGCCGCCATCGTCAGCCGCGAGCTCGGTCTACCCGCCATCGTCGGCACCGGCGACGCGACCCATGTGCTCGTCGACGACCAGGAGATCACGGTTTCCTGCGCCGAAGGCGACGAGGGCTTTGTCTACGAGGGCATCGCGGACTACGAGGTCGAAGACCTGTCGCTCGACGACATACCGCAGACCCGCACCCGCATCATGCTCAACCTCGCCAATCCCTCCGCAGCGCTGCGCTGGGCGCGCCTGCCCGGCGACGGCGTCGGCCTGGCGCGCATGGAGTTCATCATCAATAACATCATCAAAATCCATCCGCTGGCCCTGCTTCACCCGGAGCGGGTCGAAAACAGAAAGGCGCGCCGGGAAATCGACCGGCTCACCGCGGCCTGGCCGGACAAGACTCGGTACTTTATCGACACCCTGGCTTACGGTATTGCCCGCATCGCCGCCTCTCAGCATCCCCACCCGGTGATCGTGCGCATGAGCGACTTCAAGACCAACGAATACGCAGCGCTGATCGGAGGCGAGTCCTTCGAGCCCCGGGAGGCCAACCCCATGCTCGGCTGGCGGGGCGCCAGTCGCTACTACAGTGAGTACTACCGGGACGGCTTCGCGATGGAATGCCGGGCGATAAGCCGGGTGCGCACTGAGCTGGGCTTCGACAACGTGGTGGTCATGATTCCTTTCTGTCGGACGCCCGAGGAGGCCGACCGGGTGCTGGAGGTGATGGCCGACAACGGCCTCGAGCGCGGCGCCGAGGGGCTGCAGGTCTACGTCATGGCCGAGATCCCCTCCAACATCGTGCTGGCCGACGCCTTCGCGGAGCGCTTCGACGGCTTCTCCATCGGCAGCAATGACCTCACCCAGCTGGTGCTCGGCGTGGACCGCGACTCGGATCGCCTGGCGGCACTGTTCGATGAGCAGAACGCGGCGGTCAAGCGCATGATCTCCGACGTCGTCGCCGCGGCCCACCGGCACGGCTGCAAGATCGGCCTCTGTGGCCAGGCGCCCAGCGACCACCCGGAGTTCGCCCGTTTTCTGGTTGAAACCGGCATCGACTCCATCTCGGTCAACCCGGACAGCTTCATTGCCGTCAAACGCCAGGTGGCGGACGCCGAGGCCGGAGGGGCGTAAGCATGTGCGCACGGGGATCACCGGCAGGACAGCGCCCTCGACACCGCGCCCGGGCTGACCGAAGCTGACGGCGCCAGCCGCGAATGCGCGAGCCCTACCGGCAGACCCCCGAACACATCCTGGAACAGCTGGAGGTCTCACCCGAGTCGGGCCTGCCGGCGCGCGAGGTGGAACGGCGCCGCTCGCGCTACGGTCCCAACCGCCTGCGCGAGACCCGCCAGCGCGCGGCCTGGCGCATCCTGCTGGACCAGGTGACAAGCATCGTGGTCATCCTGCTGCTGGCCGCCACGCTGGCTTCGGCCGCCTTCGGCCGTCTGGTGGAGGCCGCGGCCATCTTCGCCGCGGTGCTGGCCAACACCCTCATCGGCTTCGCGATGGAGCTGCACGCCACGCGGGCCATGGAAGCGCTGCGGCGCATGGGCAAGGTCAGGGCGCGCGTGCGCCGCGAGGGCGAAATTCGCGAGCTGGCCGCCGAGGAGCTGGTGCCGGGCGATCTGGTGGTGCTCGAAGCCGGCGACGCGGTTGCGGCCGATGTGCGGCTGCTGGAGGCCAATCGCCTGCAGTGCAACGAGTCGGCCCTGACGGGCGAATCGGTCCCCGTGAACAAGACTATCGCGGCGCTCGAGGGCGAGGAGATTCCGCTCGGCGACCGTTCCAACATGGTATGGAAGGGCACCGCCGTAACCCAGGGCACCGGCAGCGGCGTGGTGGTTGCAACCGGGATGGACACCGAGCTCGGCAATATCTCCTCCCTGGTCGAAGAGGCCGAGCAGGCGACAACGCCCCTGGAAAAGCGCCTGGACCACCTCGGCCGGCGACTCATCTGTCTGACCCTGGCGGTCGCCGCGGTCGTGGCAGGCGCTGGCCTGGTGGCGGGCAAGGACTGGCTGACCATGCTGGAGACGGCCATCGCGCTCGCCATCGCCGCCGTACCCGAGGGACTGCCGGTCGTCGCCACCCTGGCGCTGGCCCAGGGCATGCGGCGGATGGCGCGGCGCAACGCCGTGGTCAAGCAGCTCTCGGCCGTCGAGGCGTTGGGCGCGGTCAACCTGCTGTTCACGGACAAGACGGGAACCCTGACGGAAAACCACATGAACCTCCACCGGCTCGTGCTTGCGCGCGGCACGATCGAAGTGCGCCGCGACGAATCCGGCGCTGCCGGTTTCGAGCGCGACGGTGAGGCGCTGACACCCGAGGGGGCGCCGGCGCTGCGCGCCGCGCTGGAAGTTGGCGCCCTGTGCAACAACGCCAGCCTCGGCGATGCGCAGGCAGTCGGCGATCCCACCGAGCTGGCCCTGCTGGAAGCCGCTGCCGGTGCGGGAATCGACCGTGCGCCACTGCTCGGGCAGCAACCCGAGACGCGCGAGGAGAGCTTCGATCCCGAGATCAAGATGATGGCCACCTTCCATCGGCGGGACGATGGCTTCCGCGTGGCGGTGAAAGGCGCGCCCGAGGCGGTGCTGGCCGTCTGCACCGCAGTGCTCGAGGACGGTGACCCGGCTCGCCTGGACGAAGCCGCGCGCGAGGAATGGCAGCAGCGCAGCGAGGCGCTTGCGGGCCAGGGCTTGCGGGTGCTGGCGCTGGCGCAGAAGCGGGTCGACGACGACCAGAGCAATCCCTACCGGGAACTGACCCTGCTCGGCCTCGCCGGTCTGTACGATCCGCCGCGCAAGGGAATCACCGATGCCATCGCAGCCTGTCAGGCGGCCGGCATCCGGGTGGTGATGGGCACCGGTGATCACGCCGCGACGGCGCAGGCCATCGCCGCAGAAATCGGCCTGACCGGCGGTGGGACCAAAACCGCCGCCGGGTGGCGCCGCACGACCGAAGGGCTCGACGACACTCAGCGCGAACGGCTGGAGCGCACCGTATTTGCACGTATCAGCCCGGAGCAGAAGCTCGACCTTATCCGTCTATATCAGGATGCGGGGCTGGTGGTGGGCATGACGGGGGACGGGGTCAACGATGCTCCTGCCCTGAAAAAAGCCGACGTCGGTATCGCCATGGGCCAGCGCGGCACCCAGGTCGCCCGCGAGGCGGCCGACATGGTGCTCAAAGACGACGCCTTCGCCACCATTGTCGCCGCCATCGAGCACGGACGCACGATTTTCCGCAATATCCGCCGCTTCATCCTCTACCTGCTGTCGGGCAACCTGGGCGAGATCATGGCGGTCGCGGCCGCGGCCCTGGTCAACGCCCCCCTGCCGCTGCTGCCCCTGCAGATCCTTTACATCAACTTCGTATCCGATGTCCTGCCCGCGCTGGCGCTGGGGCTGACCCGCGGCGAGGCCGACGTGATGCAGCGCCCGCCCCGGGATCCGGACGAGCCGATCCTCCCCGCACGCCACTGGTACGCCATCAGCGGCTACGCGGCCCTGATCGCCGCGGCCGTGCTCGGGGCCTTCGCCCTGGCGATTCACTGGCTGGAAATGGACACCCTGCAGGCGGTCACGGTGTCCTTCCTCACATTTGGATTTGCGCGTCTCTGGCACATGTTCAATATGCGCGCGGCCGGCTCGGGGCTGGTGATCAATGAGATCACGACCAATTCCTTTGCCTGGCTTGCCATCGCGCTCGGGATCGGTCTGATGCTGGCTGCCGCCTACCTGCCGGTGCTCGCAGGCGTGCTCTCGATCCGTCCGCCGTCTGCCGACGGCTGGCTGCTGCTGCTCGGCTTCTCGCTGCTGCCGCTGCTCGTGGTCCAGCTGATGAAGCTGGGCGGCCTGTTGTGGGAGGCGCAGGACAACCCTTCGGGCTCCTGACGAAGTCGGTATGTCGGGCCCGACCGCCGCTTCACCACACCAGCAACCACGCCACCAGCAGTCCGGCCGCAGCACCGGCCAGCAGCGGCAGTCCGACCCGAAGCCCGATTTCCCTCCCGCCGATGGCGGTCGCCATACCGCCTTTCACCAGGCTGTTGACCGCCGCGGCGATCAAAATGCCCAGCGTCGCCACCCTCACAACGAGCTCGTCCTGGCTCATGCGCGCCAGCGACAGCGTGATGGCGTCCACGTCGGCCACCCCGGAAGCCGCGGCCAGCATCAGCACACCGGCCTCGCCCAACCAGGCCCGTAAGCCCTTGCCCAGCAGCATCACCAGTGCCAGCAGCGCACCGAAGGACAGCGCTGTTTTGATCTCCAGGGGATTGCTGAGCGGGGCGGCCGCGTCGGTTTTTTTTCGCGCCAGTGACCGCCAGTAGAGCAGCGCCGGCGCGTACACCAGCACCGCCATGACCGCGGCCGGCACCAGGAGCGGCCGGAGCAGGTCGGCGTTGAGCAGACCCGCCACGAGGAGCATGCGCGGGAACATGGTGCCGCAGGCGAGCAGAATGCCCGTGGCCAGCATCGGCACCATGGCGGCCTCCCGGCTCGCGACGCGCGAGAAATGCAGGGTCAGTGCCGTGGAAGATGCCAGACCGCCGAACAGGCCCGTGAATACGGCGCCCTTGCGCGCTCCGCCGATCTTGATGGCGAAATAGCCGACAAAGGAAATCGCCGCAATCAGCACCACCATCCACCAGATCTCGTAGGGGTTCAACGCCTCCCAGGGGCCATAGCCCCGGTTCGGCAGCACCGGCAGCATGACCACGGAGATGAGCAACAGCTTGAGCCCGGCGCGCAGCTCACTGGCCTGGAGGGCACCCACCCAGCGGTGCAGCACCGGCTTGTAACCCAGCAGCAGGGTCGTGACCACGGCCGAAGCCCCCGCCACGGCGACCTCGCCGTACGCCGCCAGGGCACCGAACACGAAGGTGAGCAGGCTGGCGATCAGGCTGGTGATGCCGACGTCGGTGTCGTCATAGCGCTGGGTCACCACGTACACCGCCGTCAGGGCAGCCGCCAGCCCCACGAACATCAGCCCCATCAGCAGCACGCCCAGATGCTGAGCCAGCAGCGCCGAGGCGCCGCCGAGCAGACCGATCAGCCCATAGGTGCGCACTCCCGCCACGCGTTGCCCCTCGGCCACGCCGCGAGTCTTCCAGCCGCGCTCCACACCGATCAGCAGGCCGAGGGCCAGCGCGACGCCCATGCGATAGAAAATCTGCTGTTCCTCGGTCATGCGTCGCCACTCCTGCGCTCGGACGTGCCGTCCGGTACAAAGATATCAGGGCCGGTTCCTGAGGCGTGTGTTGACAAAGCCGTCTGTCCGTCGGCGGGACGCCGTGAATACATCCCTGTAGGCTTGACGGCCGCATCCCTGCGGCCGACACCCCCCGACGGACAGACGGCTTTGTCAACAGACTTATCGGCTAACACTTGACAGACCCTACAGGAGCACAAGGGTCGCCAGACCCAGAAAGGCTGAGAATCCCACCACATCCGTGGCGGCCGTGAGCACCACGCCGCCGGCCAGCGCCGGATCGATGCCCAGCCGCTGCAGCAGCATCGGCACCAGCGTGCCGGCCAGGGCCCCCGTCAGCAGATTGATCACCAGCGCGGCGCCGAACACCACGCCCAGCCCGAGGTTGTGGTACCACATCACTGCCACGGACGAGACCACCAGCGCCCAGAACAAACCGTTCAGCAGGCCGAGCGCCAGCTCTCTCAGCAGCAGCCGCGGCGCATTGCCGGGCCTGATATGTTCGAGCGCGATGCCCCGGGTCACCAGCGTGAGCGTCTGGTTTCCGGCCACACCCCCCATGCTGGCGACCACCGGCATCAACACCGCCAGCGCCACCACCCGGTCGATGGACCCTTCGAACAGGCCGATGACCCAGGCCGCCACCAGGGCATTGAACAGGTTGACGCCGAGCCACACGGCGCGCCGGCGCATGCTGGGCAGCAGCGGTGCAAACATGTCGGTGGCCTCCGTAAGGCCGGCACGGCTCATCACGTCGTGCTCGGCTCCCTCGCGCATCACGTCCACCACGTCATCGATGGTGA
This sequence comes from Gammaproteobacteria bacterium, assembly GCA_050118435.1. Classification (GTDB taxonomy): domain Bacteria; phylum Pseudomonadota; class Gammaproteobacteria; order DSM-19610; family DSM-19610; genus Thiogranum. Next base: position 22,211 of record JASFKW010000009.1, on the reverse strand, counting down.
TGCGACCCAGCAGCGCGCCATCTTCGTCGACCACCGCCGCCGACATCAGGTCTTGGTCCTCAAACAGCCGTGCCACCTTGTCCGCCGGCGTCAGCACCGCGATGGCCGGAGCGCTGCGGTCCATGGCCTCGCGCACGGGGGTGCCGGCGTCGCGCGACACGAGCTCACTCAGCGGCAGCACGCCCAGATAGTGGTTGAGCCGGTCCACCACCACCAGGCTGTCCAGGTGCTCGGGCAAGGCGCCCTCCCGCTGGCGCATCTGCTGAAGGTAGCGCAGCACAGCTGCCAGGGTCATATCCACGTGCACCGCGGCGGCGTCGACGTCCATCAGCCCGCCCGCGGTGTCGTCCGGGAAGGAGCGGACAGTTTCGTAGCGCGCCCGACGCTGCGCGTCCATGGCTCTCACCATGGCATCGACCACCGGCAGCGGGAGGTCCGCGTCGAGGTCGGCGAGCTCGTCCATTTCCAGCGGTGACAGCGCTGCCAGCAGCTCCTCCTTGCCGCTGGCTTCGATCAGCCCGCGGCGCACCTCGCCGTGCAGCTCGAGCAGCACCTCGCCCTTGGTCGGTGCGGCGATGCGCCGCCAGAGCTCCGGCCGCAACTCCCGCGGCATCGCTTCCAGGGCGTCGGCCACGCCCGCCGGATGCAGCCTTTCGAGCAGTGTCTCCAGCGGCTCGTCCGCACCGCTCTCCAGTGCCTCCTGCAGCGCCTCGAGCACATCGCTGTCCGTCGGCTTGTTCTTGTCTGGCATGCCCCTAAGCTTAGCCACACGGCGGCGCGGGCGAAGAATCGACCGGCATCGGCGTGCTCAATGCGCAACAGCCCCGCCGCTTCCGATTATCCGGCGCTGTGTTATCGTATGCACTCGCCTCGCAAACCTGACCAAGGTCGCCGTAATCGCGCCGCGATCTCTGCGCGGTGAGCGACGATCCGAGTCACTCCGGCACCCAGGAAACAACGTGGAACCAAAACCTGTACTGCTGGCCATCTTCGACGGTTTCGGCCTCAACCCCAGCCGCGCCTACAATGCCTGGGCACTGGCCCGCACTCCCCATCTGGATCACTATTTCGCCTCCTGGCCCCACACCGTGCTGCAGGCATCCGGGCGTGCCGTGGGACTGCCCGACGGCCAGTTCGGCAACTCGGAGGTCGGGCACCTGACGCTCGGCTCGGGGCGCGTCCTGGAACAGGACCTGGTCCGGATCGCCAACGCCATCTACGGGGGCACCCTGGAACAGATGCCCGCCTGGCAGGAGATGGTGAGCGGCGCCCGGCGCCTCCACCTGGTGGGTCTGGTCTCCGACGGCGGCGTGCATTCGCACATCGAGCACCTGCTCGGGATCCTCGGGCTGCTGCGCGACACGGACATCGAGCCGGTGGTCCACATGGTCACCGACGGGCGCGACACGGCGCCCAAGGCGGCGCTGAAGTTTCTCGCCGACCTGGAGGAGGCGCTCGCCAGCCTGGGCCGTGGATGGATCGCCACGGTCAGCGGCCGCTACTGCGCCATGGACCGGGCGAAGCACTGGGACCGCACAGAGCGGGCGTGGAAGGCCATGGTTCTCGGTCAGGGCCTCACCGCGGAAACGCCCCGCGAGGCGATCGAGACGGCCTACGCGCGCGGCGAGGGCGATGAGTTCATCCAGCCCACGGTCATTGTGGGTCACGGGGGCATCGGCCGGGATGAACCGGTGCTGTTTTTCAATTTCCGCAGCGACCGCGCGCGCCAGCTTTCGGCCGCCTTCGCGCTGCAGGACTTCAACGCCTTCGACCGTAGCGGCGTGTGCCTCGATGAGCTGGTGTGCATGACCGAGTACGATGCGACCTATCCCTTTACGGTGCTGTTCCCGCCGCAGACACCACGCCAGGTGCTCGCCGAGGTCCTCAGCGAGTCGGGGCTGCGCCAGCTGCACTGCAGCGAAACCGAGAAGTTCGCCCACGTCACCTATTTCTTCAACGGCGGCCGTGAGCCGCCTTACGAGCTCGAAGACCGCATCATCGTGCCCTCGCCCGAGGTCGCCACCTATGATCTGCAGCCGGAGATGAGCGCCCCGAAGATCGCAGACGCGCTGATTTCCGCCATCGAGGGTGGGCGGTACGCCTTCATCGTGACGAACTTCGCCAACGGGGACATGGTCGGCCACACGGCCAGGCCGGATGCCGTGATACGCGCGGTGGAAGCCCTGGACCTGGAAAGCCACCGTGTCTTCGGCGCCGCCCTCAAGCACGGCTGGCGCATTCTGCTCACCGCCGACCACGGCAACTGCGACGAAATGGTCAACCCAAACACCGGCGAGCCCCATACCCAGCACACCGAGTACCCGGTGCCGCTGCTGCTCATGGGCGAGGGCCCGGTGCGTCTCAGCACCGGCCGTGGGCTGGCGGATATCGCCCCGACGATACTGGACCTGCTCGGCCTCCCCCAGCCCCCGGAGATGACTGGGCGCAGCCTGATTCTCAAACGGGGCTTGCGATAATGCGGAGGCATCCATGACCGATCTACGCGAAAGGCCCGTTGCCGTGCTGGCGCTGAATCCAGCCGTCGATATCAGCTACGAAATCCCTCAGCTTCTGGAATACCAGAAGGTGCACGCCAGCCGGACCTGGTACCACCCCGGCGGCAACGGGATCAATGTCGCACGCGCGCTGAAGGAGCTGGGCGAGCACGTGCACTGCTGCAGCATCGTCGGTGGCGAAAGCGGTGACCTGCTGCTGCGGCTGCTGGGCGACACGCTCGGCACCAGCCACAGCTGGTTCCGGGTGCAGGGTGAAACCCGCATCAACACTACGCTTCTGGAGCACAGCCCGCCCGGCCAGTACGAAATCGCCAGCACCGGACCGCAGGTGCCCGCCGAGGTGCTGGACGAAGCGACCCGCTGCTTTCTGGGTACAGCCGGCGACGGCGTCGCCGTGCTGACGGGCTTCGTGCCACCGGGCGTCCCTGACGCGACCTACCGGGATCTGGCCGAGCGGGTCAAGGCCCAGGGCGGTAAGGCGGTCGTAGACGCCCAGGGTGGGGTGCTGGAAGAGGCCCTGCAGGCGCAACCCTACATGGTGCGCCTCAACCGCTACGTGCTGGAAAGGAACGTGAAGCGCCGACTGGAGACCCTGGAGCAGGTGGCCGAGGCCGCGCGCAGCCTGCAACAGCGGGGCATCGAGTATCTGTGCATCACGCTGGGCCCGAGGGGAGCCATGCTGGTCGACGCCGACAACAGCTACCACTGCAGCGCGCCGCGCGTGCACAAGCAGTCGACGGTCGGAGCCGGCGATGCGTTGGTCGCGGGCCTCGTGGCAGCGGCACGCCGAGGGCAGGAGCCGCAGGCCATGCTGCGCTTCGGCGTCATCTGCGGCAGCGCGACGGCGGCACACCCCGGCACCGAGTTATTCACCCGCGCCGAGGTCGAGGCCGAGCCGACCAGCATCGAGATTACGACCCTGGATCTCTAGTGCTTTTGCAACATGTATTGCAAGAGTACCAGATGACTTGGACAGGCCCCTGGCGCTGCCGGCGGCTGCCCCCCCCGAGCGGTCGCGGCGGCCCGGCTCTGCACGGATCAGGCGGCCACCGCACCCTCTTCGGCAACAATCACCAGGGCCACGTCGCCGCTGAAACGACGGCTGCGACCGCCATCATGCACCACGCGCTCGGCCACGGCGTCACCGGCACCGGTCACCAGAAACAGCAGGCCGGCCACGGTCTTCACGTAGTGCGGAATTTCATCTTCCAGGCTTGACCCGATCGGAACCACCCGCCAGGGAACGTCACGCTCCTGGCAGGCGCGCGACAGCTGGAGCTCTACGTTGGGCAGTGCGGGTCCGGTCAGCACCTCAAGCCGAGCGGACAAGCGTTCACAGACGCTGAGCGCGTAGCGCAACGCCCCCGGCTGGAGGCGCCGCTCGGCGACCAGGGCGATGATCCGCCGCGGTCCTGTCGACCGCGGTGTGGGCGACGGCTGCGCGAAGCGACCCTCAGGCTGGTGCGTCCGGTGCTGCCGCGCGGTGCTCCTGTCCCGCTTGAGCGGGAATTTGGTCGTGTCTGCATAGCGCAGGGCATCGGCCGCCCGACTCACGTCGCGCATCAGACCCTTAAAATATGGCTTCATCGTCATGCTCCGGTTGGACTCTTACCTCTCTTTGAAACAACTTCCGTGCCAGGCCCCATAAACCGTTAACTATTTGATTAATAAGTAAGGTAGCTTCAGGCTCTGGCTCGAGCCGTTTCAATTTGCAACGCTCTTCGGGTTTGCAGCCGGCCACTGGGGTCACAGATACAGCAAACGGCCGCTTCAGGCCTCGCACAGCGTGATGTTTCAAATACGATACGCATGTTACAATCTGCAACAGCTCCGGACCGGTGATGGCCGCGGCGGTTAAAGTCGTGCCCAGTATTCAGCGCAAAATCAGCTTCGGTTTCTATGCCTTTGCGGCCACCATCGCGGTGCTGGCCATGCTCGCCTACAGCGACCTGCGCTATCTGGAGCAGCACATCGAGGCGGGGGTTCCGGTGCGGGGGTTTCTCAACGCGGTGCTGGAGCTGCGACGCTACGAGAAGAATTATTTTCTGTACGCCACGCGGGAGAATTTCGATACCGCTTACAGCTTCGCCGGCAAAGCCGCCGCCATCCTCGAGCAGCAGCGGCCGGCGTTCGTGGCGCTCAGCGGCAGCGCGGCGCCGGACGAGGCGGCCGCGCTTCTGGAAAGGTACAGGGAGCGGCTGGCGGAGCACGGCTCACCGGGGCCCGAGGACGACAGCCGGCGACAGCGGCTGCAGACCAGCCTCCGGGAGCTCGGCCACCGGCTGGTGGAAATCGCGGAAAACATGCAGCGCAGCGAGCGCAGCGCGCTGGCCGCCGCCGCCAACCGCTCGCAGTGGATACTGATCGCCGCGGTGGGGTTGATAACCCTGCTGGGCATAGGCGCGGCACGGTTCTTTTCGCGCGCCGCCGTCCAGCCCATGGCCTGGCTGGAAGCGGAGCTGGCTGCCATCGGCGAAGGGCGATTCAACCAGGTCGAGCCGGTCACCGCGGACCGTGAGATCGTGTCCATGGCCCGTGCCATCAACCGCATGCTGGCCGAAATCGATTTGCGCAACCGCCACCTGGTGCAGTCCGAAAAGCTGGTTTCACTGGCCACCCTGGTCTCGGGCATGGCCCATGAGCTCAACAATCCCCTGTCCAACATCTCCACGTCCTGCCAGATCCTGATGGAGGAGCTGGAGCAGGGCACCGTTGGGGAGCCGATGGCGTGGCTGACGCAGATCGACCAGGAGACGGAACGGGCACGCCGCATCGTTCACACCGTGCTCGACTTTGCCAGGGAAAACCAGTTCCTGAGACAGGAGATCCCATTACGCCAGGTCATCGACAAGGCGCTGGTGCTGCTGGGTCGGCGCAGGCGGGCCAGCATCAGCCTGGACTTGCCGGATGACCTGATGGTGTACGCAGACGAGCAGAGGCTCCAGCAGGTGTTCGTCAACCTGATCAAGAACGCCGTCGACGCCGGCGGCCCTGAGGTGGAAATGCGCATCGCCGCCCGCGCGATGAACGGTCGGGACTTCCGGCTGCCCGACGAGGCCGTCGCCGCCGGCCGCTGCGGCCCCGCGGCGGACCAGCAGCGCATCGTCGTCATCGAGCTTCAGGATAATGGGCCGGGCATTGCGCCGGCCGATCTCAAGCGCATTTTCGATCCGTTTTTTACCACCAAGGACGTCGGCCACGGCACCGGCCTGGGTCTTTACGTGTGCCAGGAGATCATCGATCAGCACGACGGGTGTATTGCCGCGGCGAGCGGCCCAGAAAGGGGAATGCGCTTCCTCATCGGCCTGCCCGGCAAAACAGAAGGCGAATCCGCATGAATTCCGCGAGCGGGGACCAGGCTCCCCCGGCCCGCGTGCTGGCCGTGGATGACGAAGCCGTGGCTCTGAACAATCTGGTTCACGTGCTGCGCAAGGAGGGCTACGAGGTGGTCGGCGCCGATAGCGGCCCGGCGGCCCTGAAGGCGCTGAAAAAAGGCGCCGACTTCGACCTCGTGATCACCGACCTGCGCATGGAGAAGGTCGACGGCATGCAGATCCTGCGACACTGCCGCACGAGCCATCCCGACACCCTGGTCATCATGATCACCGGTTTTGGCACCATCTCGTCGGCGGTCGACGCCATGCGCGAGGGCGCCTTCCACTACATCTCGAAACCGTTCCGGCTGGACGAGGTGCGCCACGTGGTGCGCGAGGCCCTGGAGCTGACCCGCCTGCGCCGTGAGAACCGGCAGCTGCGCGAGCTGATCGATGCCCAGCACGAGGAGCATCGGATGGTGACCCAGGATCCCGCCATGGAAGCGCTGCTGGGCACGGCGCGCCAGATCGCCCCGAGCGATGCGAACGTCATCCTGAGCGGCGAAAGCGGTACCGGCAAAGAGCTGCTGGCGCGGCTCATTCATGACCACAGTCGCCGCTGCGACGGCCCCTTTGTCGCGCTCAACTGCGGTGCGTTTTCCGAGGAGCTTCTCGCCAACGAGCTGTTCGGTCACGAAAAAGGCGCCTACACCGGCGCCACCGACACGCGCTCCGGCCTCCTCGAGGCGGCTTCGGGCGGCACTCTGTTTCTCGATGAGGTCACCGAAATGTCGGCGGCCATGCAGATCAAGCTGCTGCGGGTGATCCAGGAGGGGGAACTGTTGCGCCTCGGTGGCACCACACCGGTGCCGGTGGACGTCCGCTACCTGGCGGCCACCAATCGCGACCTGCGCGAGGCCGTTGCCAGCGGTCGCTTCCGCCAGGATCTCTACTTCCGTCTGAATGTTGTGCACCTGCACCTGCCGCCGCTGAGCGAGCGACCCGGCGATGTGCCGCTGCTCGTCCAGCTGTTCCTGAAACGGTTCTCCAAGCTCATGCAGAAGGAGGTCTCTGACATCGAGCCCGCGGCCCTCGCGCTGCTCAGCGAATACGACTTTCCGGGCAATGTGCGGGAGCTCGCCAACCTCATCGAGCGTGGCGTGGCGCTGAGCTCCGGTCGCGTGCTGAAGGCCGAGCACCTTCCGGATGATCTTCAGCAGCTCGAGATCCGGGCATTCCGGCACCGCGGTCCGGAGCTTCCGACCCTGGAACAACAGGAGGCCGCATACATTCGCTGGGTGCTGGAAAAGACCGACGGCAACCGCACCCGGGCTGCGGATATCCTGGGTATCGACCGCGTCTCGCTGTGGCGCAAAATCAAGAAATACGAATTGTGAGCAAGCCTTCGGGCGTTGGAAAGGTTTTCGCCGTTCTCCACCAAGCCCGCCTCCAGTGGGTCGGCAGGAGTGCGACATTGCGGTTTCGCAATGTCGGTGGGTGCAGTCTCGTATAGGCTGTTGCCGAATCCGAAGCAGACCGCCGGGACGAGGGTGACCGCCTTCGCAGCCCGAATCAGCCGGAGCACCTGACCGGAGAAGCAGCGATCGTGATCTTCAAGCAGTTCCATGATCCAAGTCTGGGTCACGCCTCCTACCTCGTCGGATCCGAAGACACGGGTGAGGCGCTGGCACTCGACGTGCGGCGTGATGTGGACGACTACTACCACTTCGCGCGCGATCAGGGCCTGCGTGTCGCCTATGCAGCCGACACGCACCAGCACAACGACTATCTGACCGGAATCACGCAGCTCGAGAGCCGCGGTCCACTCGAGCTGCTCTCGGGCGCCCGTGCCGAGCTGGGCTACAGGACGACACCGCTGCAGGATGGTGAACGCCTGAGCATGGGCGAAGTGGAGTTTGAGGTCATGCACACGCCCGGACACACCCCCGAGCACATCAGCCTGCTGGTGCGCGATCACAGCCGGGGCAAAGAGCCGCTCATGCTGCTGTCCGGGGGAGCGCTGCTGGTTGCGGACGTCGCCCGGCCCGATCTGCTCGGAGACGAAGCCCAGAAGCGGCAGAATGCGCAGGCCATGTGCAAAACCCTGCGGGAAAAGATCCTGCCCTTGCCCGACCACCTGCTGGTCTACCCGACCCATGTGGCGGGCTCCCTGTGCGGCGGAAACATCGGCAGCATGCTGGTCACGACCATCGGTTACGAGCGCAGGCTGAACGACCTGCTGCTGCACCTGGACCGGGACGAGGAGTTTGAAAAGCGGTGTCTGGATCTCGAGGCACTACCCACGGTCCCTCCCTACTGGCGCCGCATGCGCCGGCAGAATCAGGAGGGGCCGGCGCTGCTGACGACCCTCGCCGAGCCACCCGCGCTGCAGGCGGCTGACTTCGCCCGACGCATTGACCAGGGCGCCGTGGTGGTCGACTGCCGCTCCCCTGAGGCCTTTGGTGGCGGCCACATCCCGGGATCGTTGAATGTGGGCGCGGGCACGGCCTTCCCGACCTGGGCCGGCTCGGTGCTGCCGCCGGACCAGGAGCTGCTGCTGGTCGTGGATACGCCCCGTGAGCTCTGGGACATCGTCTGGCAGCTGTTGCGCATCGGCTACCGCGAACCGGCCGGCTGGCTCGCCGGCGGCATTCAGGCCTGGCACACGAACGCGCAGCCGCTGAGCTTTCTCCCGCAGTGGCGGCCGGAGCAGCTCGAGGCAAAGCGCCGCGATAACAGCGACCTCTTCATTCTCGATGTACGTCAGCCGGCCGAGTGGGCTGACGGGCATGTCCCGGAGGCACACTACATCTCCGGCGGCGAGCTGCCGCAGCGCTTCGACGAGATACCGCACGACCGACCCATCGCCGTGTATTGCGGCACCGGCTACCGGTCCTCGGTCGCCGCGAGCCTGCTGAGACGAAAGGGCTATCCCGAGGTCTATAACGTCATCGGCGGCTTTTCGGCCTGGGAGGCCGCCGAGCTGCCGGTGGAAAAGTAACAGGGGTCCCCTTCGGAAACGGGGCAGTCGCCGCATTGGGGCGGCAAGAGTACTGGTCGTGACGGGAGAACAACCATGTCGACTCAATGGATCGGTCTTCTGGCGGGTATCGTCATACTGGCCGCCGCGATACCCTACGTCAGGCGTATCCGTCATCCCGCGCAGAAACCGCTCGCGGCCTACCTCATCTTTCTGTTCACCTTCGCCGCGGCCGCCGTGCCGATTTTCGGCCTGTTGGCCTGGCTCGCGAGCCGGCTGGGCTTCGAACCGTTCCTCGGCAATATGGGCCCGGCCATATTGTTTCTGGCGCTGGTTTTCGTACCCGCCATTGCGCTGGCCACCTGGCAGGCACGCAAGCCGCCATGGCAGAAAGGTCCGCCCGATTAGGACTCGCGCAGAGGGCTAACGGAGGTCGTTGGTCCCGGTTCTCTGCCCGGACTCGCTGGCTTTGTCAGCCTCGCCGCGCGGCCAGCTGGTGCGCGCAAAATTGAGCTGCGTCATATCGCGGGGAAACAGCAATTCCAGGTTCCACTCGGAGAAGACCTGCAGCTTGCGCACCAGGGTGGGCAACATCGCCAGATAGACCGCGCGCCAAATCAGCCACGCCGGGAAGCCGGACAGCTTCATGCCCAGAACGTGGGCCACGGCCTTGCGGTGGCCGATGGTGGCCAGCTGGCCGCGTGAACGGTAGCTGAAGGGGCGGCTCGGCCGGTCGGCAACGGCCCGCGCGATGTTGCGCGCCAGTTGTTTTCCCTGGCGCACCGCAAACTGTGCCGTCGGCGGACTCAGTGCGCCGTCATCCGCGTTGATCACGGCCGCGCAGTCGCCTATTGCCCAGACATCTTTTAGACCCGGCACCGACATGTCCGGCGAGGTCTTTATCAGGCCTTTCTCTCTGGGCAAATCAAGCCTCTCAACCAGTGGATTGGGGGCTGTGCCAATGGTGCAGATGATGTTGTCGGCCTCGATCCAGCCTCCCCCCTCTATCTCCAGTCCGTACTCCGTGACCGCAGCGGCCCGCGCGTTGAGCCGCACGTCGATACCGTTGCGCCGCATCAGCCGCAGCGCGGAGGCACCGAGCGCGCCGGGAAATTCGGACAACAGACGCCCTCCACCTTCCAGCAGCACAACCCTGACCGCGGTTTCCCGCATGCGCGGATAGTACTTCCTGGCTGCATTGAGAAAATCCGCCACCGCGCCGGCGACCTCTACGCCGCTCGAGCCGCCTCCGACGACGACAAAGGTTGTCATCCGGCGCCGAGCCTCGGAGTCATCCTCCATCTCCGCCCGTTCGAGCGACACGATGACACGGTTGCGGATGTGCAGCGCGTCCCCCAGGGTCTTCAACGGCAGCGCGTGCTCAGCCATCCCGTCGATGAAGCTCATATCGGGCACCTTGCCGCAAGCCAGCACCAGATGCTCGTAAGGCATGGTCTGCACGGTCTGTCCCGCCTCCAGGTGAATCCAACGTTGCCGAAGATCCACGTCCAACACCCGGCAACGGTGATACCGTGTCCGCCGAAGCATTTTCCGGATCGGGGCCACCGCGTGCCCGGGCAGAAGTGAAGCGCCCGCCACCTCCGGCAGCAGCGGCGTATACGCCATGTAATTCTCTTCGCTCACCAGGACCGCCTGCCAGTCCGCCGGCAGCCTGGGTTCGAGCTGTTTTACGGCCGCGGTGCCGGCAAATCCGCCTCCCACCACCACAATGTTTTTCATGATCAAAGTCCTTCGGTTGGTCGAACGAGCATGGACCCGCCGCTGCAACCGCCGGGCCCCGAGCGCACCGGGGGCATGCGATTCAAGCAGATGCCGAGGGGCGCGACGGGCCTGCCGGTCGTGGAGGGCGACGGTCGGGCACGGACCGAGCCGCGCGGAGCTCCCGATCATAGGTGGTCGTCACCGGCCCCGCTCACCCGTGCTGCGCCACTTGCTGAAGCATTCCTGCCCGCAGAACCACAGCACATAATCCTCGGCTTCCTGGCGCAACGCCTCTGCGGCGGGAAGCTGCCGGCGACAAACTTCGCAACTCACCTGCTCCGGGGCCTCCGGTTTTGGGGGCTCCCTACGGTCACTGGCGGTCATATCCGTTTCTCCCGTCCGACCTTCACGCGTCGAGGAACACCGCAGATCGCCGGCACCGACGGCCTCAAGCCCATCGCGTGCCTGCGAGCGCTCCTGTCGGCCCGGACGACGAACGGTCCGCCTCGCGGAGGAGTTCTCTCCAGACATCTGAGTCCACGCCGGCAGCCTGGAGCCTAACTGTAAGAACGCCGACCTCTTCCCTGCATTGAAAAAGCGCAATGCGCTCCTGGGCGCGGATTGCCCGAACGCGCCCTGTTCCACCACGCTCTTCCGCCGAAGCCGGTGCAAGGGCATGACCGCGACGATGCCCGTTGCACTGCCTCGGCGTACGTTGACGAAGCCCCATGTCTCTCGGCGAGTGTCGGCCGCAGGGAGGTATCCACGGCGTCCCGCCGACAGACGCAAGGCTTCGTCAACTTGCTTTTTAGTAAATGCGCCGATGCCGTGTGCCGCTAACGGGAACAGACTCAGACAAACCGGAGCAGACGATGTCGAAAACAGATCGCGACGATGCGGAAACGCTGGACCAACAGCTGGAAGCGCTGCTGGCGCAGGACCCTCTGTTACTCATGCCTGCAATAACGCGACGCATGCTGGATCAGAATCCCTTGACGGACGCCGAACGCATCGAGCAACGCATCTGCTCGGTGTTTCTCTACCTGTACCGGCTGAAATGCGACCCGACGCTGGAAGACGAATGGCGACTGTGTCTTACCGAGCACTCCAGTGACGCGCTGAGGGCCTTGGGCCGCGAGCTGCTGCGGCGCGAACGACGAGAGCGGCTGGCGCAGCTCGAAACCGAGCCCTCCTGACGGGAAATCCCGGGCGCCGGTAGCACCCGCGCTCGGGCGCGAGCGTCAGGGTCACCGGTCAGTGCCGCCCAGATCGCCCACTGGCGGGTCCGGCTGTTGACCGGTGGCGGGCGGGCCGGGGGCCCGATCGGCGCCCCAAAGCCTCAAGGAACAGCAACACGGTCTTCTGACAGGGCCGGCTCCTCAAGCGCCTCTATCTGCTCTTCTTCGTATCCGCCGGCTGCGTCAATCCTGTCGAGCACCTCCCGCAACGGGGGCGCGGTCTCGGAAAGGACGCATGCGGGGCGTACACGCTCGTCCTCGACATCGAGAACCCGGAGCTGATCATCGATCTCCAGGATGACGCCCCGGTACAGACCTTTCGTGAATCCGCGCCCGCCCAGCCAGCAGGCCTCAAGGCCGCGACCGGCTACGGCCTGCAACTCATCCAGCCGGGCGGCGACCCTCCTTTCGCGGTCAGCCTCAAACCGGCCGCAGAGCGCCTTCAGCGCCTGCAGCTGTTCCAGCGCATCGGCCAGCAGCCCTGGCAGCCTGTGGTGCAAATCATCGAAATTCACAAATAATCCACCATTGGCTCCGACCGGCTCACCGCTCAGGTCCGCCCAGACGCCGTCCTCCACCAGACGCACATCGAGATACAGATCGGCATTGTCGTGCACCAGGTTCGCCCCACAGACTTCGTTTCCCCTCAGAATGCGCCGGTAGGCGCGAAATCCGGCGGCTTCCAGCATTGCCACTGCCTGTCCTAGCTCCATTGCCTTACCTCATGAGACGGGTTCACCAGGACCTATCGGCCGCAGAGCGTCGATATCCAGCGCCGGACCCTCGGGTTTGGGGCCGGCGGATGTCGGGCGGAGTCTGCGATAGCATGGCCCGGCCCTTGCCCGCATCGTGGCAAAGCCGCATTCCGGTAACGAGGGTTCTTCGTCGATCGTGGGTAAAGAATCTGAGCGCCGGCCGCCGGGTCCCGGTCCGAGGCAGCCTGGTCAGTGAATTTGAGCCGTAGCGGACTGCGCCGCGTCAACGTGAACGATCATTTGGTCTCGAGCGGCACCGTCAGGCACACCTTCACGCCCTTTCCGGGCGGACCCTCGATCGTGAAAGTTCCGCCCAGATTCCTCATCCGCTCCCGGATACTGCACAGGCCGAACCCACCTGTGCAGGGCTCCTGTGCGGGGACCTTGCCATCGGGCAACCCCTTTCCGTCGTCCTGTACGACAATCTGAGCCATGCCGTGCCTGCGCTGGACGGAAACCGTGACCCGGCTCGCGTGGGCGTGTTTTACGACGTTGAGCAGCAGCTCCCGGACGCTGCGAAACAAAACGGCCCTGGTGTCCGCGCTGAGGGGCTTGGGTGCGCCATCGTCGATCAGCTCTGTTTCCAGGCCGTAGCGCTCGCTGATCTGGCCCGTCAGTCTTTCCGCCAGGACGGCAGAGAATCTGGACTCATTGCGCGCCGGCGCGCTGAGATCCGCCATGATGTTGCGGGTATCCCGAATCACCTGGTGCAGAGACTCGGACACCTGATCCAGGATCTCGGCCACCTTGGGACCCGGCGATTCCCTTCTGGCCGCCGTCAGCCGCATGCTCATGAACGTCAGAGATTGCGCCACCTGATCGTGCAGCTCCGTGGCAAGGCCTCGTCTTTCGCGCTCTTCGGCAAACGTCAGCTCGGAAGCCAGAGCCCGCAGCCGCTCCTGATTCTCGTGGAGCCGCTTTTCGGCGGCTTTGCGTTGCGTGATATCCTCGATGACCGCCACCAGGTAGTCGGGATCTCCCGCCCGATCGCGCACCAGGGAAACCGTCAGATTGGTCCAGACAACCCTGTCGCCCCAGCCGATATACCTTTTTTCCATAGAGTAGGTGGATACCCGCCCCGCGAGGAGCTCCCGCAGGTGTGCCAGATCCGCATCGAGGTCCTCGGGGTGGGTGATGTCCTGAAAACTGCGCTTCAGCATCTCGTCCTGCGAATAGCCTGTGATGTCACAGAACCTGCCGTTGATTCGCAGGAACCGTCCGTCGGGTGCAACGTGAGCGATGCCCACGGCCGCCTGCTCGAAGGTTGCGCGGAAGCGTTTCTCACTCTCCGCGAGCGCCTCTTCGGCGCGCCTGAGTACGGTGATATCCATGATCATCGCGGAGACTTCATCGCCGTGGAGGATGGCCGAGAACAGCGCACGGATGATCCTGCCCGCTCTGGTGACGGCATCCATTTCGTAGTTGTCGACATAACCGTGTTGCTTGAGCTCGACGATGAACCTCTCCCTGTCCTGCGGATCGCGCCAGCGCGCCAGGCAGCCTTCGGCCTGCAGCTCTTCGGGGGAGTCGAATTCCAGCATCCGTGCCGCCGCGGGGTTTGCGAACGTGATACGGCCGTCCAGCGTGGCACTGACCACCCCCGTGAGCGCATTTTCGACCAGGTTGCGATAGTGCAGCTCGCTCCGGGTCACGGGCTGCGCGGAGCGGCCGTCGCCGCTGACGTCAGTGTGGGCCACCACGGCCCAGCGATGGCCGCCGTGGTCGAAACCGGTCGCGCGCAGGCGAAAGCAGTGGTAGTCCTGCGGTCCATGGCAGCGATACACGGCTTCCGTCGTATCACGGATACCCGCCAGCACCTCCCGGATGGCCTGGCAGGCATTGCGCTCACCCTCGAGCCAATTCCACTCGGCGTCGCGGCACACGGCCACGTAGTCTACTCCGATCCATTCCGCATCCGGCGACAAGCCAGTCGCGCGTGCGAAATCGAGCCAGGCCTGATTGACGGCCACGATTGCGCCACTCTGGTCCAGTATGGCGACACTTTGCGGCAGGCAATCGAGTACCCCCCCTAACAATCCCATGGGTTCTACCCGCCACGGCTGGTGTCTCTGTGCTGCCATGATGGTGACGTCCCGAAGCTCGGCCGTCATTTGCCGCCCTCGCTAAAACGACCCGTGTTGCCCGGACCCACCCGCCGGAACGGCCGCCCGAATCCGAACGCGGACCTGACAGCGGAGATCGCCAAGCCTTCCGGCGTCCATCGCGGTCTCTTCCCCGGATGATAGGGTTCGCGCATATCCTCTCTTCTTCTTGTAAGATAGGAATGTTTGAAGACGCATTCTATGAACAATGTGGTCGGGGATCTGTGCAGTATTCACATCGGCCATTGCCCCAGGGGCATGCCTGGGTTGTACCCCGAGGAAACCATCGGGGTATCCCCTAGGTACAGGCAGCGCCGCATCCGCCGGCAGGATGACATCCCGGTCCGGCACCTATCCGGATGCGGCCGCGGGGCATTGCGCGCCGAGAAATATAGCTCGTTATCACCATGAGCGAAGATCTGCCCATCTTCAGTAGTCTCGCCGAATCGGAGCGCGAGTTTCTGTCGCGTCACGCGGTGACCCGGGTGTTTCCGAAGAACTGTGTGATTATCAACGAGGGCGACAGCAGCGATACGCTCTACATCGTGCTCTCGGGCCGGGTGAAGGCCTATCTCAGCGATGAGCAGGGGAAGGAAATCGTGCTCAATTTCCACGGCCCCGGGGAATATTTCGGCGAGATGGCCCTGTTTGACGATGCACCGAGGTCGGCCTCCGTCGTTACTCTGGAAAGGAGTCGGCTGTCCATCATTTCACGGACTGACTTCACCGGCTGCGTGAGCCGGAATCCGGAGCTCGCCCTGCAGATCATCCGCGGGCTCGTGAGGCGACTTCGAACCGCGACCGAGAACGTGCGCAGCCTGGCTCTGATGGACGTCTACGGGCGCGTCGCTCGACTCCTGCTGCACCTCGCGGAGCCGGAAAACGGGCACCTGGTCATCAGGGAGCAACTGACCCAGCAAGACATCGCCGATCGGGTCGGATCGTCACGCGAAATGATCAGCCGCATTCTCAAGGACCTCAAGACCGGCGGTTATGTGACCATGCGGAACCGGCAAATCGTCATCAAGGAAAAGATACCGCCACACTGGTGAAAATCCCCCGCGCCAGCGTCCATTCGCGCGCACATTCTGCCACCCGAAGCCTGGCGGCCCCCGGAAACGTGTAATTTTCACACTGGGGGAGTCTGATAGTTCCTATCGAGGGCTCGGCCTCGGGCGTAGCTTGGGCTTGCATCCGGCGAGTCTAAGCTTTCTGTAAGCGCCCGCTAGCCATGCGTGCGTGCGGGAAACTCACTCGGGGGAGTCCACCTAAGAGCACAGGTCATGAAAATGCCACGGAAGGCTCAGGGGCGGAAACGTTATGCCCCCGCCCCTTTCCTGGCTGATACCCCGCCGCATTCGGGCGTCAACGCCGCTCTTCACCAGTCCGTTCACCCGGCGACCACGACTAGTCGCAGACCTTGTACCACTTCCCGTTGATGTAGTACCAGGTACAGTCCGGGCTCGCATGGGTTGTCATCAGCACCATTGACGTCAGGGCCTTCACGGTCCCCTGCACCGGATCCTTGTAGGTATCGACGGGGTTCAGGGGCGTCCCATAGCGGTCTTCCACCTGGACCGCATTGCCGTCGGCATTCAGCCGCACGACGACAGCGACATCGAACTTGTCAGTCGCTCGATTCTTTGGTACCGCGCTCATCGTTTCGTCCTCCGTGGTTGATTCTGGTCAAGAGTGCCGGCGAACGTAATCCGCCATCCTTCAGCCTGCCTCCCTCGGGCTCACCGCTTTGGCGGTTAAGACAGGCGCCAGTGGACCTGCCTCACCAGTTGATCCCTCACGCCGACGCGCACTCAGAAAGACAGCGTGACGCGTCCGAAAACCAGCCGCTCCGGATAGAAGGCGGGGCTGCGTGGATCGGTGTCCTGAAAATTGAATGACTGGTCGAAGAGGTTCTTTACACCGACCGACACCAGCCCATATCGCTTGGGCAGCCGATAGCCCACGATTGTATCCACAATCCAGAAATCATCCTGCTCCTTGACCGTCCCCAGAGTAAAGGGATCGATGAAGGTTCCAAAGGCACCCTCCTGGTCTACGTAGGTTGCCTTGAGTCCTGCGTACCAGCCTGACGGCCGGTGGAGCGTAACACTCAGCGGTACTCGATGCGTCTTCAGGTCGGTGAAAGGCGTGCCTGCAATCAAAGCCGGATAATCATCATCCTGGTGGATGTCTTCATACTGATATTCGGCAGCCAGCGACACCGACTGCGTCGGGGTCCAATACGCATAGGCGCGCCCCACGTCCTCTTCAGAGTCGGCGCGCTCAACTCCGCTGACACTGCCCGACGACTCGTACGGAGCATCGATGTCGCGCTGAGAATACTCCAGACCGCCGTACAAGCGTCGGGAAAAACGATGGTCCAGCGCCGCACCATAGCGCTTGGACTCGGCCCCGTTGGGGTCGTCGTAGAACTGATTGAAGCCGGCAACCTGGGTCGGCTCGATGGTCTGGTCAGATGCTACGGTTCGCTTCAGAACGCGGAGTGCCGCCGCCCGAAAGGTCGTTGATGGCGCAATATCCCAGAGCACCCCGACCTTCGGGTTCCACTGGTCCTTGTCGGTGAGATCATCGCTGTAGTCGTCGTAGCTGACGCCGGCAGTCAGGCTCAGGTTATCCAGGATATCCGACTGCGCATAGACGTAGAGATTGTCGTGGTCGATGTCAGACCTTTCGCGACTCGTGACCGTCCCGAAGGGGAGATCGAATCCCAATGTGTCCTTCCGGTTAGCATTGTAGGAACCCGCACCGCTTGTAAGGTGAAATTGGCGATAGTGAAGCAAGTGCTGTAGCTCGGTGATGTAGCCGTCAATGTCTCCGTCGATGCTGACGCCCGTGTCGTCAAGGTTCGCCTCGCGGTCGGCCCATATCGCGGACGCGAGCAGCGTGGAGCGCGGAGTAAATCCATGGCGCAGCCCCAGACGATAGGTCTTAACATCCAGGTCGCGCCGCAGAGTCTCACTGAAGTCATCCGGATCGAAGCGCAGCGGCACGTCGCCCTGATTGATGTCGGAAATCCGGATCTCCCCCTGCACGCTGGTGCGGTACGAAAGCGCATTCTGCACGAACAGGTTGTAGATATTCTGATTCTGATCGTTGTTGTCCCGGAATCCGTCGGTCTCGAAGTGATACTGGCCGATGCTGTAGGACCACTTGTCGTGCAGGCCGGATTGGATCAGGTCGTCGCCCAGGGTATCGTTTCCGCCGACCAAACCGCTGCCCTGGAGAGCCAGGCGGTTGCGCGTGAACAGCGGGTTGAACTCCAGCAGGGATGGATCCGAGGGGCCCAGCCCTTCGTACAGCAGCAGATTGGCCTCGGCCAGTTGCGGCTGCAGCGGGGTGAGATTGAGAGGCTGCAGCAGCTGGGATCTCAGCAGCTCGCTCACCCGGGCGATATCGTGGCGCGGCAGCGCGGCGTAGCTGTCGGCCAGCAGGCGGTGTGCAGAATAATTGCCCGGGGCGGTGTTCACGGCTTTCCAACCTTCCACCAGCGCCAGCTGATCGAACTCCAGGTCGCCATAGATGCGCGCCAGGCTGGCGCTTCGCGCAGCGAGGTCCTGGTCCAGCAGAAACTCGGACCGGAACACGGCGCGGTTGTCGTTCAGCTCGATCGACTTCTGCAAATCCTGCAGCGCTTCGATGGGGCGGTTCTCGGTCTGCTTGCGGATGGCGTCATAGAACCAGGGCGTCGGATCATTGGGGTCCAGCTGCTTGGCCAGCGCCAGCTCCGTGCCCGCGACACCGTCCCGTTTCTCATCATAGTAAGCCTTGCCCAGGTAGCTGCGAATCAGCGAGTTGCTGGGATCCAGGCTGGCTGCAAGCTCTATCTGACGCCGGCCGTCTTCCGGCCGGCCGCGGCGAATGGTGGCCAGCCCCAGGCCCAGCCGCGGCAACGGCGCCGCCTGATCCCGCTCAATCGCCCGTCGAAACGCCTCGCGGGCGCGTCTGAGATCGATACGGGCAAGGTGGGCAAAACCCAGCACGCTCTGCGTCAGCGCCAGGTCGGGGTTCAGCTGCGTTGCCCGCTGCGCCGCCTCCAACGATGCCTCGAGGTCGGCAACGGACAGGTAGATCTCGGCGAGCCGGGCCCAAAGCAGGGCGCTGTCGGCGCGCTTGTCCACGGCAGACTTCAGCGTTTCCCGCGCGCCCTCGACGTCGAACTGGGCCTGCTGAGCGTAGGACAGCGCCAGGGCGGCAGGCGGATAGGTCGGATCGATCGCGGTGGCCCGTTGCGCCTGCTCCAGCGCCCTGGCGGTTTCGTTCTGTGTCACCGCAATGATGCTCTGCAGGGCGAGCACCGCGCCCGGGCTGGTATTGAGCGCCGAGACGGTATTCAGGTCGCGGGCGGCTTCATCGACCCGGCCGACCGAAAGGTACAGCGACGCTCGAAAGAGATACAGCGGAGTCAACTGTGCCTGGTTTTCGGGCAAAGGCTCGAGCCGCTCGAGGGCGTCGGTCACGTCGCCCGACCGGTAGGCGGCGAGCGACTGCGAGGCGGCTTCCTGCCATTGCCGGGGCAGGCCGGTGAAGGCAGCCCCGTCGAGCTCCAGCACGGGTGGATAGTACAGGGCCCAGTGTACCGCCGTCCGCGGCTTCACAACGGTGCGCAGCACGGGCGGCTGCGACGCGGCGGCGACGCCGGACTGACCGCCGGTCAACGTCAGCTCTCCTTGTGGGTTGCCCGCCGCCACCTGGCCTTCGAATACCGTGATCTGCGCCTCCTGTTCACGCACGGCGACCACGAATTCAGTACCCTCCACCGCCGCGTTGACAAAGGGCGTGACGACCTTGAATGACTGTTTCACCCGGCTGATGAAATGTGCGATCCCGTTGATGAGATCCAGCCAGGCCGGCTGATCGGGTTTCAGCCCGGTTAAGGTGATCGTGGTGTCCTGGTCGAGCCTGAGAATCGTATCGTTGCTCAATATTACAGCGGCGCGGCTGTTGTGGCGAACCCTGAGCGAATCCCCCTCGCATAACCGTTCGTCCAGCTTAACGGCAATCCAGCGCTGCTGACCTGCGGGACGCAGCTCGACATCGCCTTCAATCGAAGCCGCCCGGGCCACCCAGGGCTCGCAGGCGTCTTCATCGGCCGTCACAGGGAAACCGGCCAGGGAACACAGCGCCCCGAGCAACAGGACATAGCATCGCCGACCGAGGGTCAAAACGCGCTTTTCACTTCCATCCATGCCCGACTATCTCCTCGGTTTGTGGTTCTTCTCGAGGCACAAGCAGCACGAAGTCGGCGCCCGCCCAACTGCTTGACATCTCACATTATAGAGGATCGACACCGGAAAACGACCGGTCACTGTCGGCGGTGTTGCCCATGCATCATTTCTGAGCGTGCTTCAGCCGTCGTCGGACGCTGTCCCATTCGCTACTTGACCGTGAGCGTAATGGTCGGATCCCAGGGCAGCGACGGCCGTCGGCTGCCCTCGGTCTCACAGAGTTCGTAATAGAACCTCGCCGGCCCATCCGCCGGCCGGATCCGCAGGATCTCCGAGAAGACAACTCGCGCCTCAGCCCAGGCACGGCTTCGATAAGCCACCAGACCCTCCGCGAACTTCTGCGTCACGCGCTCGAGGTCAGGATCCATGTCCTCCGCTTCACCGATCAACTCGTACAGCGTAAGCGCCTGCCGCTTTCCCGCCAACCGGAAACTGCCCAGCTCACGCGTCACAAAGCCTGTCAGACCTGCGATCACCATCGGGGAAACCACTATGCGGGTACCCACGACCTTGTTGACCCCCTGGATGCGCGATGCCGTATTGACGATGTCACCCACCGCACGATACTCGAAGTGATCCAGGGCGCCGACGTGGCCCAGCGCCAGATCGCCCGCGTGCAACCCGATGCGCGTCGGCAGCCGGGGCCCGTTGCCGTGGTTGAAGGACTCGGCCGCGCGCGCGATCTCCAGCGCCGCGCGGCAGGCGTGCGCCCGCAGGCCAGGGTCGTTTTGCGCACCCGACCAGATCGCCAGCATGGCGTCGCCGATCACATCGGACACAACCCCGCCGTGGGCCCGCACCGGGCCGAACAATTCCGCATAGTACCGATTCATGTATTTCTGGAGCTCGCCCGCCGGCATCGCCTCCGCCACGGCCGTGTACTGCTCGGCGTCCGTCGCGAGACAGATTCCATATTGCAGTTCCTGATGCGAGTGCGGCGTACCCGGACCGCGCAGCAACTGGTCCACCACCTGGTTCGGGATGTAGTGACCGAACGCCTGCCGGATGCGGTTGCGCTCGCGGTTGGTCTCCCAGTAAGCCGTGGCGAGACCCGCGACCAAGGCCGCCGGGCTCTGGATCAGCACCGGCACCGTGAGCGGCAGCCACAACTGATGGGCCTGGAAAAGGCCGAAGCAGACGGCGCCATAGCCGAGCGGCAGCACGACGCTCAATCCGACGGACCGCATGACGGAGCCTCGCCTCGCCGCGAATGCCGCGACCAGGCCATAGCCGATGACGACCAGAATGAACGGCAGTGGCTCCAGCGGCCGGATGGTCGACTGTTCCAGGAGATTCGCGAAGGCGGTCGCGGCGATCTCGACACCGCTGATATCCAGTCCATCGGGTTGTGAATAGATGGTATGGAAGCCATCCTTCTGGTCCGGCTGGAATCCCGCCGAATAGCCGATGAACGCAACCTTGCCGTGCAGATCCAGCGGCGCTGTGTCTGCATCCAGCGCATCGGCATAAGAAACGGTGGTCACACTGTGAGGAGGACCGTAAAAGTTCAGATAATGAAGATTGCCCGCGTAATACAGGTGTATCATGGCCGTGAGGCGACGGCGATGGTCCGGCCTCCCCGCCAGGTGGGGGTCGGAGCCCACCTGATCCAGCAGCGCCTGCGCCAGGTCCGGCGAGCTGACGAATATTTCTTTCAGGCTGATCATCAGCTGAGACAACTCCCCGTTTCGGGAAATCGCGCTGCGCTCAACCGGGAGACCGGCCGCTGCCTGCGGGTCGACTGCATTCAGCAGGCGCAGAAAGTCGTCATAGGCCTCCAGCGCATAGAGCTGCAACGCCATCGCCGGGAGAGTCGGCATGTCTCCGGCGCTGCGGCGAAAGCTCCAGAACTGGCTCACCCGGGCTCCGGTTTTCGGCAGCGGAAGCGGTGCAATCCCTGCCGCGGACGACACGATTGCGGTTGTCGGCAGGACCAGATGCTCGACATTGATGGCGCGGCTTTCCTGTCCCGGGATGGGCACTTCCGCCCTCTCCCTTCGCAGATAGGCAAACAGAATGACATTGCCCGCGCGCTCGATCGCCGCGGCCAGCGCCCGGTCCTCGGTTTCACCACGCGCTTCGCGGAAGAAGACGTCAAAGACGATGACCGCTGCGCCTGCCGCGGCGAGTCGCTCGACCAGACGCGCATGGACCGTGCGCGGCCACTCGTCGGGGTCCAATGCCAGCCCCAGGCGGTCCGCTGCCGGCTTGTCCAGGTCGATCACGACCACGTCGTCCGGCGCGCGCCGCTCGCTGCGTGCCTTGGTCATCAGATGCAACCCGAGGTTTTCCTCGAGCCCAAAGCCAAACAAACCGAAGTAAACGACGAGCCCGACGG
>JASFKW010000008.1:0-59483 GCA_050118435.1 Gammaproteobacteria bacterium | reverse complement strand
CGCGCGGGAAAAACAGCAGCTCGGTCTTCGAGGAGGCGCGGACCGAGGACTCGTGAGGATAATCGCGCACCACCGCCATTTCGCCGAACACGTCACCGGCCTTGCGCACCCCCATGCTGATTTCCTTGCCCTGCTCTTCGGTGAAGATGCGTACGGCCCCGTTCTTGATGACGTAGAGGCCGTCACCGGGATCGCCGGCGTTGTAGACCGTTTCGCCGAACCCGTAGGTCTTGAGCTCGGCGCCCGCGGCCAGCGTTTCCAGCTCAGCGCTGTTGAAGGCCGAAAAGATCTCGACGGAAGCAAGAAATTCAGTCGAACCGGATTCGCTCAAGCTACTGGCTCCTTCGTTCTCCGCCTGTCCAGGTCAGCGCCGAACCTCGGGTCAGCGCAATCCGGATACTCCACCGGCTAAAGCCGGTGGCTTCGGGTTACGGCTGAAAGCCGGATCGATCCGCCATCCGGCCGATTGAGACTGTAGGTTGGGCTGAGCACGGCGAAGCCCAACCTACACGCTCAGCACCCACCTACTCAATTCCGCCGCCTAAAGGCGGGGGGGTTACGGGTCCCCTATTGGGGACTCTAAAAGATCTCGATGTTATGTTCCCTGGCCCGCGCCGCAATCCACTCCTCCTGCAGCAGCCGGCGCACCTCGGCAACGGTGTCCTCGGTCAGGGCGGCCGGGGTTTTCGCATTCACGCGGAAGATCTCGAAATAGGACTCGTCGGCCGAAGGGAAGGGCCCGAGCAGCTCCCCTTCGGCTGCATTGAACACCTTCGCCTCCACGTCGCTGCGCAGTGAGCCGCGCAGCACCCTCCCCACGTAGCCGCCTTCCTCGCGCGTGTCGGCCAGGGAATGCTCGTGGGCCAGGTCGGCGAAGCTGTCCGGATCGTCCTCCAGAAGCGCCACGATCTCCCTCGCCTTGCCCTCGGAATCCACCACGATGTGGCTGACCTCAATGCTGTCGAAGCGCGGCGCATTGAGGTTGAAATATTCGTCGACGGCCTCATCGCTACCGATGGTCTCGGTGATCTTTTCGTGGTAGAGCATCTCGGTGAGGTACCGCTCGAAATCGTCCAGCGACAGACCGGTGCTGTCGAGATAGCGGTTCATGTCCACCGCCCGGTGCAGCCCCTTCACCCTGCGAAACTGGTCGGCCCGTTCCTGCAGCTCTTCGGGTGTGATTTCCACGCCCGCCCGTTTCGCCGCGTGCACCGACAGCTTGTCCTTGACAATGTCTTCCAACAGCCCCTCGAAGGCGCCGGTGAACTTCAGCAATTTGACGAAATCCTCGGTGGTGATGACTTCATCGTCGAGCTTTACGAGGTCGCTCATTGTCGCTCCTGCCTCCCATGGAATGGCCTGTTGTCAGTATTTTCTTCTGGCGCTCCGCCGTGCAGCGGCTCCCCGGGCCGCTGTGCGCGCACCGCTGCGCCTCCGCCGGGTGATCAGATGTTCCGCATCGGATCCAGCGCCATGTCAATCAAACGCCGCTTCCGCACCACGATTTCGGCCGTCGCAGTCATACCGTAGCGCAGCGGATAGTCCAGATCGTCGACCTGGTAGCGGTCCTTGTCCAAGCTGACGTGTCCCTTGTACACCAGTCCCTGCCCCTGCGAAGACTCCGTCGAGGGCGCGATATACTCGAGCGTGCCGCTGATGAAGCCGTAGCGCTGATAGGGGAAAGCACCGAATTTCATCTTCACATCCTGCCCTTCGCGCAGGAAGCCGCGGTCCCTTTCGCTGATATCAATCTTGAGCACACTGCGCGCCCCCTTGGGCGCAACGCTGACCAGCGGCGTGTTGGCCTGGATCTTGTCCCCCTCCTGCGTATAGCTGACCTGAGTCACAATCCCGGAGACGGGGGAGAGAATACGCAGAAAATTCTCCGCGTCTATGTTTTCGAACTTGATGCGGGTGGCCGCCTCGGCGGCCAGACGGGCGCTGCGATACTTCAGCTCGACGCGATACTCCTCCCGCCTGATCTCGTTAAGCGCCTGCTCATATTCGATCCGCAGCTGTTCCAGCTCCTGGTCGCTGCTTTCGAGCTCGGCCTTGGCACTGGCATATTCCTCACTCAGCTGAAACTCAAGCTCGCCCAGCTTCGCCTCGGCGAGCCGATAGTCGGTCTGGCTGAGCAGGTAGGCATCGTGCGCCTCCTCGACCCTGCTCTTGGCCACCCCGCCACCGCCGGGCCTCTCATAGAGACGCTTGAGCTTCTGCCACTCGCGTCGCGCCGCATCGCGGGCACGGGCCGCCTTCTGTAGGTTGCCGCGCGCCTCCTCCAGTTTTGCCTTCTGTGCCTGAGCGAGCTTGGCCAGACCCTCGCTGATGCGCTTTTCGTGCAGGCGCTCGGCGGTATCGATGCGCTCCTTCAGGGTTCCGGCCCGCCGCTCCATAAGCGCCTTGCGCGCCGGAAAGTCCCGGTATTCCTGCTCGACTTCCTCGAGCGCGAGCTCCGCCTCCAGCGCCTCGGCCGCGACCCGGATGGCATCGCGCGCATTGATGCGCGCCAGCAGATCACCCTCCGAAACCGGGACGCCTTCGGCGACATAGATGTCCACCAGCTCTCCATCGATGGGCGCATAGATGCGACGCACCTCTTCTTCGGGAGCGAGCACCCCCGCCGCGGAGACGATGACATCCGCACGGCCGAAAAAAGACCACACCAGGATCGCGACCACCAGCAGCAGCATGAGCAGAATCGTCATGCGAATGAGCCGCGAGGGCGCGGCGTACAGAATGTCGATGCCCTCGGCGCTGTGATCTTCGAGCGCAGCGGACAACCGCCTCAACTTTTCGTCTTTAGCGCTCACAACCTACCCTAGTACCGAGTCATCGCGCGCCGCACCCGATCGCGCACTGATTTACTGAGTCCGCTGCTTGTCCTCGCTGGAGAGATCGGGCTGGACGCTGCCCGGCTGTTCGGAGACCACAACCGGAATCAAGTCAAGTTTAGCCTGCTTAAGCGAGGGTTCCAACACCATGGAAAGCTCCGCCAGTGAGCGTCGCTGCAACCGCACCTCATTGGAGATATCCGCGTACAGCGCCTGCCATGCCTCGGGATACTCGGCATCGAGCAGGTCGTAGAGTCGCGTTGCATAGCTGATGTCGGCGTAGGATTCACTCAGTATCGCCGCCAGACGGCGGAAGCTCGATGAAACGCCCGCTTCGAGCCGGTGCAGTCCGCGTATACCGCCCTTGTCCGTGTAGCTGGACCACGCCACGCGGGCTTTTTCATAGGCCTGACGCGCGCGGTCCAGAGCTTTCTCCCGGTGCCGCTCGAACTGCTCATCGACAGCCTCCACGAAGTAGCGGTCCTGCACCGGATCCAGGCCGGAGTAGAAGGCGAGCAGCCGCTCGTCGTATTCCGGCGTGCCTTTGGCCTGCTGAAGCTCTTCGAAGTCCGCTTCGACCTGCCGGGACCTCGCCAGCTCCCGCACCGCAGGCTCCGGCCAGCGCGTCTTGCCAAGCGCCTCGAGCAGTCGGGTCGCCCGCTCGAATGCACCGTCGCGCCAGGCCTGGAACGCCGCTTCATAGCGCGCCATGACGTCCGGCGGCGGAAGCAGCGTCGCGGCAACCACGGCGGCGCGGTCCAAAAAGGGCGGTGTCTGGAAGTCCGCCTGGTCGAGCGCTTCACGCGCCTGCAGCCAGTTCCCGGCGGCGATGTGCGCCTCGATGGGCAGATAGAGGTCCAGATCCTGCTGCAGCCGGTCTTCACCTTCGATGCGTGGATAGCGCTTCCCGAACTCGAGCATCTCGGCTCGCAGCTCCGCGGCACGCCCCGACGCCAGTCTGCGCTCGACGCTGCTGCGCAGCCGCTCTATGGCCGCGAGATCCAGTGCCTTGTGGCTTTGCAGCACCCGCTGGTGACTCAGCGCCCGGGAGCGGAGCTCGGCAAACGTCGGTACCGCCTGAACGATGGCACCCAGGGAGCGGTGGCGGGAACTTGGATCGACATCCCACCACGCCAAAAGCTCGTTGATGCGATCCTCCTGCTCGAACATCACCAGCGGGGCCTCGGGACCACCCCTGGTGTCGATAAAACGCTCCAGCCGCGCGACCCAGTCCATGACTTCGATCAGCTCGCGGCCGGCGGCACCGGGCGCGCCGAGCCCCCTGGCACGCTGCAACGCCCGCTCGGCAGCGGCGAAATCGCCCGCCATGACGGCTTCGACCCAGGCCGGGCCGATCGCTTTCAGCGTCGCCTCTGTGGCCAGAGACGCGACATCGTCGTCATCCTCATGGGTCTCGAGATAGCGGCTCGCCGCCTCGGCCGCCTGCTGGTACTCACCTCGCTCCATCAGATTTTCGATGTCGCGCTGCGGCGCCGTGGTCACATAGACCGCCGCGACCGCAGCGGCCACCGCCAGCAGGGCAAGCCAGCCTGGCCAGCGCCGACGCCGCCGCGCGCCCGGCTCCTCGGCCAGCGCGTTTCTGATCTCGCCGAAGGCGGTCCGCAGTCGCGCGAACGGGGTACGCCAGCCGCGCGCCGGCGCGCCGGTCCGGGCATCGGGTTCTGCCTGCGCCCCCTCCGCAAGCCCTCCCGCTTCATCCTGCTCCTCCCCGGCCGCCGGCTCCTCGACACAGAAGATATCCAG
The DNA here is from genome assembly GCA_050118435.1 of Gammaproteobacteria bacterium. Taxonomy (GTDB): domain Bacteria; phylum Pseudomonadota; class Gammaproteobacteria; order DSM-19610; family DSM-19610; genus Thiogranum. The sequence goes on along the minus strand of JASFKW010000008.1, from coordinate 54,885 downwards.
AAAGGAGTTCGCCGATGTCACGAAGGTGGTGCGGGTGACGTCTTCGCCGGCCGGAACTGCGGTCGCGGCGGCACCAGTCGCCTGTTGCGAGGTTTTGGCCTCCTCATGGACGAGCTCGACGCGATAGACGAAGCAGTCCCCGCCGAGAGCGATGACCTCACCGTCGCGCAGCTCCCTGGCGTGCTCCTCCAGGCGCACCCCTGACACATAGGTGCCGTTGGTGCTGCCGAGGTCTTCGATGTACAGGACCCCGTGCCGCTGGAAGATATGGGCGTGACGGCGGGACAGATAACGCACCTGGTCGCCCAGACGATCCAGGTAGCGGGTGAAGACCTGGCTCTTTTTGTTGACCAGAAACGGAAACTGGCTGATTACGATGGGTTCGAGGTCGTAGTCGGGGTTTTCCGGCCGCAGGATCAGCTTCACGGGCGACGCAGCCGGTCGGGCAGGCTGGCTGGCGGCGACCCCTAGAATCTCGGCCTGGAAACACAGGCCGGCGAAGCAGAGCTCATCGCCCGCACTCAGCTTCACAGGCACCTTATCGACCGGCCGGCCGTTGACCGTGGTGCCGTTGAGACTGCCGAGGTCGGCGAGATAGACCACACCGTCCTGCTCGAAAATGCGCGCATGCCGCCGGGAGAGCCGCGTCACCAGGCGCGAGTCGTAGCCGGAGAATGGCTCCTCGTGTCTGCCGATGGCGAACAGGTCGTCGTTGACAATGATTTCCGCCAGCCCGGGCTCGGAAATCGGTTTAAGAATGAGCTGCATCCCAAGCTGTGCCTGCGGTCAGTGTGCGTTATCCTCGCTCAGCCCCACCACCTCCCTGGGCCAGCCTCCTCCAAGCGCTTTATACAGTGCAATGGTGTCGCTGAGAATCTGCCAGTGGTTGGCGAGCATCTGCTGCTCGGCGTCCAGCAGCGAGCGCTCGACCTCGAACACCTCGAGCTGCGAGACCAGGCCTTCCTCGAGCTGCGCGTAGACCTGCTCGGCCACCGTGTTCAGTCGCTGCTGGCGCTCCTCCAGCTCCTGTTTCTGCGCCCTGTGGGCGCCCAGGTTGGTGAGGGCGTTTTCGACTTCCTCGAAGGCGTTGATGACGGTGCGCCGGTACTCCTCTTCGACCACCTGTCTCTGGGCCTCGCTCACCTTGATCTGGGCGCCCACGTTGGGATCGAAGATCGGGAAGGACAGCAGCGAGGACAACCCCAGCGTCGTGGTGTCGAGCAGATCCAGAAGCGCGAAGCTCGCGTTGCCCGCCCGACCGGTGAGACTCAGCGAGGGCAGCTGCGCGAGGCGCGACTGCCCCTCCAGATTGTAGGCGCGCAACACGCGGTATTCGGCCGCGATGATGTCCGGCCGCCTCGACAGAAGATCGGACGGCAGGCCCGCCGGAACGTCCACCGGCTCCACCGACGTGCGCAGCGGGGCCTTGGGGACTTCCAGCGTGTCGGCCGGCATCCCGAGCAGAGTCGCGAGCCCGTTCTCGGCCAGCTTGCGCAGCCGGCGCAGGTCCAGCAGGGTGTTCTGCAAGCGATTGATCTCCGCCTCCTGCTGCAGCACCTGGGTGTGCGGAATCAGCCCTTCCTGGTAGAGCCCTGCATAGATGCCGAGAATCTGCTGACTGCGCTCGATCGTCTCGCGCTGCCGGTCGACCTGCTCGTCGAGCTGCCGGATCTGAAAATAGGCCGTGCCGACGTCGGAAACCAGCGTCAGATAACCGGCCCGCCAGTCGGCTTCGGACGCCTTGTATTCGGCCTGCTGGGCGTCGACACCCTTGCGCACCTTGCCCCAGATGTCCAATTCCCAGCTGGCCTCGACGCCGGCACTGTACTTGGTGGACTGCGGGCTGCCGGTCACCTTGAGGATGTCGGTTCCTTCGCCGCCCGTGACGGTTGGAAGCATGCCGGCTTTGGCCTGGCCAATCGCCGCCTTGGCGACGCCCGTGCGCGCGGCAAGAACCCGGATGTCGATGTTGCCCGAGATCGACCGGTCGATCAGCTCGTCGAGATAAGGGTCACCGAAGGCGGTCCACCAGTCGGGCCGGATGGTATCGATGATCCGCATGGGTACGCCGCAGTCGGGACAGGTCGAGACCATGGGCCCGGCGGCATCCGACCAGCTCTCTTTGGAGGGTGCTTCGGGACGCTGGTACTCGGGTCCACCCAGATTCGAGCAGCCCGGGATCAACGCCAGGCTTCCGACCAATACCAGCATATGTCGAAACATCCTGGCCGTCCGGCCGCCGGTATGATCCTGGCTCGTGTTGAAACTGGGAGTCCGCTGCATGTTTCCTCCTGCCCTCACGGGTTTTCGCTGGAGACGGGAACCGTGGGCTCGAGACGAAAGCCTATTTCGCCCCGAAAGCTTAGTAACCGCGCCTTGAGCACGCCACCCTGAGGGGTAGCGAAGCGCTCACAACAGCCTCTTCAGCAGGAGCCGTGCCAGTTGCGTCCGACACCACAGACTGGCACACAAAGATATCTATAATCAATGAGATACAGTCGATCTTGAGATTCGAAGACCGGTCGGCCCGCCCCCTGTATCGGTACGGTGTCTGAACCTTCCCAACAGTGGCGTCGGTGAATGTTGGCCGCCGAGGAACCTCGCGCGGCCCCGCACAGACCCCGCCGCTAACACAGGGTCGGATCGTCCGGTTTGAAAGAAGGACCGGAGGCATGCTGGATCGCCGGGTTGTGGCGGGTGCGGGTCACCTGCTCCGCATCCAGCAGGCGGACCACGACGACCGAAACATTGTCCCGAGCGCCGCCGACCAGTGCCCGCTCGATCAGGGCCTCGCAGGCCAGCCGGGCGTCATCCAGCGCCAGACAAACCCCGATTTCCCCCTCGCCCAGCTCCCGGTAGAGACCGTCGCTGCAAAGCAGGTAGCTGTCGCCGGGCGCCAGCTCGAACATCTGCGAATCGAGCTCGACGTGGTCCGACACACCGATGGCCCGGGTAATGATGTTCGACCCGGGGTGATGCTCTGCCTGCTCACGACTCAGGAGTCCCCGGCTGACGAGCTCTTCCACCTGACTGTGGTCCCGCGTCAACAGCGTCAGCTGCCCCTCACGATACCGGTAGGCCCGGCTGTCACCGGCCCAGAGGGCCACACCGTGCCCGTCAAAGAGCATCAAGACGACGACCGTTGTGCCGATCACCTCCTGTCCCCGCTGCCGCGCTTCCTCGCTGAGCGCCCGGTTGACGTCCTGCAGCCGCTGGCGCACCTCGCCCACCAGGGAGCCGAGGCTCACCGGCCGCTGGATGGCGGCCAGAGCGTCGACCACGGATGCGCTGGCCAGGTCTCCGGCGGCGTGCCCGCCCATGCCATCGGCAACCACCCAGATTCCGCCTTCGGCCCGCTCCAGGACGGCGTCTTCATTGAGCTTCCGCACCGTTCCCACGTGGGTCCGGGACGCTGAATCCCAATGCAAGGTCGTCGCATCCTTCATGACTCGGCCGTACGCGCCTCCGAACAGCAGCGGCGGAACCACGCCGCGGGTAAGATGGAAGCCTGAGCTTACCGGAGCCGTCGTAGCGTTGGAAGCGCTACGCGCGAGCCGCCCGCCGAAGCCCCCTCAGCACCGGCCGGTCGTACGCTTTCAATGTGACACAGAATAAAGAGTGCTAACAGCCGTCGTCTTCCCTCAGAACCTCACCGCTGTCGGTGTCGGTGCGCGGCTCGCCTGTGGCGTCGGTGACAATGGTGCGAGTGAACATCATCGCATCGACCCGGTCGAACTGCTCGCGCATGGCCCGGGACACGACCCTGTCGGTCAGCCCGTCATATATCATCACCCTACCCCTGGCCTCGGTCTCCAGATCCGCCGGCGTGGGATTGAACAGACGCTGCATCTGCCACTGCTGGGCCGACGGTCGCTCCGCCAATGCCGTGCGCTGCCCGGCGCAGCCGCTCAGCCCGGTGACCAACATCAGCGCACCGAGCCAGGCGGTGCAGCTCGCATGCTTCATGACATGGTCCTCCCGGCATGGAGCAGATCGCCGAAGTCATCGATGGACCAGTGATCGATCGGCTCGGGCACCTCCAGCTCGGCGTGCTGACCCTGGAGGTCGTTCCCAAAGAGCTCTGTATTATCCTGTGCTTCGTACATGGCTCAGGCCTCCGTCCAGTGTCCGGTGTGATCAACGTAGAATCCCTCGCCGGGATAAAACAGCGGCGTGCCCACGAGGATGCGACCGTCGCGGCGCACGGCTGCCCAGAGGGCGGCGGCACCGCGGCCGGTTCCGCGACGCTGGCGTTCGCTGACTTCGCGCGCCAGCAGGCCCCTGGCGGTTTCGATGGCTCTGGTGAGCTCGGGTGTCATGGGATACATGCTGCGGCCTCCGGTGTCTGTTGGCGATCTGCTGGCTTCACCAACCCTTTGGCATCATACGTGCCAGCACCGCGGCGGCCCCATGACCTGCGGTTTAATGGTTTGTTTTACTTTAAATTATTTTTTCATTCCCGGAAGGATCACCGCTGTACCCGCCCCCATCAACGGTTGGACGGAGACCAACAATTATGACCGAACCTGGTGGGGGTGACACAACAGCCCGTGGGAAGGTGAAGCAATGGCCGGACTCTCCGGGCCGTTATTCCTCGATATTCAGGCCCATGTCCCTGGCGCGTTTGCGCCACAGACGCCGCGCCAACGCCTGCATATCAATGGTGGCGTCGCTTTCGTCGACGATTTCCAGCCCAAGCAGCGTCTCCAGCAGATCCTCCAGGGTAACGATGCCCTCGATGCTGCCGTACTCGTCGACGACCATCATGATATGTGCACGCTGACGCAGAAATGCATCGAAGGCGCGCGACAGCGGGGTCGTGGCCGGCAGCGCCGACATCTCCCGCCGATAGGTGGACAACCGGGTGTCGGTGTTCCCGCGCGCCTGTGCCAACAGGAGATCGCTGCGTAACACGAACCCGTCCAGGTGGCCGGGGTCCTCGCTGTAGATGGGGATGCGTGAAAAACGCTGGCTACCGTATTTCCAGAAGAACTGCTCCACGGTGAGATCTTCGTCCAGAGAAAAAACCACGGTGCGCGGCGTCATGACGTCGGTCACCCGGCTCTTTCGCAGTCGCAGCAGGTTTGTAAGGATCGTGATCTCCTGCGGCTCGAGCTGGCCTTCCCTGGCGCTGATTTCCGCCATCGCCGCGAGCTCCTCGCGACTGAAACCCGTCAGCGTCGGACCGCGCGCCAGACCGCGCGTCAACGCCTGGGACAGGACCACGAAGGGGTACAGCAGCCAGATCAGCCCCCGCAACAGATAAGCGGTGAGTGGCGCCAGCCGCTTCCAGTGGTGCGCACCGAGCGTCTTGGGAATGATTTCCGAAAATACCAGGATCAACAGCGTCAGCACGGCCGACGCCGCGCCCACATAAGCGCTCCCGAACACCTTCGCGGCCTGTGCCCCCGCCCCGGCGGCACCGACGGTATGGGCAATGGTGTTGAGCGTCAGAATGGCCGCCAGCGGACTGTTGATGTCCTGTTTCAGTGTGTCCAGCAGCACGCCCGCACGTCGGCCGCGCTGCTGCAGGACACGGATGTAGGGCGCGTTCACACTGAGAATCACGGCTTCGGCAATGGAGCACAGGAAAGAGAAGCCGAGTGCGGTGGACACATAGACGACGAGCAGCAGCATGGGATACCTCGAATAACCGGCCGGATGCCCACGCCTCGAAACAGGGTCCACACCTCGCACAGGGTACGGGAATGAATGCCGCGAACAGGCAGCGACATGCCGGCACTGATGGCAGAGAATATCACGCGCGCCACGCCCTGCCGGCGACTTCGCGCCGGTTAGGCAAAAACCCGGCCACGGCGGCAGGAAGCGGTATCCGTGGTTCGGGGTGCCGGGCTCCGACGTTTTGTTAAACCCTGCCGTTTGCGTTACCCTCGCGGGCTGGGCCCGATACCGGCCCGCCGGGCGGTGGGCTGTCAACGTACCCTTCATGAGAAGCGATAGCGACAATACGGAACCGGGACGCGACCAGGGCTGGCTCAGCCTGGACGTGCACCCCTATGTGTTTTTCACCTCCGCGGCCGTGATCGTGGTTTTCGTGGTTCTCACCATTTTTTTCGAGCGCAACGTCGACAATCTGTTCGCCCTGGTGCAGAACGGCGTCTCCCAGTACGCCGGCTGGTTCTTCGTCGCCGCCATGAACATCATCCTGATCTTTGTCCTGTCGCTGCTGCTGGGTCGATTCGGCAGCATCCGGCTCGGCGGCGAAGGCGCGCGCCCCGAGTTCTCCACCTCCTCCTGGCTCGCGATGCTGTTCAGTGCCGGCATGGGCATAGGCCTGCTGTTCTACGGAGTCGCGGAGCCCATGTTTCACTTCGTGGCCTCCCCGCTCGCCGAGCCGGAAACGCCCGAGGCGGCGCGCAAGGCGATGGACTTCACCTTCCTGCACTGGGGACTGCATCCCTGGTCCCTGTACAGCCTGGTCGGCCTGGCCCTGGCTTTTTCCGCCTTCAACAAAGGCCTCCCGCTGTCGATCCGCGCTGTGTTCCACCCTATCTTGGGCGAGCGGATCTATGGTGGCATCGGCAACCTGATCGATATTCTCGCCACGGTAGCCACCATGTTCGGCGTCGCAACCTCGCTGGGGCTCGGCGTGCAGCAGATCAATGCAGGGCTGAGCCACCTGCTCGGCATCCCGCAATCGACCGGCGTTCAGATCGCGCTGATCGCCGCCATCACCGCGGTAGCCACCTGGTCGGTGGTGCGCGGGCTGAGCGGTGGCATCCGGGTGCTGAGCAACGTCAATGTGGTCGTGGCAAGTCTGCTCATGGTCTTTATCATTCTGGTGGGTCCTACCCTGTTCATCCTGAACGGTGTGGTCGAGAACATGGGCTACTATCTGCAGAACTTCGCCCAGCTCAGCACCTGGAACGAAACCTACGAAAATACCGAGTGGCAGAATGGCTGGACGGTGTTCTACTGGGGCTGGTGGATCTCCTGGTCGCCGTTCGTGGGCATGTTCATCGCCCGGGTATCCTACGGCCGCACCGTGCGCGAGTTCATTAAGGGCGTGTTGTTCATACCCACCCTGGTGACCTTTCTGTGGATGACAAGCTTTGGTAACAGCGCTCTGAGCATCGAAATGTTCGGCAGCGGTGGTGTTGCGCAGGCGGTACAGGAAAACATTCCCGTGTCATTGTTCGTGCTCCTGGAGCATTTTCCCTTCGCCGTCGTGACCTCCGCGCTGTCCATTGCCGTGATCGTCACCTTCTTCGTCACTTCCTCGGACTCGGGCTCCCTGGTCATCGATATCATTACAGCCGGTGGTAACCCCGAGCCGCCGAAGGTTCAGCGCGTGTTCTGGGCCGTCGCCGAAGGGCTGGTGGCTTCCGCCTTGTTGCTGGGGGGTGGCCTCGTGGCGCTGCAGACGGCGGCCATCACCACCGGACTGCCGTTCGCGGTGATACTGCTCGGGATGTGTTACGCGCTGCACAAGGGCATGAGCGAATACCGGGAAGGACAGACCTTTTCGGTGGCGATAGATCAGTATCGAGGACCCGAGCTCCGGACCCGCGCAGTCGACCGCCTCCCCACGTTCGGGCGCCGGCGCTTCTGGCTGGGCTCCATGGAGCGCGGCCGACGGGGGCCGGACGCGCAATGAGCGTCTGCGTCGACGACGGCCTGAACGGCAATTCTTCACCCCGAGGGTGACCTCATGTTGCAGAACGTCAGTCACAAGTTCCGCAGCGGCTGCATGATGCTCACCCGCGGTGAAGGCAACACCGTGGATTTTCTGGGCACCGCGTTCCTCGTTCACCCGGCCGGCTATCTGCTGACGGCGGCGCATCTGCTCGGTAAAGAACGCGGCCTCGCGGTCATCGCCTGCGGTGCGGACAATGACTTCGCCCCCATGAGCTACGAACGGGTGGCCGCCATGCCGGTAAGCGTGGCGCAACGCGACGCGGAGCACGACGTCGCCCTGCTGCGCATCGATCAGGAGATCGCCATCGAGGTGCCGGACGATTTCCTCGGCGCCACCGCGGCGGTGCGCCCCGGCGCGAGCATCATGAGTCTGGGCTACTCGTTCGGTTACGCGGGCGTCCATGTCCTGCTCGGCTACGGTGCCAGCGTCAGCGCCATGATCCGCGCCCGCAACGACAGCCGCCTGCTGCTCTACGACTCGATTTTCCACGAGGGCGACCGCGGCGGACCGCTCATCCATGTCGCCGACGGGCATATTATCGGCGTGGTGAGTGGGCGCTTCGAGCCGGCTGAAATCAGCCCCGACAGGGTTCACAGCTCCGCGCCGCAGCCGCAGCAACCGGGCGTGTGCTACGCCGCCGCGATCGAGTATGGACTGCAGCTGATGGATGCCGAAGGTCTCGACTGAGTCGTGACGCGCGGCTAGCGAAATCTTCGCGGCCTACTGAGGCGCGCCCCGGGTCGACCGACATGGGCTTGCGCAACCGCCCGCCGCAGGGATGCGGCCGTCGTGCGTGCGGGGACGTATTCACAGCGTGTCCTGAAAGCGTACCGTTCCGGCCTGCCGGGCGAGGACCTGAGCAGCTTTGGCGCCGGTTTCAACCGACTGTACGCACTGGGCCCGCACGAGATGCAGATCGGGTGCCTGAAGCGTCTGCGCGGCGCGCCGATCAGCCGTCACACCGAGCAACGCCAAGTCCCTTCCCGCCTAGTTGAAACTCCGTGTCGATATTCGCAGTGACATTGGCGCCGGCATTCCCGTTAATCGTTTCTCGCCATGCCCGAGTGAGCCACCGTAGAGCCGCCGCAGGCTCAGTAGCAACAGGCTCAGTAGTAATAGGCGACCAGATAGACACCGAGCAGAATCACCACCCAGAGCACCATGCTGCCGGTGGCCCAGGTCCGGGCCAGGATGCCCCGTGGGCCATGGTACCAGAACAGGATGCCGACGAAGCGCCCCAGGCGGCGGAGCAGGCCCAGCCGCAGGCCCAGATGCAAGGGCACGGTCGCCTCACTGACGCCACGCACCACCCGCGGTGCGAGGCGGCGGTACAGCCACTCGGCATCGATATTGACCGAGGGCAGCTCCGGCGGATAAAGGCCGCTCAGCTTCAGCCAGGTGAAGGCCAGCGCGGAAAAGAACAGCAGCTGCAGCTGCGCGAGCACGTGTGTCACCGTATAGGGCACGTATTCCACCGGGTGCGGCAGCAGGCTGTAAAGCGCCCAAGGATAAGAGCCGATCAGCACGCACAAGACCGCAGCCGCACCCATCGCCAGCAGCATGTTGAACGGTGGCTCGCGGACCCGGATGCCCGAGTCGTGGGCGAAGAAAGCGAAGAACGGAATCTTGATGCCGGCGTGGTGGAACACGCCGGCAGAGGCGAACAGCAGCGCCAGCCAGACCCAGTCGTGGCCCTGCTCCAGCGCCGCGGCCATGACCATGGACTTGCTCACAAAACCGCTGAAAAGGGGAAAGGCCGAGATCGAGCAGGCGCCGACGATACAGAGCACGGTGGTAACGGGCATGGTCTTGTAAAGTCCGCCGAGCTCCGAGCCCTTGATCCTGCCGGTCATGTGCAGCACGGCCCCCATGGCCATGAACAGAAGCCCCTTGAATATGACGTCGTTGAAGGCATGGGCCACGGCCCCGTTGACCGCGAGAGCGGTGCCGATGCCGATGCCGCATACCATGAACCCAACCTGGTTGATCATGCTGTAGGCGAGCACCCGGCGCAGGTCGTTCTCGATCACCGCGTAGAAAATCGGGAAGCAGGTCATGATCGCACCGATGTAAACCAGCACCTCAGTGCCGGGAAAACCGCGCGCCAGCGCGTACACGGCCATCTTGGTGGTGAATGCGCTGAGAAAGACGGTTCCGGTCGGCGTCGCCTCGGGATAGGCGTCGGTCAGCCAGTTGTGCAGCAGCGGGAAGGCGCACTTGATGCCGAAGGCAAGGAAGATCAGCCACGTGGACACACCCTGCAGACCGAGCTCATCGAAAGCCAGCGATCCGGTCTCCTGATACCACATCAGCATGCCCCCGAGCAGCAGCAACCCGGACAGAACCTGTATCATCAGGTAGCGCCAGCCGGCAGCGAGCGCCGCCGGCTGGCGCCGGGCCCACACCAGGAATACCGAGGTCACGGCGGCGAGTTCCCAGAACAGGAACAGCGTGATCAGGTCCCCGGCGAACACGGCCCCCAGTGCACTCCCGGCGTACAACAGCGCCGGAAGATGCTGGCTCCGGTCCTGCAGGTGCAGCGAAAACACAATACCGATCAGTGCGGCGACGTGAAACAGGTAGCCGAACAGCAGGCTCAGGCGGTCGACCCGGTACGGGGTCAGCTGGTAGCCGAGCAGCGAGACCGTGACGCTCTCGCCCTCGGTGGCGCCGAGCAGAACCGCACCGCTCACCAGCGGAATCGCCAGCAGCACCGCTTTCTGGAGGTAGCCGCGGGCCAGGAGCACGAGCGGCGCGCCGGCGAAAAACAGCAGAAACGGCGGCAGACTAGCGATCATAATAGTCTTCCCGACGCATCAGTATCTTGCGCAACTGCTTGGCGATCAGGACGAGGGCGACGCAGGCGACAAAGCCGTAGAGGCCATAGAAGCCCCACAGCGACTCCCAGGGATGGGCGGCATGCCGGTGATAGACGAAATCAGCGGCCAGCAGCAGTCCGCAGATCACATAAAAGAACCGCCGCAGGCGCCGCACGGTATCCGGGTCGTCGAAGATGTGTTGCCGTTCCGGTTTCATTTTCTGGATCTTGGGGCCTGTAAACACTTACCCGATCGGTCTACGGCAGAAGACGGATTAGACGATAGACGGGGTCCGCTGCAAAAAACAGCCCCACGCAAGCCAGCGCGGTGATCAGCAGCGGAGCCACGCAGGCCAACGGAGCCTCGTGAGCTGTACTCCACTGCGGGGGAGAAGGCCCCCTCCCAAAAAACGCCCGCAGTGGAATGGGCAGCAGGTAAGCCACGCTCAGCAGCGAGCTGACGAGAATCACGACCAGCATCGACACCTGATCCGCCTCCAGTGTCGCCAGACCCAGAAACCACTTGCTCCAGAAGCCCCCCAGCGGCGGTATGCCGATGATGCTCAGGCTGGCGACAAAAAACGCCCCCATGGTGAACGGCATCTGTCGGCCGATACCGTCCATTTCGCTGACCCGCGTCTTGTGAGTCGCGACCAGTATGGCACCGGCGCAAAAGAACAGCGTGATCTTGCCGAAGGCGTGCATGACCATGTGCATACCGCCGCCGAGGACCCCGGTCGGCGTCGCCAGCAATGCACCGAGCACGATATAGGACAGCTGCCCGACGGTGGAGTAGGCCAGCCGTCGCTTGAGACTGTCCTGCCTCAGGGCCACCAGCGACGCCACCAGCATGGTGGCCGCAGCGACGTACATCAGCCAGTCGGTAACCGGGATTGCAGCCAGATAATCGATGCCGAACACGTACACCGACAGCTTCAGCACGGCAAACACGCCCGCCTTGACCACCGCCACGGCGTGGAGCAACGCGCTTACCGGCGTCGGTGCCACCATCGCCGCCGGCAGCCACCAGTGAAACGGCATCAGCGCCGCCTTGCCGATGCCGAGCAGGTACAGCGCCAGCAGCACCCCCGCCGTACCTGGACCGACCCTGTCCGCCAGTATGCCCCCCTCCCGAAAGGCCAGTGTGCCCGTCAGCGACCAGGTCGAGATCACCGCCAGCAGCAACAGGCCGATCGAGGTCCCGAGCAACAGTCCTGCGTAAACGCGGCCGCCCCGGCGCGCCTCATCGGTGCCCGCATGGGTCACCAGTGGGTAGGTCGACAGCGTTAGCAGCTCATAGAAAACGAAAAGGGTAAACAGGTTGGCCGCGAACGCCACCCCCATCGCGCTGCCCAGCGCCAGAGCAAAGCAGCTGTAGAACCTTGTCTGGTGCGCCTCGCGATGGGCACGCATATAGCCGATTGCATAGATCGAGGTCAGGATCCACAGAAAGCTCGCCAGCAGCGCAAACACCATCCCGAGCGGCTCGGCCTGAAGGCCGATGGCAAGGCCGGGCATGGTTTCGATAAGCCAGACCAGAGGGCGACCACCCGCCTCCACCACCGGAAGCAGGTACAGCACCACCAGGAACAGCGACACCGAAGCAACCAGCGTCGCCGCTTCGCGCAGGTTCGGATGCCGTGCCAGGCCCGCGATGGCGAACACCGCCAGCAGAGGCACCCACAGCGTAGCCAGCAACAGAGCTTCCGGCTTCATAGCTCAGCGCGGCCCACGATCCAGGCTCAGGGTGTGCCCCCACTGATCAGGCTGGCCGCACCCTGGCGGGCCAGACCGGAGGTGATCGAGGCGTCGATCCCGAAATACAGATTTCCCGCGATCAGAAGCCACGCCGGAACCAGCATCGCCGCCGGCGCCTCTCTCACACCCTGGCCCGCCGCCGGCGCCGGCCGGAAGTACACCACTTCGACGACCCGCCCCACGTACACCAGGGCGATCAGCGAGCTCGCCAGAATCAGCGCCGCCAGGGACCAGCGCCCGATCCCAAGCGCCGCGTCGACCAGGTACCACTTACTGACAAATCCGGTCGTCAGTGGCACACCCACGAGACAGAGTCCCCCGACGACGAACGCACCGGCGGTAAAGGGCATGCGCCGCGCCAGCCCGGCCATGTCGTGGATGTTTACCGAGCCGATGCGCATGAAAATGCACCCCATGGTCAGAAACAGCGCTCCTTTCATGAGGGCATGATTGAACAGGTGGATCAGTCCGGCCGAAACGCCCGCCACCGAGGCCAAGCTGATGCCGAGCACCATGTAGCCGATCTGCGCGATGCTGGAATACGCCAGCATTCGCTTTATGTCCTGCTGGAAGACGGCGACAAGCGAAGCGATCAGCATGGCGAACGCGGCCAGCAGCATGAGGATCTCACCCACGTGCATCGTCTGAAAGGAAAACTGCGGCCCGAATACCGAAAAGAACATCCTAAGCAGCACGTAAACGCCGACCTTGGTGGCGGTGGCGGCGATAAAGGCCGAGACCACGGATGGCGCAAATGCATAGGCGTTGGGCAGCCACAGGTGCAGGGGAAACAGCGCAAGCTTCAGGCTGACTCCGACCGTGATAAAAGCGAACGCCACGCGTATCGTTCTGGTGTCGGCCATCGCCGGCAGGCGCTGCGACAGATCGAGCATATTGAGCGTGCCAGTCATCATGTACATCAGGCCGACGCCGATCAGTATGAAGGTGGCGCCGATGGTTCCCATCACCAGATACTGATAGGCCGCCGTCAGCGCACGCCGCGAGCACCCCTGGCTGATGAGCACATAGGACGAAAGCGAGGAGATTTCGAGGAACACAAACAGATTGAACGCATCGCCGGTGACTACGATGCCCAGCAACCCCGTGAGGCACAGCAGATAGCAGGTGTAGAACAGACTGATGCTGTCTTCTCGGATCTCGTGGCCCACGCTGCGATAGGCGAATGGCATCACCACGGCGCCAACGGCAGCGACAATCAGCACCACCATGGCAGCGGCCATATCGACGCGGTACTCGATGCCCCAGGGCGCGGCCCAGTCCCCCAGCGCGTAGCTCAGCGTTCCGTCCAGCCACACACGCCGCAGCATCACAACTGCGATCATCAGCACCAGAGTGCTCACAGCCGTGGTGAATGCCCAGGCCAGCCGCGGGCTTCGCAGCAGCAGACACAGAGGGGCGGCGACCAGCGGGAGCGCAACCTGCAGGGCGGGAAGGTGAGCTGTCAGCACGGCAGCGGCCTCACCGCTCCTCGTCCTGGACATGGATTTCGTCCTCGTTGATGGTGCCGTATTCCTCTTTAATGCGCACCACCAGCGCCAAGCCAAGCGCGGTCGTTGCCACCCCGACCACGATCGCCGTCAGGATCAGCACGTGCGGCAGAGGGTTGGAATAGACGATCCGGTCGGCTACGACGATCGGCGCCGTACCACCCTCGACCTTGGCCATGCTGATGAACAGGATGAACACGGAGGTTTGAAAGATAAACAGGCCGATGATCTTCTTGATGAGGTTCGGTCGCGCGATCACGATATAGAAACCGACCATCATCAGAATGATGACCACCCAGTAGTTGTAGAGTCCGAGCAGATCCAACATAGATGCGAATCGCTGTGTGCGGGAGGCCCGTTATTCCTGACCCCGCTCCGCGAAACCGTAGTAGATGGCGATACACACCGCGGCCACAGTGACGCCGACGCCGAACTCGATGAGAAGGATGCCGAGATGCTGTCCGCCAACCGGGTCTTCGGCGAGCACGCGGTATTCCAGGAAGTTGCCGCCCAGAACCATGCTCTCGAAACCCACGCCGGCGTAGATCAGCACGCCGACAGCCATCAGCACGCGCAGCAGACCCGGCGCGATGACGCGCCGGGCCGCCTCCAGATCGAACACCATCGCGTAGAGGATGAATCCGGTGGCGAAAATCACGCCGGCCTGGAAGCCACCGCCGGGTCCGTAATCGCCGTGGAACTGGACATAGAGCGCGAACAGCAGGATGAGCGGAAAAAACAGCTTGGCTATGACGCGCAGAACCACAGGTTGCCTCATTCTTTTTTCCTCCCGGTCTCGCGTCTGCGCGAGCGCGCCACCAGCAGCATCAGCACCCCGACGCCGGCGGTGAAGATCACCGTCACCTCGCCCAGGGTGTCATAACCGCGGTAACTGGCCAGCACCGCGGTCACCACGTTGGGTACGCCGATTTCAGACGGTGTATCCCGTATGTAATCGGGGCTGACGTGCTGATGGGCCGGTGCCGTCGGATCTCCATAGCGGGGCATGTCCAGCGTTCCATAGATCAGTGCGGCGCCGGTGAGCACCACCACCGCAAGCGGCAGCACCGGTGTGTGCCTCGGCGTCTGCTCACGATCGCTGGTGAGAGCGACCGCCGCGAGCATGGCGATGGTTGAAAAACCCGCGCCCACCGCCGCCTCGGTCAACGCCACGTCGACGGCGTCGAGCACCACAAACAGGGCCGCCGAAAGCAGACTATAAATGCTGCTCAGCATCGCCACGGCGAACAGACTGCGCATCCGCGCGATCGCGATGGCCGTGACCACCAGCAGCCCCAGCAGAACATTGTTGATCAGGTGTTCGATGGCGCCTGTTCCCTGTCCTTGCCCGCAGGCCTCAGCCCCGCGGTCTGGGCTGCCGCAGCGAGGGCGTGTATCGCCGTGGGTCCCGTGAAAATCACGAAATAAAAAATGAGAATCAACTTGACGGTAACCAGCGTAAAACCGCCCTGCAGCATCAGCCCGAGCAGGATCAGCCCGGAACCCATGGAGTCGCACACGCCCAGCGCGTGCAGGCGGCTGAAGAAGTCCGGAAAGCGAAGAATGCCGATGGCGCCGACGATCAGGAAAAATCCGCCCGCCGCCAGGCACAGCCAGCTCAAGCCGTCCACGACCAACTGTATCATTCTCCGTTACCCGTATCGCAGCCGCAATTTGGTGCCTCGTGGCGTCTGCAGCAGAACTTGAGCACGGCGATGGTGCTCACAAAGGAGATCAGCGCGTAAACCAACGCGATGTCCAAAAACTCGGGCCGCTCGGCAAAAAAACCGAGAACAGCGACCATCAGCACGATCTGTGTGCCGACCATGTTCACCGCCAGGAATCGGTCATAGAGCGTCGGCCCCCTGAAGGCGCGAATCAGCGCCAGTCCAATGGCCACCAGAATGGCGGCGGCTGCGGTCGCGAACATTAGGGTCTGTTAACACTTACCCGATCGCCGCGACGGCGGCCATTTTGCTGCAAGGCAAGGCGCTGCGAACGCCGTGTAGCCAGTCTACACAAGCGAGCGGCAACGCCGCATTGCGGAAAAATGGCCCCGTCCCTCCGGGTTGCGCCCCAAATGCGCTCAGGCCGCGTTGCTCGTCGTTCATTTGGAATCACCAAACTTCACTCCTCCCGCCTTGCCTGACCGCATTTGGGGCAGCAACGCGGCGATCTGGTAAGTGTTAACAGGCCCTAGAAGCTACGCTCCATGTCGGTTACCCGTCGATCCATTTCTCCGCCTTTCAGGTCGGCGGCGATCGCATGCGTGAGGGCGTGGGCCGTGATCTCGTCGCCCTCGACCCGCATGGTGACGGTGCCGGGCACAAGGGTGATGGAATTCGCGTAGGTCACCCTTCCCAGGTCGGTGCGCTGCGTCGCCCTCACGCGGACCACCTCGGGGCTGATGCGCAGCTTCGGGTCCAGTATCCGACGCGTCACGTCGATGTTCGACCTCACGACCTCCCGCCCGAGCCACACCCAGTACAGCAGCGCTGAAGGTTTGATCAGGACCGGCTCCACTTCCTGATCGACAAGCTCGGCGCGCATGGCCACGCTTACCACGAACAGAGAAGAAAGCACACCGAAAGTCAGCAGCAAGGGGGTGTAATGGCCCGAAAGCAGCAGCCAGATGGCAAACAGGAACAGGCTAAGGTTGATGGCGTGTCTGAGATTGCTCACCACTCCTCCCAAGTAAGGCTGCACGGCCGCCGTGCAGCGCGGGCGGTCCGCGCGCTACGCACCGGCCCCGCAGATGCGCCGCGAACGCCTCATCCTCGGTCACCGCGACCGGCCCCCCTGGCCGACCGGGCAACAGCTACCGGTAGTCTAGTGCAGATCACCCTGAACTTACAAAACCCTGCAGACGATGGATATTGCCCACAGATTTGTGCAACATTGCAGCGCGAAGTCCTGGTACGCCGTTGACCGCCCCCGGCGCGTGGAGGCGCTTTGAACTGGCGCAACAGTATCGAAGGCTACGGCCTGATCAGTATCCTCCTGCACTGGCTGGTGGCCGTTGCGGTGGTCGCCCTGTTCGCCCTCGGCCTGTGGATGGTCGAGCTCACCTATTACCATCCGTGGTACCGGGACGCCCCCCACATCCACAAGAGTGTCGGTCTGCTGCTGTTTGGTGTCATGCTGCTGCGCCTGGTGTGGCGTTATGCAAATCCGCGGCCTCGGCTCCTCGCCTCGACCTTGGAAGCCCGGGTCGCCGTAAGCGCTCACCTGCTCATGTACGCGCTATCCTTCGCGGTGCTCGTCAGCGGCTATCTCATCTCGACCGCGGACGGCCGCGCCATCGAGGTGTTCGATTTTTTCAGCGTGCCCGCGACCCTGAGCGGTTATCCGCAACAGGAAGACACGGCGGGGCTGATTCACGAGCTGCTGGCCTACGCCCTCCTGGGCCTCAGCAGCCTGCATGCTATGGCGTCGCTCAAGCATCACTTTATCGACCGCGATGCAACCTTGACGCGTATACTGCGGCCATACGCCGCCACCACGAATACCCTGCCCAGGGAGGAGAAGCAATGAAATGCCGAGCCCTGACCAGCACCGCACTGGCAGCCGCGTTAACGACCCCGGCACCGGCGCCGGCCGCCGATTACGTCATCGATACCAGGGAGGCCCACGCCTTCATCCAGTTTCGCATCAAGCACCTCGGTTTCAGCTGGTTGCTGGGACGCTTCAATGACTTCGAGGGCCGGTTTTCCTATAACAAGCAGAACCCCGACGCATCCCGGGTGGAGGTCACCGTCCGCACGGCCAGCATCGACTCCAATCACGCCGAACGTGACAAACACCTGCGCGGCGAGGATTTCCTAAACGTGAACAGGTACCCCGAGGCCCGCTTTGTCAGCACCTCGTTCCGGGAACACGACGACAACACTGCGACCCTGACGGGCGATCTGACGCTACACGGCGTGACGCGTCCCGTCACCATCGATGTGGAACACATTGGTCACGGGCCCGATCCCTGGGGAGGCTACCGGCGGGGGTTTGCGGGCAGCACGAGCCTGCGGCTGTCGGACTTTGGGATCGATTACGACCTCGGACCGGCGGCGAGGGAGGTCGAGCTGTTTCTGTCGGTGGAGGGCATACGGCAGTAGCCGCGACCTCGCGTGCCGCGGAAGGGCGCACAAAAGACACACAAAAAAACGCCCGCGGCCAAACCGGGCGGGCTGTACATGTGACGAGGGCACGACGACGTCTCTGCCTCCCGGCGGCTCGCCGCGCCATCGGGAGCGCTGGACTTCACGATCTCACCCGCTTCAACAGGAGCGGGGACAGTAAAACTTATTCCGGCAGCCGCGGCGCGGGCTCCTGTTGTTGCCGGGAAGACTCGGGCGTCGGATTCACCACGATGGTGCTCGGCGCCTGGTGCCCATAACCATAGCCACCCCACCCGCCGGGATAGCCACCACCCCACCCGCCGGGATAGCCACCCCAGCCGTAAGGGCCGTAAGGTCCGCCATAGCCGTAGCCCCAGGGACCGTAGCCTCGGCCATAGTAACCCCGGTCGTAACGGTCGTTATCGTCGAACCAGCGCGACGGATTCATCATGTTGCCAAGGTCGAATGCCTGAGCGACATTGATCGTCGCGGCATCTGCGAACACAAGCGCTGCAACGGTCAGAGCTGAAAGAGCTGTTTTCCGAATCACCGTACCATCTCCACTCGCCATCATGAAAAAAGCTGAAAACCCGAACCACCTCCCGCCCCGCGGGCCGACGCAATCCGGTCGACAACAGGTTTGCGGCAGGAGACGCTGTCCAGAAAATATAGCCTGCGGCCTTCGCGGACGATCTTCCCCGACCCTGTTGCTCATCGCTGTTTTCACCCTGGCAACGGGGCCTGTGCGCTCTCCCGTCGCGGCCAGGGTTTTGCCTGATAGACTGCAATCCGTGTACCAATCCATAACAATCTGTTTTTGATCGGTTTCACGGGGAATCCAGGTTTTCGATCTGCAACACCGAAAATGATATTTAACCTCTGCATTGTATGCCAACACTTTGAATCCGCGATTTTTTACCAAGAAGCGCGCCGCCCTGCAACGGTCCTGCAACGGGTTCAACGTCCTGCAACGCTCGCAGTGCCGCCGTAGGCCCGAAGCGAAACGGGCGAGACCTCGCTACGGTGACACCCGAGCGCCGCCCATTGCACGCGTGCCGAGAAAGATCAAAGAAACAGGCACTAGCCGCCGACAAGCTGTACTACACTTAAGCGGGTAAGCGTAGTGTCTTGCGCGATTGCCGTGAGACAATGCGTATGACAGTTGGTCTTGCCAGAGCCCGGTCACATCTGTCCACCCGGTAGTGTTAATCACGGTACAAAAATAAAGAGCGGGAGTTCGAAAATGAAACGTTTATTTGCTTTGCTGGCATTCGGCTTATCCTTTGCGTGTCAGGCTGGGGAGTACCAGTCCACGCTCCTGGTCCAGACCGGACTGTTGCGCGAGAGTGATCTGATCGTGCGCACGATCTCTGATCTGGAGAGCAACCGCATCTGTCTGGCGTTCTACGTGCGCACCATGGGCACCAGCCCCACCATGACCTGCTACGACGTGGTCTCCGGCTTCCGCTCCAACATCGGGCAGGTGGGTCATTTCAAGGAAGGCAAGCTGGTGGTCCGCAAGATGCGGGATTTCGAGAACAATGTCACCTGCCTGGTCGCCTATGTGAGCACCGAGGGCACCTCGCCCGCGCTCGACTGCTACAAGAACGTTACGAGCGCCAAGTTCCGTGAGACCGCGGCTCTGGTGCGCAGCGGCCACCTCCGTGAAGGCGACCTCGACACCTTCAGGATTGTCGATCCCGACAGCACCAAGACCTGCCTGGTTGCCTATGTGAACACCGGCAACACTTCGCCCTCCCTGAAGTGCTATAGCAGCCTCAAGGGGGGCAAAGGGGGCAGCATGTCCCAGACCAGCTATCTGCGCGAGGGCGACCTGATCGCCAGGAAGATCGTTGACCAAGGCAACGCCAAGGAATGCCTGATCACCTATGTGAGCACCGAGGGCACATCGCCGCATATCTATTGTGCCGAGCTCCGCACTGCCCAGAAGGCTCAACCCCAGTGGCCGCAACAGCAGGCGCCGGCGGCAAAGCCGGACGAGTCGGCACCGGCAACCCGACCCGCACCGATTTTCCGTCCCGAATCGTGAAAGGATGAACCGTCATCGCCGCGGTGCAGAAGTGCGCAGCGGCAGATGGCATGACGGGTGCGTCGCCGGGCCCGGTCGCTAGCGACAGCGGCCGGGCGCTATCATCAGGGGTCCGGACGCAGTCCGGCCCGCCACGTCAGCGCGCGCCCGACGCCCCGCCGGTCTGTTGCGACGGGCCGGCGCCAGGGTAACAACACTCTCTCAGGGTCACGCGCGAAACCGGACGGTTTGCCCAACTCGTCGTAACGCACGCAGACCTCTCCCGCAAAGAAAAACTCCCCGATGTAGCGGTGCGATATTTTGCGCTTCAGCTGTGTGGCGTAGTCGAGGCCCAGAAAGTGGCTGACCAGGCCACGGATCACGCCGGCGTGTACCACCACCAGTATCGTTTTCCCGCCCAGCGTGCGGGCCAGCGAGGAGATGAAAGCGGTGCTGCGCCGCTGCATCTGCCGAAAGCTCTCGCCACCCGGATAGACAAAATCGGGGTCCATCTTGTGCTCGGGAATGTGCCTCTCCACCCACTTCTTGCTCCTGGCGGACAGGGTGCCGTAGTCCAGCTCATTGAGAGCAGGGGAGTCGTGGACGATATGGATGCCGTGACTGCGGCCATAGTACATTGCCGTCTGCCGCGCACGCTCAAGGTCGCTGGAATAAATCGCATCGAGCGCGATCCCGCGCTCGCGCAGCTGCGCGTCCACGTAGGAAACATCGGCGAACCAGTCCTTGACCCGGGGCGCATCCTGCCAGCCCATGATTCGACCTGCGCTGTTGAGCAAAGTCTTGTAGTGCCTTACGACGATTGCGCGCATGAGAGACGAAAATAGCAGCCCGGACGCAGAGAGTAAACCGCCTCAGACCGGCGCATCGGCCCTGCCGAGCGGCAACGGCTGCCGTTCTGAGGACTTCGCAGCGACAGACAGCGTCAGGCGGACCCGGGATTGCTATAATTTTGATATCGTCGGCAAGCCTTTATCAGCACAGGATATCTGAATGAGCACAACTATCCATCCCGCATCTGCCTCTCCCCGCGCGACTGACGCATCGGCGAGCCCGGACCCCGAACGTCGGACAAAACGCCGCCCGGAAGCGCCCTCACCGGCCCCGGGCGGCGCCGAATTCAGTCTCGACGCCCCCGAGCTGTACCTCAACCGCGAGCTGACCCTTCTGGCGTTCAACCAGCGCGTTCTGCACATGAGCGCTTCGCCGCAGACCCCGCTGCTGGAACGGGTGAAGTTTCTGGCCATTGTGAGCAGCAATCTCGACGAATTCTTCATGAAGCGTATCGGCGGCCTGAAGCAGCAGATTGCCGCCGGTATCCGCACGCCCACGGTCGATGGTCGTACACCGGCCGAGCAGGTTGCGGAATGCCAGGCAGTGGTGCGCGACATGATCCAGCAGCAAAACGGGATCTATCGCCAGCTCCTCGGGGAGCTGGATGCCAAGGGCATCCACCTGGTGAAGTACAGCGAGCTGGATGCCGTGAAACGCGACGCGCTGCGCGAGCAGTTCATCACCAACATCTTCCCCCTGCTGACACCGCTGGCGCTCGATCCCGCACACCCGTTTCCATTAATCTCCAACCTGGCATTGAACCTACTGGTGGCGGTGCGACACCCCGGTGGCAGCGCCGTGCATATCGCGCGCATCAAGGTACCTGTGGCCAAAGACATGGCACCGCGCTTTCTGCGCGTCGGAGACGAAAACACCTTCGTGGCGCAGGACGACGTCATCGCCAACAATCTCGATCTGCTGTTCCCGGGGATGGAGATCGTCTCCTGCGAATTCTTCCGGGTCACCCGCAACGCCATCGTCGAAATCGAGGAAGAGGAGGCCGATGATCTCCTCGCAATGATTGAAACCGAGCTGAGGCACCGGCATTTTGCTCCCATCGTTCGCCTGGAGGTCATGAAGGGCATTGACCCGACGCACCGTGGCATGCTCGCCGCCGAGCTGGGGCTCAATGAGGAGGCGGACGTGTTCGAGGTGCAGGAGCTGATGGCGATGTGCGATCTTTTCGAGCTCGCCGGCCTCGATATCCCCGAGCTGCACGACCCGCCCCATGTGCCCATTGACCACACCAGGCTGGCGTACGATACCCGTCCGGTGTTCCACATTCTCCGAGAACGTGGGTCGCTGCTGCTGCAGCATCCCTACGAATCCTTCAACAGCAGCGTGGAGCGCTTTCTGCAGAGTGCCAGCGATGATCCCAAGGTGCTCGCCATCAAGATGACGCTCTACCGGACCTCGGCCGAGGGCAACATCATCGATGCGCTGATACACGCCGCACGGAACGGCAAACAGGTCGCCGTCCTGGTCGAGCTGAAGGCGCGCTTCGACGAAGCGGCGAACATACGCTGGGCGAGGCGTCTGGAAAACGCCGGCATCCACGTCACCTACGGCGTGGTGGGACTGAAGACCCACAGTAAGATCATTCTGGTGGTGCGACGGGACTACAACGGGCTGCGCCGCTATGCACACATCGGTACCGGAAACTATCACTCCGTTACCGCCCGGCTGTACAGCGACCTGGGCATGCTGACCTGCGACGATGCCATCGGACAGGACCTCACCGAGCTGTTCAACTACCTGACCGGCTACTCCCCTCCGCCGAATTATCGCAAGATACTGACCGCGCCCTACACGCTGAAACAGTCGCTGCTCAGCAAGATCGATCGCGAGATCAAATGCCATGGGGACGACAACCCCGGGCACATTCAGTTCAAAATGAATGCGCTCGAGGACGCCGATATCACTCGTGCACTCTACCGCGCCGCCCAGGCCGGAGTGAAAATCGACCTCATCGTGCGCGACACCTGCCGGCTGCGACCGGGCATCCCCGGACTCAGCGACAGCGTAACGGTGATCAGTGTAATCGGACGCTTCCTCGAGCACTCCCGTATCTATTACTTCCGTAACTGTGGCGACGAAGAGTATTACATCGGCTCGGCTGACCTGATGAAACGCAATCTCGAAAGCCGTGTCGAGGTCGTGGCGCCCGTGGAGGACCCCAAGCTGCGCCAGGAGCTGCGGTTGATACTCGACGCCCAGCTCTCCAGCCGCAAGAACGTCTGGGAAATGCGCTCCGACGGCACCTACGTCGAGCGGCCGGCCGTTGAAGGTAAGGAATCGAAGAACTCGCAGGAGACCTTCATTGCCCTGGCACAGAAGCGCAAGGCCGCGGCCAACCGACACAAGCAGGCCAAGCTGCGCGAAAAGCTGCTGATCTACTTTCACAAGCGGCTGCAACACGGGAGCTGAATCCAGGTGGCTTGGCGGCCGACCGGGCGTTCGGTCGATGTGAACGGCAGGCCCGGCAGCTCGTGCTGTTGCGCACGGCCGACCGACGTCGGGCCCGCCGGCCGATCAGGCTTGAACGGGCGAATAACAAGGAGAAGAACAAATGACAGCACACGAAAAGGATGGGCCGATCCTGGTCCCGGTCGACTTCTCCGGCTACTCCGAAGCCGCGCTGCTGTGCGCGGCGGATTTGGCGGACACGATCGGCGCACGGCTTGCGGTCCTGCATGTGGTGCACGATCCGGGTGAGGCCCCCGGGTACTACGCCGTCAAGGGACATAAAAAACAGTTGCGCCGCATGGAGGACGTCGCGGGGGAAATGATGGACCAATTCATAAGCGCGGCGGCCAAGAAGTGCTCCAAGCCGGGAGTGATCGAAAAGGCCGAAACGCTCCTGGTTTCGGGGTTGCCGGTGAACCGCATTCTCGAGACCGCCAAGAAGATCGACGCCCGGATGATCGTCATGGGCAGCCAGGGCAGGACGGGACTGAAACACCTGATGTTGGGTTCCAAGGCCGAACAGGTAGTCAATCTGGCCCCGATCCCAGTGACCATCGTCAAGGCCAACAAAGGAAAGTAGCCACTAAAGGAGTTACCGGCATGCCGATCATCTCCGGATTGCTGCGACCGGAAGCACCGCTGCGCAAACTCATGCTCGGCATGGCCCTGGCGCTGGCAGTGACGCCAGTACTCGGCCAGTCCGAAGCCACTGCACAGGCCATGGCCTGGGGCACCATGGCCATGCAGCTGTTCGGCGGGCTCGCCCTCTTCCTGTTTGGCATGGACCAGATGGCCGAGGCGCTCAAGGCCGTCGCCGGGGAGCGCATGAAGCTCATCCTGGCCCGGCTGACCACCAACCGCTTCATGGGTGCTCTGACCGGCGCCTTTGTCACCGCGGTGATTCAGTCCTCGTCCGTGACCACGGTGCTGGTCGTGGGTTTCATCACGGCGGGACTGGTGTCCATGTCGCAATCCATCGGCGTCATCATGGGCGCCAATATCGGCACGACCATTACCGCGCAGATCATCGCCTTCAAGGTGACCAAGGCGGCGTTGCTCATGGTGGCCGCCGGTTTCGGGATGCTGAGCTTCTCCCAGCGCGAGAAAGTCCGCCAGTACGGTGCCATGCTCATGGGTCTGGGGATGATCTTCTTCGGCATGAGCGTGATGAGCGACGCCATGGCCCCGCTGCGCAGCTACCAGCCTTTCCTGGATCTGATGTCGCACATGGAAAATCCCCTCACCGGCATCCTGATCGCGGCCCTGTTCACCGCGCTGGTTCAGTCATCCTCCGCCACCACAGGCATCGTGATCGTGATGGCGACCCAGGGCTTCATCAGCCTCCCCGCCGGTATCGCGCTGACCTTCGGCGCCAACGTCGGCACCTGTGTCACCGCCATTCTGGCCTCCATCGGGAAGCCTCGCGAGGCCACCCGCGCCGCGGTGGTCCACGTCCTGTTCAATGTGTTCGGCGTATTGCTGTGGCTCGGCCTCATCGACCAACTGGCACAACTGGTCACCTGGCTGTCACCTGCACATCCCGGGCTCACCGGTCTGGAGCGCCTCGCGGCGGATACACCGCGCCAGATCGCCAATGCACACACCATCTTCAACGTCGCCAACACCCTGATATTCATCGGTCTGGCCGGCCAGTTCGCACGTTTCGTGGAATGGCTGGTGCCCGACAAGCCGCTGGAGGAGGTCGTCATCGCCAAGCCGCTGTACCTGGACGAGGAGCTGCTGGATACGCCGTCGCTGGCGCTGGAGCGTGTGCGGCTCGAAATCGGCCACATGGGCGAGCGGGTCAAAGCCATGCTGCAGTCCATCATGCCCGCGATCCTGGCTGGTGACCGGCTTACGCTCAAGGAGGTCGCCCGCATAGACGACGAAGTGGACATCCTGCACCGCGCCATTATCAGCTACCTTGGACGTATCAGCCGCAGGAAGCTGACCGAGGGACACACCCAGGAATTCATCAATCTGATGGCAGCCGCCAACGATCTGGAAAATATCGGTGATATCATCGAGACCGATCTGGTACACCTCGGCAATCAGCGCATCAGCCAAGGCGTATCGGTCAGCAACGCCACGCGTGAAATGCTCACCCGCCTGCACGACGTGGTGTCATCCACCGCCGCGCTGGCGACCGCCGCCGTCGTGGACAAGGATCTGCGCTCCGCCGAAGACGTCATCGGCATGAAGTCGGACATCAACCGGCTGACCACCTCGGCGGCCCTGCATCAGGCAAAACGGCTCGTTGCAGAAGAGCCGAATCGGCTCGCAGCCTACACGGTGGAGATGGACATCATCGAGAAGCTGAAACGCATCTACTATTTCGCCAAGCGCATGGCCAAAACCGTCCTGCCCGCCGAAGCTACCGGGGAGGAAACGGCTGCTGCCTGAGCGGCGCCGGGCGCTTGTGCGAATCATCTGCGCGTAGCGAGGCGAGCGCTAGAGCGAGCACAGTGGCTCGATCGTTTGACGAGAATGGCAGGCACGACTCGACGAAGAGGATCAAAAAAATGAACCAACCTGCCACAGCCGCAGCAATAGGATGGCCCGCACACACTTCTAGTGCTTTTGCAACATGATATTGCAATAGTACTAGCCCGTGATGGCGGCCTCGACCCTGGCCTCGCGGCTTATACTCACGCGATAGATCCGGCGCGGCGATGCCTTGACGATCCTCACGGCAAGCCCGTCGATACTGAAGCTCTCGCCCTGCTGGGGAATCGACTGGGTATTGCCGATGATCCAGAGACTGACGCTGTCGGTCGGCTTGCCGGGCAGGTCCAGTCCAAAGAATTCCTCGACCACCCGCAGCTCCGCGGCCCCGTCGACCACGATTTCGTCGTCCGAGACCCGGTTCACGACGACCGGCGCGATGTCGGTCTCGTCGTAGATTTCACCGACCAGCTCCTCGAGCAGATCCTCCAGGGTGACCACGCCGCGAATAACCCCGTACTCGTCGACGACGATGGCGAAGTGAAGCTTCTTGGCCCTCAGGCTCGCAAACAGCTCTTCGATGCTCTGGGACTGGGGGACGAACAGAGGCTCGTGAGCGATGGCATCCAGGCGCGCCTGTAGGTTCCCCGTCGCCGCTGCCTCGAGCAGGTCGCGCAGATGCACAACCTTGTAGAGGTTGTCACGCTGTCCCCGATACAGCGGAATGCGGGAGACCGATCCCCGCAGCGCCACCGGCATCGCCTCGGCGACCGTCCGGCTGCCGTCGAGCGCGAATATCTGGCTCTCGGGTGTCATGACGTCCCTGACTCGGAGGTTGTTGAAGGCGAACACGCGCTCGATGAGCTCCCTTTCCCCGTGGGCGATGGTGCCCTCCTTTTCGCCGTGACCCAGCATGTGGATCAGCTCGGACTGGGTGACGGTCGGATCGTCGCGCTCTCCGGTGAATCGATGCAGGTACGCCGAAATTCGCACCAGGATCCAGACCAGCGGGAACATCAGCCGCATGAAGCCCAGCATGGGTGGCGCGATGAGCAGCGACAGGCGTTCCGAGTAGCGGGTCGCGATGGTCTTGGGCGTGATCTCGCCAAACACCAGGATGAACATGGTCAGCACACCGACGGCAATGCCCGGCCCCGCGGCACCGAACCAGCGCGTGGCGATCACCGTGGCCATGACCGAAGCGGCGATGTTCACCAGGTTGTTGCCGATAAGGATAGTGGTCAGCATGCGCACCGGGTCGCGCTTCAACTGATACAGCGCGGCTGCACCCCGCCGCCCCTCCTTGAGCAGACCTTCCGCGCGCCCGATCGAAAGGCTCACCAGCGCCGTCTCGGAGCCGGAGAACACCGCCGACAGAACCAACAGCACCAGCAAGGCGACAAGGTCGGTCATGACCCGACGGCACCCGGGGAGTGAAGGTCAGGCTGTACAACCGGAGATACACCGGCGCCCGGCTGCTCAGGACACCGCCACCAGACCGCCAGCCATCCATCTCGCAATTGCATTCGCAGCGGCTCGCTTGAACTGTCTGTTTACGCCCGCCCGTGTGATTTGCATGCGCGGCCTTTCCTATCAGTGTAGCCCAACCCTGTCCCCAGCCGCCCAGACGGGCTGGAGCAACCCGCCGTGACCGTGTGCGGCAAAGCTCAGCCGGGTTGCTGCGAACGCCGTTGCGAATGGGCCCCAGCCTTGTGAGGATCGAATCAAGCCCACTGCTAAAGCCACGCCAGTTTTGTTACATTTGGATGGCACAACGATGACAAATCGGTTAACGTTCAATCCGCGTATTGAGTGGGGGTTATCCGACAGCACCAAATTGGAAAACACAGCAATTCCATAAGAAACTACATTTATAGTTTTCATTATCTTGATGACTTAAAGAGGTTTTTTAACTTCATTCGATTACGCCAAACCCCTAGGTATCGGAGGACAAGTAATGAAACAGAGCTGGATATGGATCGCGGCCTTGCTGGCTCATATGGCCCTGCTGCCGGGAACCGCCGCGGCGCGCACCGAAATCCAGAACAAGGGTTCGGATACGCTCGTCAACGTGGCCCAGGCCTGGGCTGAGGCCTACCAGGAAGTCGATCCCGAGGTCGCTGTCGCGGTCTCGGGGGGAGGATCGGGCACCGGAATCGCGGCCCTCATCAACGGAACCGTGGACATCGCCAACGCCAGCCGCAAGATGAAGGACAAGGAAATCAAAATGGCCGACAAACGGGGCCACCACCCAGTGGAGCACGTGGTCGGCTACGATGCCCTGGCGGTCTTTCTCAATAGCGCCAACCCCGTCGATACCCTCTCTTTTGACCAGCTCAGACAAATCTTCGGTCGTCGCGGTGAGATCACCAAGTGGACGGACCTTGGCGTCGAGGTGCCCGGCTGCAAGGACCAGGAGATCGTGGTCGTCAGTCGCCAGAACAACTCGGGAACCTACGCCTACTTCAAGGACGCCGTGCTGGGCCGCAAGGGCAAATACCGGCAAGGTACCCTGGATATGCACGGATCGAAGGACGTCGTCGATCTGGTGGAAAAGACCCCCTGCGCGATCGGTTACAGCGGCCTCGCCTATGCGACATCGCACGTGAAGATGGCCTGTGTGGCCGAGACCGGAGAGGCCGCCTGCGTGATGCCGTCGGAAGAGACCGCTTCGGACCACAGCTACCCGATCGCGCGCCCGCTCTTCATGTACACCAGCGGTGAGCCGCAGGGTGAAATCAAGGCGTATCTGGACTGGGTGTTGAGCGACACCGGGCAGTGCATCATCAAAAAGAAGGGGTATGCACCGGTCCGCAATGTCAGCTGCGAGTGAGTCACAGCCCGACGGTCATGGCGGGTTGAGCACGGGATATAAGAGATCGCGCTGGTACCGCCGGGTACCCGATGGACACGAAGGTCAGCCGCGACGAGCGTTCGGAATACATTTATGATGCATTCCTCCGCGCTCGACAGCCCTAAGAGTCCATGCCGGCCGCTATGTGCAAATCTCCGAGAAGCTATGATCCGATGTTCAACCCCTCATTGCGAGCGAGGCGAAGCAATCTCCATGCAGCATGATCGGGAGCTTAGGGACTGCTTCGCCGCTTTCTTTCTCGATGACAAGGCGACAGCGTTTCCCGCGGGCAATCCGGAGCGAGAGGGATGAGCCACTACGAAGAACGACTGGAACGCGACCTGACCAGAATCCGGGATGAGGTCGCAAGAATGGCGGCGCGGGTCACGGAGGGCCTGAGCAACGCCGTCCACGCCCTTCTGACCGGCGACCACAAGCTCGCCGCGGCCACCATTCTCGCCGATCACCCCATCAACCGAGCGATGCGGGAAATCGACCGGCTCTGCCACGCGTTCATCGCCTTGCACCTGCCCAGCGCGGGACACCTGCGGCTCCTGTCGGCGGTGATCCGGGCGAACATTGCGCTGGAGCGTATCGGCGATTACGCGGTCACCATCGCACGGGTATCCGAGCAGATGGCCGCACCGCCGCAGGGACAGATCGCCGTCGAGCTCGAGCGCGTTGCCAGCGAAGCCCAGCTGATGCTCCGGCAGGCGGTTACCGCGTTCAATGACCTCAACGCGGACACGGCCCGGGCCACCATGGTCCTGGAGCGCGACCTGGAATACGACTTGGACTCGATATACGACGAACTGATGTCCAATCGCGCGCCCGAACAGGTGAAGAACACTTTGGCGGTCTTCATCATTTTCACTCACCTCAAGCGGGTGGCGGACCAGGCCAAGAACCTGTGCGAAGAGACCGTGTTCGCCGTCACGGGGCAGGCCAAGGCGCCTAAGGTCTACAACATCCTGTTCGTGGACGAGACCAATTGCTGCCTGGGCCCCATGGCCGAGGCGATCGCCCGCAAGCGCTTCCCCGAAAGCGGCCATTACGGCACTGCCAGTTCCAAGCCAGCCGGAAACCTCAACCAGGCGATGGTCGCATTCATGGAAGACCACGGCTTCAATATGTCCGACATTGCGCCCCGACCGCTGGACTTCACCCATTTGGAGCTCGCCGAAAAACACGTCATCGTCAGCCTGCAGGGACCCGTGCGCGACTTCGTGCCAAGACTTCCCTTCCACACCACGGGGCTGGAGTGGGACGTCGGGCGGGTGCCAGACGGCGAGGGACAGACCTTGGGCACCGAGGAGCTGGAGGCGATCTACCGCCAGATCGCGACGCAGGTCACGGACCTGATGGAGCTGCTGCGCGGCAAGGACGCGCCCTGAGCGCAGAGCGGTACACAGAGCATGGAAACAAGCCCGGCCACCGACTTCGACCGACGCAACCTCGACTGGTACACGGACAAGCTGGTACAGATCCTGGTGTTCATCGGTGGAATCTCGGCGATCGTGTTCATCGTCGGCATCTTCGTTTTCATCACCAAGGAAGGACTGGGTTTTATTCTGGACACCATGGATCCGCGGGAATTTTTCCTGTCGCCCTACTGGGAGCCGAGCGACGATGACGCCCCCGAATATGGCATCCTCGCCCTGGTGGCGGGAACCGCCAGCGTCACGGGTCTCGCCCTGCTGGTTTCGATTCCTTTTTCCCTCGGCGCTGCCGTCTTCATCGGTGAGTTCGCCACCGGCAAGACGCGTGAGTTTCTCAAGGTGCTGGTGGAGCTTCTGGCGGCCATCCCGTCCGTGGTCTGGGGCTTTATCGGTCTCACCCTGATCAACCCCTTGATCATCAAGCTTTTCGATGTCCCGGTGGGGCTCAACGTGCTCAACGCCGGTCTCATTCTCGGACTGATGATCGCGCCCATCATGACCTCCATCGCCGAGGATGCACTCAAGGCCGTGCCCGATCGCTATCGCGAGGCCGCCGAAGCCATGGGCGCGACGCGCTGGCAGGTGATCTACAAGGTGGTGCTCCCGGCCGCCAAGAACGGTCTGCTGGGCGCCGTGCTCCTGGGCATCGGGCGCGGCTTCGGGGAGACCATGGCTGTCCTGATGGCAACCGGACACTCCGTGAACATTCCCGAAAGCATATTCGACCCGGTACGTGCCCTGACCGCAACCATTGCCGCCGAGCTGGGAGAGACGGCCGTCGGGTCCGACCATTACCAGGCGTTGTTCACCATCGGTATTTTCCTGTTCCTGATCACCTTCGTCATCAATCTGACGGCCGATCTCGTGGTGCGAGGCGTGCGTCGAGGATAGACCCATGTTCGCTGAAACGGAGCTCAACGCCAGCAACAAGAAAGTCCAGCGGCTGTTCCGTATCCTGTTCATGCTGATGACCGGACTGCTGATCCTGCCGGTGCTGATCATCCTGGGCATGCTGGTCTACAAGGGCGGCTCGGTGCTCTCGATTGACTTTCTCTTCACAGCCCCTACGGACGGCATGACCGCCGGCGGCATATTCCCCGCGCTGCTCGGGACGGTGTGGCTGGTCACCGTGGCACTGCTGATCTCCGTGCCGATCGGCGTGGCTGCCGCGATCTACCTGAGTGAATACGCCGCCGAAAACTGGCTCACCCGCGCCATCAACCTGGCCATCATCAACCTCGCGGGCGTGCCCTCCATCGTGCACGCGCTTTTCGGCGTCGGCGCGTTCGTTATCTTTTTCGGTTTTGGGACCAGCATCCTCGCCGCCAGCCTGACCCTCGCCATCATGACCCTGCCGGTCGTCATCGTGGCCACCCGCGAATCGCTCCAGGCGGTCCCCATGGCCTTTCGCGAAGCCTGCTGGAACATGGGCGCGACGCGCTGGCAAACCATACGTCGCGTGGTCCTGCCCAATGCCGTCAGCGGCATCCTGACCGGCGTCATTCTGGAAGTTTCCCGCACCACCGGCGAAACCGCCCCGGTGATGTTCACGGGGGCGGTGTTTTTCACCCCGTTCCTGCCACAGGGCGTCTTTGACCAGACCATGGCGCTGTCGCTGCATCTGTTCGTGGTCTCGACCCAGGTGCCAGGGGTGCCGGAAAACCTGCCCTACGGGGTGGCTCTGGTGCTGATCGCCATGGTGCTGCTGATGAACAGCCTGTCGATCGCCTTCCGTGTCTATCTGCGGGCCCGGAAGAAATGGTGAGCAGAGCATCGACCGACGTGGGCCAAGCCCCCGGGGGCGAGCCCCTTCCGCCCACGGTGGAAGTCAGGGGACTGAGCATCCGCTACGGCGGTCACGGCGCTCTCAGCGGGGTCAGTCTGGACGTGCGACGGCACGAAATCTTCGGCATCATCGGTCCGGCGAACGCGGGCAAGACCTCGTTTCTGAAGGCCCTGAACCGCATGGACATGTTCACGCCCAACATGCGCGTCGAGGGTGACATTCGTTTCAACGGCCTGGAGATCCGGCGGCCGAAAAACGTCTACGCGCTGCGCTCGCGCATTGGTGTCGTGTTTCCGCTCCCCGTCGGTCTGCCGATGACCGTCTATGACAACGTCGCCCTGGCGCCGCGCCTGCGCGGCGTCACCAGCAAGGCCGAGCTGGACGTCATTGTCGAACGCTGTCTGGAGCGTGCGGCCTTGTGGGATGAGGTCAAGGACCGGCTGGATTCGCTCGGCAGTCTGCTCTCGGGCGGCCAGCAGCAGCGTCTGACCATTGCCAGGGCCCTGTCGCAGGAGCCGGACCTCCTGATGCTGGACGAATTTTCGATCGCGGTCGATCCGGTGACCACCATGCGGATCGAAGACGTCCTCAAGGAGCTCAAGAAGGAGATGACCATCATCCTGGTCACGAATCTGGTGCAGCAGGCCCGACGGCTCGCCGACCGTACCGCCTTCTTTCTGGGGGGACACTGCGTCGAGATCGGTGATACAGAGGCGCTGTTCACGGGCGCGGTGCAGGACAAACGTACCCGCGACTATGTGGAAGGCAGGTTCGGCTGATGCATGCGTCCGCCGCTCAGTACGCTATCCGCACCCGTAAGCTGAACCTCTGGTACGGCACTTTTCAGGCGCTGTTCGATGTCGATCTGCAGGTCCGACAAGGCATCATCACCTCGCTGATCGGGCCGTCCGGTTGCGGCAAATCGACCCTGTTGCGCAGCGTCAACCGTATCAACGAGCGGCTGGGCTACGCCCGCATCGATGGGGCCATCGAGGTTCTGAACAAGAATATCTATGATACGGATGTTGAGCTGGTGCAGGTGCGCAAGCAGATCGGCATGGTGTTTCAGCGCCCCAATCCGCTGCCCATTTCCATCCGTGACAACCTGCTGTTCGGCCACAGGATCCACGCAGCGGGTAAAAAGCGCTCGCGCGCCGAGAGGGAGGACATCGTCGAGCAGGCGCTGCGCCAGGTGCTGCTGTGGGATCAGGTCAAGGACCGACTTAACCGTAAGGCAACCGAGCTGTCGTTGGAAGAGCAGCAGAAGCTATGCATCGCCCGCCTGCTGCCCGTCAAACCCAGCGTGTTGCTGATGGACGAGCCGTGCTCGGCGCTGGATCCCAAGGGCACCGAGGCCGTGGAGGAGCTGATCTGGGAGCTGCGCGGGCGCTACACCATCCTCATCGTGACCCACAACATGGCCCAGGCGCGGCGTGCCAGCGAAGAATGCATCTTCATGCTGATGGGCAGGGTGATCGAGCATGCGTCGACGGCGGACATGTTCGTCGCGCCGGCGCAGCGAGAGACTGCCGACTACATCGAAGGCCGCTACGGCTGACCGGACAGCGGCCTTCAGACGCCCGGCTCCTCCCCTTCGATGCCTGTGCGGACGGCGTGCAGAGGCACGCGTCGGATCCACCATTCACTCGAGCCCATGACCTCGGCGCCGGGCTGTCTGTGCTGCGGCCCCAGTGCTTTCACCACGGTGACCGGGATCGGGCTGTGTTTTGCCACCTCGGCGGCCACGGAACCCGCCGCCAGACGCGACCAGCCGACCCGCCCGCGGCTGCCGATGACGATCAACGCGGCGTCCTCCTGCAGTGCGACCTCCTGAATGCGCTGGGTCGGCAAACCGCCGACCAGTCGGGTGCGGGCGCCAGCCAGCACCTCGCCGACCGCCTGGTGCCGGCTCACCTCGTTTATGAAATCGCTCAGCATGTCGCGGGCGACATCCTCCAGCGGCCGCGCCAACGGCGCGCCCGGCCGGCACCGGCGACGATAGAAGCCGGGCTCGTTTCTCGGTTCGTGCACGACGTGCAGCACCAGTAAAGGCGCCTGTGCGCAGCCGGCAAAGTGTGCCGCGAAGAGCAGGGCGGCTTCCGAACCGGTGGAAAAATCGACCGGGACCAGGATCGGCCTACGCTGCGGGGCAGGAGCCGACCTGACAACCTCTTTGATCCGGCCTGACATACTGAGACGCTCCCTGGAAACACGATGCTGGCTTATCCATCAAAAGCGTAACAGGCAAAGATGACAGGAGTGTGACAATGGCTGGTGGCGGGTAACCGGGCCGCGCCCCAGCGCTCAGACCTTGCGCAGCGCGCCCTCCAGCTGCGCGCAGAGGGTGCGGATGACCTTGACGCGCGCGAAGCGCTTGTCATTACCCTCGACCAGGGTCCAGGGTGAATGCAGGGTGCTGGTTTGCTGGACCATGTCGTTGACTGCCCGATCGTAGTCCGCCCAGCGCTCGCGATTACGCCAGTCCTCGTCAGTGATCTTCCAGCGCTTGTGGGGGGTCTCCTCGCGCGCCTTGAAACGCGCCAGCTGCTCGTCGCTGCTAATGTGCAGCCAGTATTTCACCAGCACCATGCCGTGCTCGACCAGCTGTTCCTCGAAGTCATTGATTTCCGCATAGGCGCGTTTCCACTCCGGTGCGCTGGCGAGATTTTCGACCCGTTCCACCAGTACGCGCCCGTACCAGCTGCGGTCGAAAATGGTCACGCGTCCGGCGCGCGACAGATGCCGCCAGAAACGCCACAGATAGTGCCTAGCCTTTTCTTCGTCCGAAGGTGCCGCGATCGGAATGACCTGGTAGTTGCGGGCGTCCAGCGCCGCAGTAATGCGACGCACCGCACCGCCCTTACCCCCGGCATCCGGTCCTTCCAGGAGCACGATGGTGGAGATCTTTTTCTTGAGCGCCTGTCGCGACAGGAGGTTGAGTCGAGCCTGATGCTGCTTCAGCTGTTGTTGATAGTCCTTCTTGTCG
Source organism: Gammaproteobacteria bacterium (assembly GCA_050118435.1). Lineage (GTDB taxonomy): Bacteria > Pseudomonadota > Gammaproteobacteria > DSM-19610 > DSM-19610 > Thiogranum. The sequence goes on along the minus strand of JASFKW010000008.1, from coordinate 20,172 downwards.
AGCGCCTGGGTCATGTCCAGGCTGTGCAGCACACTGACCACCGGCACGTCGCCCGCCGAGAAGGCCTCACCGGCATTGTCGGGGGTGTCCGTGGCTGCCACCCGCCCCCTGGCCGGCTCGCCGACCAGGCGGGCCTTGACCTCCCGCTCGAGTCTGACCCTCTCGAGCTGACTGGCCAGCGCGTCGCGCAACAGGGTGCCGACCGTCAGACTGCGGTAGAACGGATCGATACCCTCCACGATGTGCCAGGGCGCCTTCCCCGTGCTGGTGCGCATGATGACGCGCTCGGCCGCCTCGATGAAGCCGTCGTACATGTGCCAGTGTTTCCAGTGTCGCTTTGTCACCCGCCAGCGTTCCAGCGGATCTCTCTCCAGGCACTTGAGGCGGCGTTCCTGAGCTTCGCGACTCAGGTGCATCCAGAACTTGACGACCAGCGCGCCGTCCTCGGCCAGCGCGTGCTCGAAAGCGACGGCGCGATCCAGACGGTCCACGAAGCGGGCCATGTCGGTCTTGCCGTACACCCTGTCCAGCACCGGCCGCGAATACCACGAGCTCAGAAACAGACCGATGCGCCCGCGCGGCGGCAGGTCGCGCCAGAAGCGCCAGTACTCGGGCCGCTCGCGCTCTTCGTCTGACGGTTTGTCATAGGCGCGTGTCACCAGCCAGCGCGGGTCCATCCACTCGTTGAGCAGATTGACCGTCTGCGCCTTGCCGGCACCGTCGACCCCCGCGAAGACCACGATGACGGGAAACTCTTTCTGCATCCGCAGCTCGCACTGCAGATCCAGCAGCTCGCGGCGCAGCAGCGGCTCGCGGTCATTGTACTCCTCCTTGGAAATGGTGCTCCCGAGCTCTGCGGTTCTGAACATCTATACTCCCCGTGCCCAGCAATAAATTGAATTGGCTATAAAAAATAATATCGGCGATACGACGCTGATATTCAATGTCCGGTCTGTATACTTACACTGTAGACTGCATTGGCAATGCCTCGTGTCTGTCGGCGGGTGTCGGCCGCAGGGAGGCGGCCGTCAAGCCCAGTACTCTCGCACGGCGACCCGCAATAATGGGCCCATCTCGATTCAACGGAGTTCCGCTGAACTCTACTGTTATGCTTAGCCTGAACGGATACCAATCGCTGCAGAAGGGACCCCGGTGGCCAAGATCTTCGTCCTAGATCCCGATGGCAACACGCGCGTACCCTTCCTGCGGGGAATCCTGACGCGCTCGCTGCAGAATTCAGGGCTCCCCTTCGAGGAAGCCTACAAGGTGGCCGCCGCAATACGGCGGGAGCTCGGCGAGACGGCGGTCCTCACCAGCGACGAGCTGCGCGAAAAGGTCCTGGCGCTTCTCAAGCGCAACTACGGTCCGCGCGTGGCGGCGCGATACCAGCAGCAGACCGTGGTGGTGACACCCATCCAGGTCAAGCATCCCGACGGGCGCATCACGCCCTTTTCCGGTGAGCAACACCGGCGCTGCCTCGAGACCATCGGGCTGACCTACGAAGAAGCCGCCGAAGTCATGGCGCGCATTCGCCAGCATTTTCTGGACAAACACATCACGGAGATCAGCTCGCAGCACGTCGCCCATCTCACCTACCGCTGTCTGCACCAGACCCCCGAGCTGGGGCCTGCGGTGGCGCATCGCTGGATGATCTGGATCGACTTTTTGCGCAGCGGACGCCCCCTGGTGCTGCTGATCGGCGGCACCTCCGGGTGCGGCAAGAGCACCATCGCGACGGCACTGGCCAACCGACTCGAGATCGTACGCATGCAGTCCACGGATATGCTGCGCGAGGTGATGCGCACCATGATCTCGAGCCGGCTGCTGCCGATCCTGCACACCTCCTCCTTCAGCGCCTGGAGCGTCCTGGGTGCCTCCGAGCGAAACCTGGAGCAGGACGAAGACCAGTTGCTGGCAGAAGGCTTTCGTGCACAGGTCGACCTGTTATCAGCTGCCAGCGAAGCGGTGATCGAGCGTACCCTGCGCGAACGCGTCTGGCTGATTCTTGAGGGAGTACACGTGCACCCGTCGATTCTGGAAAAGATACCGCAGGACACCGACGCCGTCATTGCCCCTATCATGCTGGCGGTGCTCAAACGCCGGGAGCTCAGAGACCGGATCCGCGGACGCGGCACCAAGGTGCCCCAGCGCCGCTCCAAACGCTATCTGGAACACTTCGATGCCATCTGGCGCTTGCAGTCTTACCTGCTCTCCGAAGCCGACCGCGCAGGCATCCCGATCATTGTGAACAACGAGCGCGAAAAAGTGGTGCGCGAAATCATGCGCACCGTCATCGATACGCTGGCCGAAACATCCACGGCGACCCCGGCCACCGTCTTCCTGTAGCTAGCCTCCATCCCGAGTCCGGCCGCCGGCATCTCTCATGGCCTGCCCGGATCGCCCCCCGTCTTGGGGCCGCTGGCCGGACCGCTCGCCGCCGGCATTCACGGCACAGAGGAAAGCCTGAGACCGTTGAGCCGCCAGCACGAGCCCATCCTCGCGCTACTGCATGTAGGCGTAGCCCTCCTCGCGCTGCAGGCGCACGATCTCGGCATCTGCCATGGGCACGATCCTGACGAAGCCGTGAATGTCTTCGGGTTCCAGACCGTGGCCGCGGGCAGCCACCCGGCACATCCTGTACTCGATGGTGCCACCGACCGTGAGGCTTTGGGCGCGCACCATCAGCTCCTTGTGTTTCGCGTAGTCTTCGATGGCAAACAGAGGAATCTCATCGCCGTGGAGCACCAGCACAATCGAGGTTTCGAAAGGGTCGGCGTGGTAGAGGTTATTCAGATAGCTTGCCCGATCCAGGACCCGCGCGAACGCCGCGCCGTCGGCCACGGCGACATCGTAGACCACTTTCTGCGGCCCGTACTCGACCTCCGTTGCGCTGCCCCTTCCCCATGGCGCCTTCTCCGCCGACACCGGACCCGGGTGGAAGAGACTCGTCAGACCGACCAGCAGCCACAGGACAGAGAAACGCATATATCACCTCCCTTAGCGAGTATATTACCACGGCCGCCCGCGTCGCCCCGCGCGCACGGATCCACCACTGCCCGCTCGGCCGGCGTGCGGCCCTCGCGCAGCGTCTATACTTCAGCGGGGAGAACACCGCGGGCTCCCCGCATCGGCTCACAGGCCGGGATACACGAAGGAGGCGCCGATGACCAGGCACAACCGTCCGCTTACCGGACAGATTATCACGCTCCTGCTGCTGACGCTGGGTTGGTGCACTCCTGGGCAGGCTGCACCGCCACCGAAAGCGGTCAGGAACAGCATCGGCCATCTGGGCCCGGTGCCGGTGCCCGAGGACAATCCGCTCAGCGCTGCCAAGGTGGCACTGGGAAAGAGGCTCTTCAGTGACAACCGTCTGTCGGCCGACAGCAGCGTCTCTTGCCAGACCTGTCACCTGCCGGATCACGGCTTCGCTGTTCCCCAGCCGCTGGGTCCCGCGTACCCGAGCCAGCGCGAGCGGCGCAATTCACCCGCGCTGGTCAACGTTGCGTACAACAGTCCGCTGATCTGGGACGGTCGGGCGCCGAATCTCGACAAGCAGGCCCTGGGCCCGGTCAAAAACGTTCTGCACATGAACAACAACGTGGATCTGCTCGTCGAGCAGCTCAAGGCGAGCGAAGACTACCGCGGGGCGTTCCGCGGGGCCTACGGCGATAGCGACATCACCGGAGAGCGGATCGCCGCTGCGCTCGCCAGCTTCGAGCGCACGCTGGTGTTCGACGACAGCCCGCTGGATCGCTACATGGCCGGCGATCGCACGGCCCTGGATGCGGTCCAGACGCGCGGACTCGAGCTGTTCTTCGGCAAGGCCAGGTGCATTCAGTGTCACCTCGGCCCCAATCTCACCGACAACCTGTTTCACAACCTCGGCGTACCCGATCAGGCCGTGGCGAATGATCCGCAGAGACTTGCGGCCATCCGTTTCGATGCCAAGCGCATGGGACTCGAGGGCTGGGCCACACTCGAGCACGATCCCGGTCGCGAGGCCGTGACCAAGGACCCGGCGGACCGTGGGAAGTTCCGCACCATGGGGCTGCGCAACATCGAAAGCTCGGCGCCCTACATGCACAATGGGGCGCTGGCCACGCTCGAGGATGTGGTGGCCTTCTATAACCGCGGCGGCGGGGACCGCCCGAACAAGAGCCCCCTGATTGAGCCGCTGGGACTGACCGACGATGAAAGCCGCGACCTGGTGGCCTTCCTCCGCGCGCTGACCGGCACCCAGCGGGACATGGAGCTCCCATGAGCGGGCGGCTGCGCAGGTCGCCGAAGCCGACCACGCCGGACATTGTCTCGGGTGATTCCGGCACCTGAACGGGCAGGCGGCCGCTCAGGGGACACCCGAACGGGAAAATCGCGCCGATATTCGCTCAGCGCGCCACTTCCAGGCACTGCTCCTCGCCGGTGGGGCCGACGGTGTACATGCGCACCGGGCGTCGCCAGACCCTGTAGATGTACTCCAGCACGCGCTGGGCACGCCGCGGATCCAGCCCCCGTCCGTCGCTGTGGTGGTCGTGGCGCAGCACCAGGGTACCGTCGTTGAGCAGCTCGTCGACGGCGACACGCGGCGCACCGAAGTTGTACTTCGGCTGCAGGATCGCTTCGCGCAGCTGATCGAGGTCAGCCTCGGTGACACGGATGCGACCCCGGCGGCTGCGCTGATAGGTGAACAGCTTCAGCTCCTCGGCGAGCTCCCGCGTGAGGTGGTTGCGGATAAAGCCGAAGTCGTCCTCTTCGATCATGATGCGCCTGGCCGCCTCGATACCGTATTCCGCGGTCAGCATCCGCCACATCTCGAAGCCGAGGTGATAGGGATTGATCGACAGCGCCACCTGACGCTCGCCCGCATAGGGGCGCACCACGTCCGAGTGGGTCTTCATGGCGTCCAGATAGAGCTCGTCGGGCAGAAAGTCGACCTCGCGCAGCAGCTGCGCATGCCAGAATGAGGCCCAGCCTTCGTTCATGATCTGACAGTTGAACACCGGCAGGAAGTAGAAGGCTTCCTCGCGCACGGCGAGAAAGACGTCACGCTCCCAGTCCTCGAGCGCCGGTCCGTAACGGGCGATGAACCACAACAGGTCCGCCTCCGGGTGCGGAGGAAGCCGCTGCTCGGCCGGCGCCTCCTGCAGCTCCGGAAGCTCGCTTTCCTCGCCGGGCAGCCGTCCGAATCGGCTCTGAAACGCGCCCCCCCTGGGTTTGCCGGGTTTGGGCCGCTGAGCCTCGGCGGGATAGTCTCGGCGCGCGATGGGCTGACGGACGTCGATGTGCTGCTCCAGCGCCAGCGCAGCGTCGAGCACGCCCTCCACCCGCTCGCGACCGTGAGCGGCGATCGCCTCGTCGATGCGGTGAGCGTGCGCCGCGGCCTGCTCCACGATATGGTAGCCGGCCTCCCGCTGGCTGGACACGAACAGGAGATTGTTGTGCGAAAAGTCAGCGTGGCCGAGCACATGGGCAACCACCAGCGTGTTCTCGGCCACCGAGTTGGCGTTGACCAGATAGGCGCGGTTCGGATTGCCCGGGAAGATGACCTCGAAAATGCGCGAATGCCCCATGCGATGCTGAATCATCTGATAGATCCAACGCACGCCGAAAGACCAGTGCGGCATGCGCACCGGCAGGCCGTAGACCGCGACCTCCATCATGAAGCTGGGGGGCACCAGCTCGAAATCGACCGGGTAATACTCGAGACCCTTTTCGCGGGCGGCTGCCTCGATCTGGGGGATGTAATCGCGCAGCATCGCCTCCACGTCAGTCCTCCGGCTTGCCCGCCTGGGCCCGGAAGAAGCCCTTGATGGCCGGCCAGATATCCGATTCATCTGTCACCGCGAAGCTGCCGGCCGGCACCCGCCGCCCCTCGAGGGCACGAAACAGGTTGCCCATTTCGGTGTCGAGGTGTTGGTGATAGCCGCTCGATACCTCCAGGTAGCCCAGGAAGTTCATCTGAGTCGCCAGCGCGTCCAGGGCCGCACGCGCGGCGTCGCGGTCGGCGGGGAAATTGTCTCCGTCGCTGGCGTAGAACACATAACCATTGTAACGGTCGAGATCGTAACGGCTGGCGACGATATCGCCCACCAGCTGCAGCGCCGAGGAAGCGCGGGTACCGCCCTCACCGCGCACCTCGAAGAACTGCTGCTCTTCGAACTCCCAGGCGTCCACGGTGTGGGCGATGAACACGGTGTCGATGTGCCGGAACTGCCGGCGGATGCCCTGCAGCGCCCAGAAAAAGAACGTCTTGGCGAGCTTACGGCATCCCGGATCCATGCTGGCGGATGCATCCAGGACAAAAAACACCACGGCATCGACCGTCGGGCGCCGTCGCTGCACCAGCTGGCGGAAGCGCAGATCCTCGTTGCTGAAGGGCGTGGCGTCCTCGCCCTGAACGGTACGGCGCTTCACCGCTTCCTTCATGGTACGGCGCCGGTCCAGCCGCGCCCGCGGCCCGCGTCGATCCCAGCCCTCCCGCTCCAGCTCGTCCAGCTCGAGGTTGCTTCCCCGTCGCGGCTGCAGGTTAGGCAGCTCAAGCTCCTCCCACAGCCAGTCAAGGATGTCGTCGACATTGAACTCGAGCACGAAGCTGGGACCGCCCTGCTCGTCCCCGCCCTGGCCGCGCTCGCGCTGCTGCCCATCCCCGCGCTGCTCCAGGATGTCGCCCGGGGAGGCATCACCCTGGCCGGCACCGGTCTCCTGCGGAGGCTCAAGCAGGCGGAAGCGATGATGCTCGAGAAACCGCACCGGCACCTGCACGGTGCGGTTGTCGGGCCTCGAAAGCACGTCGGAGCGCGCCACCAGGTCGGGCAGCGCGTGCCGCACCGCCTCACGGATCTTCTGATTGTGCCGAAGCCAGTCGCGGTTGCCGCGCGAGAACAGATCGTACCAGCGGCGCTCGTGTGTTTCCGGACCCTCCTGCGACTGCGACACCTCAATTCTCCCTTCGTGTTACTCCTGCGACAGGAGGGTGGTCACGTAACTCAGCGCCTCGCGTGCGCTGTGACCGTCGTAGCCATAGTCGTCGACCAAGCGCTGCTCGACGGCGGCGATCTTCTCGCGCGTCTCGTCGTCGGGTCGCGCTGCGGAAGTCACCAGGCGCAGCACGTCGCGCCGCTCCTCGAACAGATACTGGTCAACGGCCTCCTTGAGCCGACTGTGGCGGTCGAGGGTGAACTTCTCGCCTTTCTTATACGCCACCATGGCCTTGCGCACCACTTCCTGACGAAAGCTGGCCTTGCCGGCATCCGATATGTGGATCTTTTCCTCCACCGAGCGCAGGAAACGCTCGTCGGGCGCACGTGACTCTCCGGTAATGGGATCGGTGATCTCGCGTTGATCCAGCGCCGCTTCGACTTCGTCGAGGTACTTGTCGAGCAGGGCCTGGGCCTCTTCGGTGAAGGAGGCGAAAAGCGCCTTGTGCACGTCCTCCTTGACCCAGCGGTTATAGAAGTCCTTGCGCACCCCGACCAGCAGGTCGACCCACTCGCGCTTCTGCCGGGATTCGATGCGCGCGTCGCTCTCGATCGCGTCCTTCAGCGCGATGAGCACTTCCATGCTGGTCAGACTGTGGACCTCGCTGCGCGAGATTGCATTCGAGAGCGCATTGATGACGAAACGCGGGCTGATGCCCGCCAGGCCCTCGTCCGGCGCGGCGGCACGGATGCGCTCGACATCCGCGTCGGTGAAGCCCTCGACGTCCTGACCGGCATACAGGCGCGCCTTCTTGCTCAGATCGAGGCCTTCGCGCTCGGACGGCTCCAGCCGGCTGAGGACGGCGAACACCGCGGCGAGCTCCAGCGCGTGGGGGTCCAGATGGACCTCGCGAAACGCCGGCGCCGAGGCGATCAGCTTGCGGTAGATACGCGCCTCGTCGAGATACGACAGGGTGTAGGGCACCTTGACAATGACCATGCGGTCGAGCAGCGCCTCGTTCTCCTTTTCCTGCAGAAACTTGCGAAACTCGGCCAGGTTGGTGTGGGCGATGATCATTTCGTCCAGATAGATCAGCGGGAAGCGCGACACCTTGACGTTCTTCTCCTGCGTCAGGGTCAGCAGCAGGTAGAGAAACTCACGCTTGACCTTCAGAATCTCGATCATCTCCAGCACGCCGCGGCTGGCCGCGTAGACCGCGCCCGACCAGGACCACGCGCGCGGGTCGCCCTCATCCCCGTACTCGGAAACTTTGGAGAGGTCCACCGAGCCGATCAGATCGGCCAGGTCCGCGGTGGTGGGGTCATGCGGGGCATAGGTGCCGACACCCACCCGCGAGGCCTCGGAGATAAAGATGCGCTCCACCGGCACGCGCATGAAATCGTGCTCGAACTCGCTGTCGAGCCGCGACTGGCAGAGCGGGCACAGCTCGCCGGTGACCTCCACGCCGTAGGTCTCACGAAAATCGGCGCGCAGGCTGTGGGGAATCAGGTGCAGAGGGTTCTCGTGCAGGGGGCAGCCCTGGATGCCATAGAGTGCGCCCTCCTCCGTCTGACTGTACTCCGCGAGTCCCTGTTTGAGCAGAATGACCAGCGTGGACTTGCCGCCGGAAGGCGGGCCCAGCAACAACAGCAGGCGGCGCCCGACCTCGGAACCGGCGCTCGCCGCCTTGAAGTAGTCAACCACGCGGCGCAGCGGGTCTTCCATGCCATAGAGCTCATGGGAGAACAGGCGGAACTCGGGTTCATCTTCGCCACCGGCCGCACGCTGCTCTTCCTGTCGCCAGCGCAACATGTCCCACAGATACTGGTGGCTGGTGCGGGTCACCAGCCCCGGCTCGCGGGCGACGATGTCCTGAATGAAGGTTTCGAACGAGCCTTCCCAGTGCCGCGCCCGATGTTCCTGGGTAAACGCCGTCAGCGAGTCGATAAATCTCTTTTGTCCGTCGTCATATTCGGCCATGCCTTACCCCCTGTTGATGCACCGCGAGCAGTCGATGATTCGGACCGGGACGATCACGCGCACGTCCGATTTACCCGCCACCCAACATATAAAGATAGATCACGTGGCACGAAAATGGTTCACCCAAACGAACCTTGCGAACCGCCGGGGTTTCAATTCGATACCACGACAACGACGCCCGCTTGTCAAGTGCAGAAAGCGCCCCCGACAAAACGCAGAAGCGGACACCGGCCACGCGCCGCGGGACCACGGGGCTGCCGCACCGACGCTTGCAGACAGTGCCCGGCCACGGGAGACGGGGGTCCCCGATGGCGGCGGGAGGGGCTCGCGGCCGGCCGCGCGAGCTCGCCTCGCTCTGCTCACTGATCGACCCGCCGCAGGCAACGCTTTAGCCTGCACTTTCTATACTGGTACAAGGAAGGACGCACCGCTTCGAGCAGCCCCTGAGAAGCGGCGAGTCCGGGCCGGGGTCCCGGCGGCATCGCCGGCCCGGCGGAAACCTGCCATTGCGTCGGTCACAGGGCGTTGCGCCGCGTGGGTGGAGGACACCGCTGCGGATCGGGCGCGGAGGACGATGAGAAAGGTCGTAATTCACCGCCCGGGCGGCTACGAGCGGCTCTGCGTGGAGCAGCTGCCCGAGCTCTCGGTCAGCCCCGGCGAGATCCTGGTGGACGTTGAAGCCATCGGCGTCAACTACGCCGATTGTGTAACCCGGATGGGTCTCTACGCCTCGGCCAGGCACTATATCGGCTTCCCCATCACGCCGGGCTTCGAAGTCGCGGGACGAGTCGCCGCCGTCGGCCACGGCGTCACGGATCTGCAGCCGGGCGCGGAGGTAATCGCCGTGACGCGGTTCAACGGCTACGCCAGTCAGGTGGCCGTGAAACGCAACCAGGTGTTCCCGCGCCCGAAGAGCCTGTCGGCTCAACAGGCGGCTGGATTTCCGGCGGTTTTTCTCACCGCGTGGTTTGCGCTGTTCGAGCTGGCACATCCGCGGCCGGCCGACCGGCTGTTGGTTCACTCAGCCGCCGGTGGCGTGGGCGGGGCACTGGTACAGCTTGGCAAGATCGCCGGTTGCGCAGTCGCCGGTGTGGTCGGTGCGCCACACAAAGTTGCCGCAGTGCGCGCGATGGGCGCCGATGCGGTGATCGACAAGTCCAGCCAGCGTCTCTGGGAAGCGGCCGAACGCTTCGCGCCCGGCGGCTACGACGTCATTCTGGATGCCAATGGGGTCTCCACACTCGCCCAAAGTTACCGGCACCTGGCCCCGGTGGGAAAGCTTGTGGTGTACGGTTTTCACAGTATGCTCCGCACCACAGGAGGGCGCCCCAGCCGGCTGGGCTTGCTGTGGAATTACTGGCGTACCCCCCGTTTCAGCCCGTTCAGCCTCACCACACGCAACCACAGCGTGCTGGGTTTCAATCTCAGCTTTCTGTTTGACCGATCGGATCTGCTTGACGCGGCCATGGCGCAATTGCTGCAATGGCTGCGGGACGGGCGGATCCGCCCCGCTGCGGTGAAGGCCTACCCGCTGGAGCGGGTTGCCGAAGCCCATCGGGACCTGGAATCCGGGCAGACCGTGGGTAAGCTGGTGCTGATACCTTAGGGCCTGTTACCACTTACCAGGTCACCGCGCTGCTGCCCCTTCTAGCCCGCTGTGCGCCCGGCTGTCAGATGTACAGGGTGATATCGGCTCCCTTGGCACTGGTGAGATACGTTGGCGCGCCCGCCCATTCTGCTATTTCGGGAATGAACTCGTCGCGCTCCCAGCCAAAAAGGTCCACGGTCATCTGACACGCCACCAGCTTCACGTCGGCCTCGATGCACAGGTTGCGCAACTCGACAATATCTGCCACTCCTTTGTTTTTCACGGTTTTTTTCATAAGCGACGTAGCCAGCGACTCGAAGCCAGGAATCCCGGCCATCAGCACGTTAGGCATATTCCACTCGATGTCCTGGAACCACTTGGGTCCGAACGGCATTTTCATGGGCATGGCCGGGTTACCGAGCGGGCTGATATGGGGCTTCAGATCCTGTTTCAGCAGCGCAAGTCCGTAAAAGGTGAAAAACAGGCTCGCCTCCCAGCCCAGCGCCGCCGCCGTGGAGCCGAGGATAAACGGCGGGTACGCCCAGTCGAGCGTTCCCTTGGTCACCATAATCGAGAGCGAGGGCGTCTTCCGGTTCTCATAGTCAGCCATGCGCTCCGCAAAGCGCTTGTCGAACCATTCATTCAGTGCTGCGGATGTCACTCCTGCTCCCGCAGGCGCATCTGTCGCTGCTGGTGTGCTCATGGCTGACGACCTCCCGGATCCTCAGAGTGTGACATAACGACAGCGGGCGGTGCGCTGTCTGCAGCATTTTGGCGCGCCACCCGCTGCTGCAATGTGACCCGACTCACTTCGGCCGCGCCGGCGTCTCACCCCCAACACGGCCATTCATCGGCGCCGACTGTATCGCGCTGTCCGTCCTCGGGTTCCTAAATGGGTCCGACGAGCTCCGCGCCCACGTGCTCTCGCCGCACGAATTTCAGCACATCCTGGGCGTGGAGCTTATCGCAATCGTAATCCACCTTCAGCAGATGCTCGCGGCCCGGTGTGAACTCTGCTTTCTGCACACCCTCGTGCTTCTGCAGATCCCGGATCAGACCATCGCGTTGCTCCTGAGCGAGCACGTCATCGACATGGACGACGATCTCAACCTGATGAAGTGTTCCCATGACCTCCCTCCATTCTCCAGAAGTTACTTAAAGAAAACGAATTCTCTACCCGCGCGGCACGCACGCCCTCTCCTGTCAATATAGCCGATACCTGCGTTCATTCCTCCAACGGTAGGTTGTTGATATTCGATCCCGCCGGGGCACTCGTACGCTTGATCTATTTTTCTCATAGCACGGAGCGGCTGCGGATGCATTGATCGGAAGCAAGATAGGGGCAAATGTGTAGCAAATTGGCGAAGCCCGGCGCCCCTGCGCTGCTCGCCCGCTCCAGCGGGTGACCGCCCGTTCAGGCGAAGCGTCGGCTCCCCCAGCGGCGGGGCACCACGCCGGTGCAGCTTCGCCCCGGAGTCAGATTTCCGCCCAGCCCTGCGCAGCTCGAAAAGCGACGGCGGCCGCGCTCTATGCTCGCTCGATCAGCGACGCATCGTCGTTGCGGGGACTGTTCACCTTCCGGCTTACCGGGTACAGCTCCAGGTCGCCGGCGAACGGCAGCAGCAGGGATTCGAGCTGCGCCCGGTCGAAACGCTCGCTGTTCAGCCAGGTGTTGTATTGCGGCTCGCTCAGGATCACGGGCATACGGTCATGGATGCGCTGCATCGCCGGATTGGCTGCGGTGACGATGATCGAGCAACTGTCGAAGCCCTCCCCTTCACGCTCCCAGTGATCCCACAGACCGGCAAAGGCGAAGACGCCGCTCCCCGGGACGCGGATATGGTACGGCGCCTTTGCATCCCCTTCCCGCCTCCACTCGTAGAAGCCGGTGGCCGGAATCAGGCAGCGCCTGTGCCTGAAGGAATCGCGGTAGGTCGGCTTCTCCGCCACCGTCTCGGCCCGCGCATTGATGGTGGAATACTTAGTCTTGGGTTCTCGGGACCAGCGTGGCACGAGTCCCCAGCGCGCCGGGAACAGCTCCCTGCCCGAGGCGCCCAGCCGCACCGCGGGGACAGTCTGACTCGGGGCGATGTTGTACCGGGGTCCCAGCTCAGCGGGCTCGAACAGGACGCGCTCGATCTCGAAGAGATCGACAAGCACCTGAGCCTCGGTGTTCAGCGAGAAGCGCCCGCACATGCACCGACTCTACACCAGTGCCGGCCGGTCGCACAGCGCTGAAGCGTCCCGCCGGCTTCGGAGCGCACTCAAGGTGCCATAACCGTCCTGCGAGGCGATCGGCGGGACGCGCGAGGGCTGCCTACAGATAGGCCTTGAGCTCTTCCCCGGGGTTCGGCAGGCCGGCGATGCGCCACGCCTTGCTGCCGTCATTGTCGAACAGCTTTTCCATGCAAAAGGGATCATCCTGCTGCGCCGCTTCGCACACACGCCGGAAGTCGGGCACCGTGTGGTGCTCGAGATACCATTCTCGCAGCGCGCGAATGACCCGCCAGCGGGCGTCCGATAACGCCCCCAGCCCTTCTTCCCGGGCCAGCCACGACGCCAGGCGCTCGTCCCAGTCGGCGGGATCGACGAGAAAACCCTCCTCGTCGAGCTTCACGTCCGGCACGCCCGCGGGATCGGTGCTGCCGGCGCGCTCCGGGCCGCTGCGGTGGCCCGGCGGATGCTCCAATGCCTGCTCGATACGACCGCAGAACGCATCCAGGTCGCCCGGCTTGCGCGAGGTGATCAGACTTCCGTCGATCACCACGGCCTGATCGATCCAGCTGGCACCGGCGTTGATGAGGTCGGTCTTGACCGACGGCCAGGACGTCAGCGTGCGCCCGCGCACCACGCCCGCCTCGATCAACAGTTGGGGGCCATGGCAGATGGCCGCGACCGGCTTGCCCAGGCTCATGAAGCTCCGCACGAAGGAAACGACCGCCGCGTTGGTGCGCAGCCGATCGGGCCCGTGCCCGCCCGGGATCACCAGGGCATCATAACGGTCAGGAGATGCGTCTTCGGCCGAGACATCGACATGCGCCCTGACTTCGCCGCGCTTGCCCTGTACCTCCGAGCCGGCTTCTGTTCCCATCACCTCCACCTCGTGACCGGCGTTCTTCAACCGCTCATAAGGCACCTGAAACTCGGAATCCTCGAAGCCTTCGCCGACGATCATTGCGACCCGTGTCATGCCTGGTCTCCTTCTAACTGCTCCTTTGGCATTCCAATCCAGGCGGGCACGAGACGCATTGAGATTTTTCAATCCCGGCGGTTGGAGGCCTGCTGAAAATTTCGACATCGATCTGCCCAAATCGCGCGTGAGCCAGCCGCGCTTGCGGTCGGAGCGGCTATCCGCATAATGGGATCACCAATCCCATTTCGGTCCCACAGACGTCAAGAATCAGAGCCGTTTCCCATGTTCAGAAACCCCCTGCTGCTGACCGCCCTGGCCCTCACCGCGTTGGTCGCCGTGTGGGGACTGGTGGATACCGAGGGCCTGGCCGCCTTCGCTCAGAGAGAAGTCGCACTGCGATTCGAGAGCCGCGCCTGGTTCATCATGCTGACTTCAAGTCTTATCGTGGTCGTGGTGGTCGCACTTGCGCTCTCCCCCTACGGCAAGATCAGGCTCGGCGCGGACGACGACCGCCCCGAATTCTCCACGGTCAGCTGGCTGACCATGCTGTTCGCCGCCGGCATGGGCGTCGGGTTGCTGTTCTACGGTGCCACGGAGCCGTTGACCCATTACCACCTCATCAGCACGCGCTTCGACCCTGACATCGCCGCTGCTCATGCCCTGGCCGTGACGAATTTCAACTGGGCGCTGCACGCCTGGTCGATCTATGCAGTGACCGCCCTGGTCATCGCCTACTTCGCTTACCGGAAGGGCCGACCGGGGCTCATCAGCACGCCGATCCGCTACACCTTCCGGCGCGGGCGGTGGGTCAAGGTGATCGCCTGGCTTGCCGACCTGCTGGCCATCTACGCCATCGCCATGGGGCTCGCGGGGTCGCTCGCCATGGGCATATTCCAGGTGCAGGGCGGAATCCAGACCCTTTTCGGGCTGGAGGGCACGGACGGCGTGCTGCAGTACGGCGTCTTCGTTGCACTCTGCATTGCCTTCCTCCTGCCCCTGACGGTCGACCTCAGCAGCGGTATGGCGCGCCTGTCCAATATCGCGTTGGCCGTCGCTATCGGCCTGATGGTCTATCTTCTGCTGGTTGGACCCACCCAATTTCTGATGAACGGCATCGTTGATTCGTTCGGGAACTACCTGTCGAGCCTGGTGCGTCAGAGTTTTGCGACCTTCCCGTTCTTTGGGCGTGAGTTTCAGGAGTGGTTTCAGGGCTGGACCCTCTTCTACATGGTGTGGTGGATCGCCTGGGCACCTTTCGTCGGTGTGTTCGTTGCGCGCATATCCAGGGGGCGCACCATTCGCGAGTTTGTGCTGGGTGTGGTCCTGGTGCCGAGCCTGTTTTCGCTGTTCTGGTTCGGCGTCTTCGGTGGCCTCGGGTTCTACGGCGTCCTGCGAACCGATCTACCAATCGTCGACGTGGCGATCGACTCGCCCGAGAACACGACATTCTTCGTCCTCCAGGCCATGCCGCTGAGTTTTCTGACCAGTGCCGCCACCGTTGCCGCGGCCTTCCTGTTTCTGGTCACCAGTGTGGTGAGCGCCGCTTTCGTGTTGTCCATGTTCTCCACCGGCGGCAACGAGAACCCGCCGGTGCGGATCAAGCTGATCTGGGGCGGCATTCTCGCGGCGCTGGGACTCGCCATGATGCTCACGGGCGATGTCGGCACGGTGCGCGCCATCATCGCCCTCGGCGCCATGGCCTTTGTGTTCATTCTTCCTCTGCTTATCGTGGCGTTGCTCAAGACCCTGAAGACGGAGGAATCGCCGTGAGCTGGGACAATATCGTAGACACTGCCCTCAATGTGATTGTGTTTGCCTTCGTCGGCGTATTGATATGGCTGTATCTGCGTCGCGAGGATTAGCCCGTAACGCACCCTTTGAGAAGCGCTAAGAACCGATGGTACGCCAGATCGTTACTGCGCTACTGGTCGTGACGGTCTCCGCCTGCAGCCGTACCGAGATCGTCTACCGAAATGCAGATCGATTTCTGAGCTATTATGCACGGCAGACGGTTGACGCCAGCGACATTCAGCGCGAGCGCTGGCAGCCGGTCATGGAGCGCGTGCTGCGACACCACCGCGAGGAGGAGCTGCCGCTGGTGCTCGCTTACCTCGATCTCGCCGGACACATCGTCGGCAACAGCGACGCGTCACCCGGTGCCGCGTGTCTGGTCGACGGCGCCGGACATCTCTATCGGCGACATGCGCAGCTTGCGGTCGACCTAGCCGCTCCCCTCCTTGCCGACCTCGACGGGGACCAGATCAGCCATCTGGCGGAATACAGCGAAGAGCGCCAGGAAAAGGCCATCAAGCGTTATCTCGATCCAGACCCCCGAAGCAGGAAAGCATCCCGCCAGGCGCGGTTCATCGAACGAATCGAGGACTGGACCGGAAGACTGAGTGGTGACCAGCGGGCACAGATCCGCAATGCCGTTGAGCGCATCCCTGATCTCAGCGCGCCTTGGCTCGCCTACCGGGCGCAGCAAACGAACCGGCTGCTGAGCATGATTGAAGCCGGTGCGGACGAAAGCACGCTGCGCGAGTATCTCGACCACTGGTGGGTGGACATGGGCGCGCAGTCCGCTGAATACAGGGAAAAATGGCACGTCGCCCGACAGGAGATCGTCAGGCTCCTGGACGAGTTGGCCACGACCCTCACCGACAGGCAGCGGGAACGCGTCACGAACCGGCTTGGCGACCTGCGTCGCGATCTGGCTTCGTTCCTCTACGCCCCTCAGGCACCCGCCGAGCTATCCGCGGTGCCGGCCTGCGAGGCCGCATAGCAGCTTCCGGCGCGAAAATAGGGCGAAAATAGGGGACAGACCACGATTTGACACGGTTTAACGGTGACGGCGGAAACTCTGGTCTGTCCCCTATTCCCTGTGTCCCCTATTTCGAGGTCGGCACGGCCGAGGTTCTTGATGCGCAGCGCAGTGCCGATCACGTCGACCTTCCACCGCAGGCAACCGGGCACCTGGGTTAACTGAGGACCCTGAACGTTGGCCTGCATCGCCCTTTTGCCCGCTCGTCGAAAACAGCAGGCAGACTTGACGTTTCTGGTTTTGTCAACCATACTGCAAAAATGCAAAGTATCAAGATCAGCTCGAAGGTCGACGAAGACACCTGGAATGAACTCAAGGCGCTCGCCCAAGAGACTCACCAGAATGTTTCAGGCTTACTGACGGAAGCCATACGTGACTATGTGCGACGCAAGCGCATACGCCCGGAAGTCATGAACCATCTCGAACGTTCGATGACCGAAAACGAAGAGCTGGGACGACTGCTTGCAGAGTAAGATTGTCGCCTTTCTCAGCCGTGACGAAGTACTGGAAATCCACCGAGCCTTGCTGGAACGCTTCGGTGGGCCGTCAGGCGTACGCGATCTGGGCTTGCTGGAGAGTGCGTTGTATCGGCCCCAGACGGGCTACTACGCGGATCTTGCCGAAATGGCGGCGGCGCTGTTCGAGTCGCTGATCATGAACCACCCTTTTGTCGACGGGAACAAGCGCGTCGCGTTCTTCGCCACCGACGTCTTCCTGCGCCTCAACGGCTACAGGCTGAAGGTGCAAGCGAGAAAGACACATCAATTTCTGATCGGGTTATTGGACAAGGATCGATGCACGTTCGACGGGTTGCTGCCTTGGATACGCAGACACACGATAAAATTCTAAATCCTGTTTCCGGATCGGTTTCCTGCTCGTCGCTCGCTGCTACCGGTTCGCTGTGGCTTCATCGCCCGTTGCCCTGTTTGGGGGAGGCCCGCAGCCGTGCCAACCATACGGCCGGCAGGCCGAACAGCCCCATTCCCGTGTAGCTCCAGGCGAGGTCCGCCGGGTCGAAGGCCCGCGTGGGGATGGCGAGCTGCCCGAATTCCTCGAGCGTCACCAACAGGGCAATCGCTGCCAGGACCCACAGCGGTCGCCACTGTCGATGGCGGGAATCCGGGGACGAAAATCCGATGACGGTAATGACCGCCAGAAGACCGACCCCGAGGCAGTGAAGCAGCTTGTCCCTTCCGGGCACGCCCTGCACAAACACGAACCAGGCCGGGTGGATGCTCATCAGAGCGCTGATCGCGATAAAAGCCAGGATAGCCAGCAGGGCGAGCGTTCTCACGGCGGTTGTGCACCGTTTTACTGTTTTGGGTGAAGCATCATATTAGATTAGCAATATTGCGCCCCGCGAGCGAGTTGATCCGGTCACAATGCGCATACACCGGTTTGTTTCTCGACGCTTGACGCCTCGGCCGTGTGAATCCATCCTTGCGCGCATGACAGGAATGACCCCGGGGACTGGATGCCACTCGTGGCGGGCCGTGATGGCGGCACTGTGCGTGTCGATATTTCTATCGGCCTGCAGCAACCTCGGCGGCTGGCAGTATCCCTGGGCAAGGCCGTCTGTTACACCCAGCCACCGTTTCCCGCTCCCACCCGAGAGAACCGACGTCATCGGCGAGATCCAGGTTACCACCAGTCGCCACGAGGATACGCTGCTCGATATTGCGCGGCGCTACGATCTCGGCTACGAGGAAATCGTGGCCGCCAATCCCGGCGTGGATCCCTGGCTGCCCGGTGAAGGCACCGAGGTGGTGCTGCCCACGCAGTTCGTCCTGCCGACCGGTGCGCGAGAGGGGCTGGTGATCAACCTCCCCGCCATGCGGCTGTTCTACTACCCGGAACCGGCGCCGGGTCAAGCCGCAGAGGTTATCACTCACCCGGTCGGGATCGGCCGCGAGGGCTGGCTGACGCCACAGGGCAACATGCACATCACGCACAAGATGGTGAAGCCCGCGTGGACCGTGCCCGAGTCGGTGCGGCGCGAGTACGCGGAGAAAGGCGACCCCTTGCCGAAGATCGTGCCACCCGGCCCTGACAACCCTCTTGGAGATTTCGCCATGCGCCTCAGCCGCCCCACCTACCTCATCCATGGCACCAACCAGCCTTACGGCGTGGGTCTGAGGGTGAGTCACGGCTGCGTGCGCCTGTATCCGGAAGACATTGCCCGACTATTCCCTGAGGTAGCCGTGGGTACCGTAGTGCGCATCGTCAACGAGCCGTACCTGGCCGGATGGCGCAACGGCGAGCTGTACCTGGAAGCCCACCAGCCGCTGTCCGAGGATGCCGAACGCTGGAAGGGCGGGCCACATCCCATGGAAGGCGCTGTTGCGGCGCAGATGACACCGGCCGCCGAGGTCAGCTGGGACAGGGCCAGAGCAATCGCCCGTGAAGCGCGGGGCCTGCCTCTGCCCATTGCGCCCGGGAGCCCGGAGCTCGACGAACTGCTGGCGAAAGCGCGTCGAGTGCCCAGCTTACCGCCCTGGGCTCTCGAGCACGACACAACCGACGCGGCAACCGAAGACACGCCTGGCACCGAACAGCGGGTAGGACGCGCGGCCCCGCTACCGTCCTCGTAGGCCGAAGCCGGTTCGATTACGAATCACTCCTTGTCAAGCCGGCCCGATTCCTGTGAAGGCGTGAGCCTCCGGCTTCATTGGGGAGGCGGATACGTACCTGTGCCAGTCCGGCCCGGACCGCCGTAACCGGAGGCCGGACCGCCGTAGCCGGAGGCCGGACCGCCGTAGCCGGAGGCCGGACCGCCGTAACCGTAGCCGGGACCCCCGTAACCGTAACCCGGCCCCCCGTAACCATAGCCGGGGCCTCCATAGCCGTAGCCGGGTCCCCCATAACCATAGCCGGGACCGCCCCAGCCGGGGCCACCGTAACCATAGCCGGGACCGCCCCAGCCGGGCCCCCCATAACCATAGCCCGGACCGCCCCAACCCTCGTCGTAATAATCGTCGCGGTCCCCACCGCCAAACCATTTGGACGGATTCATCATGTTGCCCATGTCCACGGCCGAGCTGCTCCCTGCATGTACCAGCGTCGCTATGCTGAAACTCAGAACCGCCAGTCGCCTCGAAGTGGTTTCGTTAATCATGTCAGCTGATCCTTATAATCTAAGTGATAATGGTAGGTGAGATAGACTCAGACAGCTCTGATTGCTCCGTCACGGCCGGTTGCCGCGTCGTCGCAGAATCCCGCGCCTCGTGCAGGAGAGACCGCGCGAGAAAAGGATTCCTTCGTTACCGGAGCGCAACCTTCAGGGTACGCTTGTTCCTCGCACAGGAGGTGTAATCAGAGCTTGCTTGATTTATTCTCCGGCCTGCGCTTCTGAAACCGGTCACTCGCTTGAAGCGCAACACTTCCCACGGGACGGTACTCCACTCCCGCTGAATTGTCTATTGAGCAACTGAAAATAGCGACACAGGGAACGGCCGGACCGGGACTTCAGCCCGACCCCGCGCCTTGAAGCACGGCGGCCCAACCTGCGCTCGTGGAAAAGCGGAATGCGTTCGACCCGGCGGGAATCCTGGAACGCTGCTGCAGGACGGTTAAGCCGCCCTCCTTCTTCTGGCGATTCCCATCAACCCCAACAGCCCGCTGGTGAACAGCCAGAGCGCGGCCGGAACGGGGACCACACCGTAAGCCGCAACGTACGACGTATCCGCAATGCAGTTAACCCCTTGAGCGGCGCAATCAAAATCGCCGATAAAATAA